>NZ_JASGBY010000005.1:0-359472 GCF_030053355.1 Pantoea sp. EA-12 | reverse complement strand
TCTTAACCACCTCGCCAAAACCTACCAAAATATGGTGTTGGTTTATTAGCGCTGATTTAGTGGGGATCCCTCAGCGCCTCGGTGGGGTTTTTGCTTTTATTTGTGCTCGTTTCCCAGACCACATTTAATAAATAGCGCCCATCGTAAAGAAATGAAAATCCACCCTAAAGTTAATGACCTTATGCCAGAATAAGCGCGTGTTTAACTACCGAGGACAATTATTCATCCACATCGATGAAAAGCAACAACGTGGATAAGTTGTAAAATTATGGACAAAATGAACGCCCCAATGATGGCTATTTCTTCTGACCTTCCTGAACACTTCCACTGCTCGATCTACGACCAGCACTGGCGCTTCTCGCTTTAGCGTCACACTCTCCTTATTTAAAAATATTCTTAAATTTCTCACGCGTTTATTCCGCGTGATGGCTATCTATTTCTCTTAAGGAGAGAAAGTATGCGTTATTGGATTTTATTAGTTTTAGCCATCCTGGCTGAAATAACCGGCACGCTTTCGATGAAATGGGCCAGCGTCAATGACGATCAGGCCGGTTTTATTTTCATGCTGGTGATGATTGCGCTTTCCTATATTTTCTTATCATTTGCTGTAAAACGTATCGCGCTCGGCGTGGCTTACGCCATGTGGGAAGGAATTGGCATTCTGTTTATCACGCTGTTCAGCGTGATGTTGTTTGATGAAAGCTTATCAGTGATGAAAGTGGCGGGTTTAATCACGCTGGTGACGGGGATTGTGCTGATCAAATCCGGCACTTTGGCGCGCAAGGAGCGACAACATGGCCACGTTTAATGCTGTGCACCTTGCCTGGCTGGCACTGGCGATTGGGTTGGAGATCATCGCAAACATCTTTCTGAAATACTCCGATGGATTCCGTCGCCCGCTGTATGGCCTGTTGTCTCTCACTGCCGTGCTGGCGGCATTCAGTGCCTTGGCGCAAGCGGTGAAAGGAATCGATCTTTCGGTGGCTTATGCCCTATGGGGTGGTTTCGGGTTGGTCGCGACCGTCGCTGCAGGTTGGGTGCTGTTTGGCCAGCGGCTGAACCGCATTGGCTGGCTGGGCGTCGGATTGTTGATTGCGGGGATGGTGCTGATTAAGTTTGCTTAAGCGGGGAAATACGCCCTCATCCTAACCTTCTCCCGCAAGCGGGAGAAGGGACCGACCGAGCGGTTGTCAGCCATGAACACATTCTGCCAAACCGCACAAAACAGTCCTGTCTTCCTGTGAAGGGTACCAAACCGCACAAAACAGTCCTGTCTTCCTGTGAAGGGTACCAAACCGTACAAAACAGTCCTGTCTTACTGTTAAGGGTACCAAACCGCACAAAACGGTCCCCTCTCCCTGTGGGAGAGGGCCAGGGTGAGGGCACCCAGCCGCACTATCCTCAGCCGCGGCCGTGCGGCTCATCCCAGTCAAATGCCGGGCCCAGCGAAATCACGCCGCTCGGATTGATGGTTTTGTGGCTGCAATAGTAGTGATGGCGAATGTGCGGCAGGTTCACGGTATCGGCGATACCCGGCATCTGGTAGATATCCCGCAGGAAGCCGCTGAGATTGCGGTAATCACTGATACGGTGGCGGTCACATTTAAAGTGAGTGACGTAGACCGGATCAAAGCGCACCAGCGTCGTCCACAAGCGCAGATCGGCCTCAGTAAGACGGTCGCCTGTCAGATAGCGATGCTGCCCAAGGATCTGCTCCAGTCGTACCAGCGAATGAAACAGCGCCGTTACTGATTCATCATAGGCTGCCTGGGAAGTGGCAAAGCCGCTTTTGTACACGCCGTTATTGACCGTGTCGTAAATCCAGCCGTTCAGCTCATCAATCTTGTCGCGTAATTCAATCGGGTAGTAATCACCTGCGCGCGCGCCCTGCGCATCAAAGGCGCTGTTGAGCATGCGAATGATATCGGCAGATTCATTACTGACAATGGTGTGCTGCGTTTTGTCCCAGAGGACCGGCACGGTGACGCGCCCTGTGTAGTGGGGATCGGCATGCAGATAGAGTTGATACAGGAATTCGTTCTGGTAGAGCGAGTCACCGGTGGCGTCGGGGAAATCATCATCGAAGGTCCAGCCATTTTCCAGCATCAATGGATGCACCACCGAAACGGAAATCATCTCCTCCAGCCCTTTTAACTGGCGCATCAACAGCGTGCGGTGCGCCCACGGGCAAGCAAGAGAAACGTACAAGTGATAACGGTCGCGTTCGGCGGCGAAGCCCTCTTTGCCGGTGGGGCCGGCATGGCCATCAGCGGTGACCCAGTTGCGCCAGACTGCTTCTGTGCGTTTGAAGCGGCCACCGGTTGACTTCGTATCGTACCAGGTGTCATGCCAGACACCGTCAATCAGCTGTCCCATAAGCCCTCCATAAAGAAAAAGGGCGAGGAATATCCTCGCCCCTGCAAATCAGTATATGTGTTCTGACAATGCTTGTGTGCTTAGCGTGCGGCAGCCGGAGCGAAACGCGCACGAATCAGACGGTCAATGCTGTAAGCGCCTGGACCTACCAGACCCAACACCAGGAAACCACCGGCGATGGACAGGTTTTTCATGAACATCAGCTGGTTAACACCTTCCGCGAAGTTGCTGTGGAACAGGAACGCGGTCAGCAGGGTGAAGCCAGCGGTGAACAGCGCAGTGAAACGGGTCAGGAAACCGAACAGAATTGCCAGACCGCCGCCGAACTCCAGCAGGATAACCAGTGGTAGCAGGAAGCCAGGGACGCCCATTGACTGCATATATTGTGCGGTACCCGCGTAACCGGTGATTTTGCCCCAGCCTGCAGTGATGAACAGAATGGTCATTAATACACGTGCCAGCAACAGGCCTGAGTCTTCGAATTTTTTCATCATTTACTCCAACAAGAATTATGAAGCAGGTTGTTGGCCTGCAAGGTTTTAATCCCGCTGAACCGGATGTAAAAGTTCGTTGGGCCGATGGAGGGAGATGATAGTCGCAGGATGGAACAGTTGTAAGCGAGATAAACTGTCAATGTTGTTCAGGAATTCTGATGAAGAAAAACCGAATCAATTAGATCCGGTTTGAAATGAAGGAATTAGCGAGGTTCGAGCGTGGATTTGATCATGCGCCAGGTGCTCCACAAGCCAAAACCGCGTTTCGCCCAGCGCAAAATACGGTTAGGGCTGCGGATAGACCAGATTGCTAAGGCGCTGCTGCCAATCGCCAGATAGCGGCGCATGCTGATCAGCGTTAACCAACCGCGATCGTACTGCGCAGTGCTATCCAGCCAGTCACGGCGACCCGCGCTGAGATCGAGCCGCTGCTGCTGCACCTGGTTGAGCAGTTCATGGATGCGCGCTTCACGTTCGCGGCGGCTCATGAGCGATGCTCCTCCAGCAACTTGCGATCGGTTTCCAGCTCTTTACGCGTGTGACGCAGCAGCGTGGACTGACGAGACTTATGCAGCGTCCACAAACCAAATATCAACGCCAACGCAAACAGCACCGCGGTGGTAATGCCTATCGCCATTAGCCGATATTGCGCATCCACCGCCCAGATGATCAGCACCATCAGGCTCATTAAACCGAAAGCGGTAAACAGCATGGTCAAACCAATCATCAGCAGCATCTGAATCAGATTGGCTTTTTCCTCTTCCAGCTCCGCAATCGCAAGCCGGACACGCGTTTCCACCATGCCTACCAGCGTGGTGACAATGCGCTGACCAATGTTGAAGACCCCTTTGCCTGGGCCGTGGCTCTGACTATCGCTCATATCAACGACGTGAGATCAGGATGCCGATCAGCACACCGACAGCAGCACCGATGCCCACGCCGTGCCACGGGTTATCGCGCACATACTCATCGGCTTTCTCAGCGGCTTCACGCGTGGTCTGCGCGATACGCTCGCCAGAATCCCCCAGGCGCTCACGTGAACTCTCAATCGCACCACGCGCTTTGCTACGCAGCTTATCCAGCTCAGTTTTGGATTTATCCGCTGAACTGCTCAGGACTTCTTCCAGGGTGTCAGCAAGGTTTTTCAATTCCGCACGCAGATGTTCAGATGTAGTGTCTTTAGACATGAAGTTCTCCATTGTACCCTTCATACTTCAAGCTGCAGGTGCGTTGGCTACGTGCATTCACCTCAGTCACTGACTTCAGTAAGCTCCTGAGGATTCAGGCACTTGCCGCCTTCCTGATGCTCGAATTATTCTGGGTATACATCATTTATTTAAGTCCGATTAGTAGGGCTCAGCTTCCAGCTTTTTCAGCTCGTGCTGTGCCTCTTCCAGCTTACGTTCGCGCTTTTCAATCTTATCGTTGTCGCCATCCTGACGTTCTTCCTTCAACTCTCGCTCACGTTCAGCAATTTTATGCTTCTGCGCTTCGATGCGTTCGCTGTGGGCAGATTTCAGTTTCTCATCGGTGCAGCTGGCACGCACTTCAGTCAGCGCGCGCTCCAGCCCGGTGACCCGGCGCTGATTATCGTGCTGTTTAGCCATGTCGATCTCGCGCTGAATATCATGCTCTTTTTGCTGACACAGTGATTCAGCCGCCAGCAGCGAACCGGAGAGAGAGAACAGAATAGCACCCAGCAGTAATTGTTGTTTCATCAGGCGTTTACCTTCCATTGTTGATGACCTGCCGCAAACCGGGCAGGAATGGCATCCCAGCTTGTCATAACACACGCTTCCTTAAGGATAGACATCGGACGAAAAAATTCAAAGAAGACGCGGGGATAGCGAGGATTGATTCACCGTCTGGCTTATCGCCAGACGGTGGAATATTAGCTGTAAGTAGGACGATTGGCGTCGGGAACCTGCTGCGAAGCTTGCGGCCCACTGGCCACCACGAACCCTTGTGGTAGCAGGCGCCGCAGCACTTTCTGCGCCGCTAAACTCTGCTCTTCATTCTCAAAATGAATCACCAGCGCATCGCCAGAGGGCGTAATACTTTTGATACGCACGCCTTGCGCGGTGAGTTGCTGATAAAGATAAAAACCATCAGGCAAATTGGTGCCGCTATGCGCAACACGGATTTGCACCACGGCTTCATGTTGCAGTAACGAAGGCGCAAAAATCACGGCCAGCACCGCCAACGCACCGGCAAACACCCAAGGCAGAATGCGCTTGGGGAATCCACGCAACTTGATCATGACTGTGAATTCCCATTACGTGATGCCTGGCGTTTACGCCACAGAACAACCAGAGAACCCACCAACCCAATCACCAGCAACACTAGCGGCAACAGCATCAGGCAGAACATCAGTTCATCTTCGTAGCGACGGAAAATCGGGGTTTTACCCAGCGCAAAGCCGAGCACGGTCAGGATTAGCACCCACAAGAAGCCGCTCACCCAGTTGAAGAACTGGAAACGAGCATTGCTCAAGCCTGAGAGCCCGGCAATGGTAGGCAACAGAGTACGCACAAAGGCAATAAAGCGGCCGATCAGCAGCGCCGACAAGCCGTGGCGGTGGAATAATTTATGGGCGCGCTGATGATATTGCGCGGGTAAATGTGAGAGCCATTTTTGCACGGTGGGGGTGTTGCCGAGCCATCGGCCCTGAATATAGCTCACCCAACAACCGAGACTGGCGCCGGTGGTCAGCACCAGCAACGTTAACGGGAAACCCATGGTGCCTTTGGCGATCAACACGCCGACAAGAATTAACAGGCTATCACCGGGAAGAAATGCGGCGGGCAGCAGGCCGTTCTCCAGAAACAGGATCATGAACAGCAAACCGTATATGGCCCACACCAGCGTGGGGTCGGAGAGCATTTCGTAATCCTGCTGCCACAGGGCATGCAGCAATGCTTTCAAAATATCCATCAATCGTTCCTGAACATCATTGTTAAACGTGCCCGTGAGGGGCTGAGGCGCAGGCTGGTTTGGTTATACATTTTAGGTATGCAGCCCATGCGGAGTTTCCGGATCCATCCAGAATAGATTGTTAAATCAGCGACTTTTTAAAGCCCTGTCGCAAAGGGTAAGAAAAGGGCGATAACTGTAACAAAAATCACGCTAGTCAGACAGTGTAAAGTGGCTGCCGTACAGGAGTTTTACCTTTTGACGCAGATGGTCAAAAGGAGCTTTACATGAGCTGACATTATTGCAGATTAACTGACTAATTCGCCTGGAAATGCAGCAGAATCAATGTGAATTGTCACTACCTTCCGGCAGGATGACGGGATTTTCCGCAAACATGTAACGGTCAACATTGAATTCAAAATCATCGGCCGTGGCGTCAAACAGCATCTGTTTAGTATTTTCCAGGTGCTGCCACATTGCCAGCTTGCTGGCGGCGGGATCTTTGCGCATCAGTGCTTTCAAAATCTGGTCGTGATCGTCGCACCAGCTGGTGATATTGCGCGCATCGATATGTTCGTGCAGCTTCAGCCAATAAGGGTTGTGCAGGCGGTGCAGCCACATCTTTTCGACAATCGCGGCTAATGCGCTGTTTTGCGTGGATTGCGCAATTCGCACATGGAAATGCATATCCCATTCGGAATCACGTGAGTGATCTTCCTGGCGCGCTTTTTCCTGAATCGCCATCAACGCCATAATGTCCTGACGCGTCACTTGGGTGGCGGCAAATTCGGCCACGTTGCTCTCAATCAGCTGGCGGGCTTGCAGCAGCTCAAACGGCCCAAAGCTGGCAAATTCCAGCTGGCTCGGGGTGGTTTCACGATTCTGCTGTTGATTGCTGACGACGTGAATGCCTGAGCCTTTACGCACTTCAACGTAACCTTCCACTTCCAGCATAATGATCGCTTCACGCACCACCGTACGGCTGACTTCCATCTCTTCAGCGATCAAACGTTCTGCAGGCAGTTTATCGCCCACGCGATAATCGTCTGCTTCAATCCGGCGTTTGAGTTCACTGGCGAGTTGTTGGTAAAGACGACGGGATTCGTTCAGATCCATTGCGCGGTTCGCTGTAGTGGTGGAGGTTGAGTTGTTATACCACTTTGGCGGAACGGAGGAAATGGGCTGGCAGACACCAGCCCGAGGAGATTAACTGCGCGCGGTGGCCGGTTGCGCGATAGGGCGATCGTCCAATTCCGAAACCGGTTGGTTTTTCAGTACCGTCCAGATAACGCAGGCACCCAGCAAATCAAACACGGCCAGTGCGGCGAACAACGGGCTAAAGCCTAAGGTATCGGCCAGTGCGCCGACCACCAGAGCAAATAATGTGCTGGCGGTCCAGGCTGCCATGCCGGTCAAACCGTTGGCGGTTGCCACTTCATTACGCCCAAACACATCGGAAGAGAGGGTAATCAGCGCGCCAGACAGGGCCTGATGAGCAAAACCACCGACGCACAATAATCCAATCGCGACATAAGGGCTGGTAAACAAGCCGATGGTGCCCGGCGCGATCATCAGCACTGCGCCCAAGGTGACGACAAGTTTACGTGACACGATGAGGTTGACGCCAAACCAACGCTGGAACAGCGGTGGCAAATATCCGCCGACAATACAGCCCAGGTCCGCGAACAGCATCGGCATCCAGGCAAACATGGCTATCTCTTTCAAATTGAAGCCATAAACTTTGAACATAAACAGCGGGATCCACGCGTTAAACGTGCCCCAGGCCGGTTCTGCAAGGAAGCGCGGCAGAGCGATACCCCAAAACTGGCGGTTGCGCAGAATCTGGCGGGCGGACATTTTGCTGTTGTTGCCCGTCTGATGCTGTACTTCCTGTCCCGCGATAATGTAATGACGCTCTTCTTCACTCAGCTTGGTTTGTTGCTTTGGATGCTTATAAAACACCAGCCAACACAGTGCCCACACCATGCTCAACACGCCGGTGATGATAAACGCCATTTGCCAGCTGTGTGCCATAATCGCCCACACCACCAGCGGCGGTGCCAGCATCGCTCCTATCGACGAACCCACGTTAAAGTAGCCCACCGCGACGGAACGCTCTTTCGCCGGGAACCATTCGCTGCTGGCTTTCAGGCCCGCAGGAATCATCGCGGCTTCCGCTGCACCGACCGCACCGCGCGCCAGCGCAAAACCGCCCCAGCTGCCCGCCATCGCCGTGGCCGCGCAGAAGATGGCCCAGAGCACGGCGAATACCGCATAGCCGATTTTGGTACCCAGTAAGTCAAGCACATAACCGGCCACGGGCTGCATCACGGTGTAGCACGCCGAATAGGCGGCAACGATATACGAGTATTGCTGTGTGGTAATGCCAAGCTGGGTTTCCAGCGTGGGTGCGGCAACCGCGATGGTATTGCGCGTCAGGTAGCCGAGTATGGTGCCCAGCGTCACCAGCCCAATCATGTACCAGCGTAGCCCTTTGATCTTACGCATCATTAACCTCTTCCAGTCTGTCGTAATGCTTGCCATTAAAGAGTCAGGCGCACTGCTGTGCGCACTCGGGCGGCCTTGACGAGCAGACCCGCCGCCTTGTTGTTATGCGCTGTGCCATTACGATCGGCATCAACGAGGCGAGAGGTTAACTTGTTATACAGCTTTAAAAGTTGAATGCCATCACAAAAAACCTGCATGCCGTGTGAGTTCATTTAAAAATCCGCTATAACAGCAGCTTAGTGCATTATTGCTGGCTATTTCGTCCATATACCCACAGTGAAACTGTCATTATTGTGAGATGCATCGCAAACAATTTTGCCGATCTGCAAAATTGGTATGATAACTTTGAGTCAGAAGCCAACAGGCACCAAACATGAGGAAGCAGGTATGTCGCGTTTTATGAGTGAAGATTTTCTCCTCGATAGCGAGTTCGCCCGTCGTCTGTACCATGACTACGCCAAAGACCAGCCGATTTTCGACTATCACTGTCATTTACCCCCGCAGCAGATTGCCGAAAATTATCGCTTCACCAACCTCTATGACATCTGGCTGAAGGGCGATCACTACAAGTGGCGCGCGATGCGTGCCAACGGCGTGCCGGAAGCGCTGTGCACGGGCGCAGCCAGCGATCAGGATAAGTTCAACGCCTGGGCCCGCACGGTGCCGCATACCATTGGGAATCCGCTGTATCACTGGACGCACCTCGAACTGCGTCGTCCGTTTGGTATTACTGATGTGCTGTTGAATGAGCAAAGCGCAGATCGCATCTGGCAGCAGTGCAACGAATTGCTGGCTCAGGATGCCTTTAGCGCGCGCGGCATCATGCAGCAGATGAAGGTGAAAATGGTCGGCACCACCGACGATCCGCTGGACGATCTCCAGCACCACCGCACGCTGGCGAACGATGCCAGTTTCAGCGTGAAAGTGCTGCCGAGCTGGCGTCCAGATAAAGCCTTCAATATTGAACTCGATACTTTCCTGCCGTGGATCCAGCGTCTGGAGCAGGTCACGGATATCAACGTGCTGCGCTTTGACGATCTGCTGCGTGGCCTCAGCCAGCGTCTCGATCATTTTGCCGCACACGGCTGCAAAATCTCCGACCACGCGCTGGATGTGGTGCTGTTTGCCGAAGCGGATGAAAGCACGCTGGATGGCATTCTGGCGCGCCGCCTGCAAGGGACCGCACCAACACCACAGGAAGTCGCGCAATTCAAAACCGCGGTGCTGGTATGGCTGGGCAGCGAATATTCCCGCCGCGGCTGGGCGCAGCAATATCACATCGGTGCGCTGCGTAATGCTAACCAGCGCCAGTTCAACATTCTCGGCCCGGACGTCGGTTTCGATTCCATTAACGATGCGCCGCTGGCGATCCCACTGGCTCGCTTGCTGGATGCGCAGAACCGCAATAACGCGCTGCCAAAAACCATTCTGTATTGCGTCAACCCACGTGATAACGAAGTGCTGGCGACTATGGCGGGCAATTTCCAGGGCGAAGGTGAGCCGGGCAAGATGCAGTTTGGTTCAGCATGGTGGTTCAACGATCAGCTGGATGGTATGCAGCGACAAATGACGCAGCTGGCGCAAATCGGTTTACTGAGCCGCTTCGTCGGCATGCTCACTGACAGCCGCAGCTTCCTCTCCTACACGCGCCATGAGTATTTCCGTCGTCTGCTGTGCCAGATGATTGGCAATTGGGTGGAACGAGGTGAAGCCCCTGCCGACGAAGCGCTCTTGGGGCAGATGGTGCAGAACATCAGCTTTAACAATGCCCGTGATTACTTCGGCATTGAGTTAGGAGCCTGATGATGCAGCGGCTAAACCGTCACGAGTTCCCCGGCGCGCAGTACAGCGAACGCGTTATCCAGTTCGGTGAAGGCAATTTCCTGCGTGCCTTCATTGACTGGCAACTTGACTGGCTCAATCAACATCAGGATACCGATGCGGGCGTGGTGGTGGTGCGGCCGCGCAATCGCGTGGTTGAGGATTCACTGAATCAGCAGGATGGGTTGTACACCACGTTGATCCGTGGCCTGAATGCGGCGGGTGAGCAGGTCAGTGAAACCCGCTTGATCCGCAGCGTGAATCGCGAGATCCAGCCTTATCAGCATTATGACGATTTCCTCGCGCTGGCCCGCGCACCGCAGATGCGCTTTGTGTTTTCCAATACCACCGAAGCGGGTATTGCGTTTGCTGAGCAGGATCGTCTGGAGGATGCGCCCGCCTCCTCCTTCCCTGGCAAATTGACGCAACTGCTGTGGGAACGCTTCACCCACTTTGCCGGTGCCGCAGACAAGGGCTGGCTGATCGTGCCCTGCGAATTAATCGATTATAACGGTGATGCGCTGCGCGATTTGGTGTTGCGCTACATCAAGCACTGGCAGCTTCCCTCCGGGTTTGCACGCTGGGTGCTGGATCACTGCGCGTTTTATAACACGCTGGTGGATCGCATCGTCACCGGTTATCCCGCCGACAGCGCGTCGATATCTGCGCAGTTGGGCTATGAAGATCGCTATCTGGTGGCGGGTGAAGTCTATTACCAGTTTGTGATTCAGGGGCCGGATGCGCTGGCGCAGGAGTTGAAGCTGGATAGCCTGGCGCCAGAAGTGAAGTTTGTCGATGACATCATGCCTTACAAAGCGCAGAAGGTGGCGATCCTCAATGGCGCGCATACCGCCATGGTACCGGTGGCGTTTCAGGCGGGTCTGGAGAGTGTCGGCGAAGCGATGGATGATGCTGCCATTGCTGGCTATGTCGACGCACTGTTGCGCGATGAGGTGATCCCGACGCTGGATCTGCCACGTGATGAACTCCACGCCTTTGCCGATGCCGTGCAGCGCCGCTTCCGCAATCCGTTTATCCGCCACGCGCTGCTCTCGATTGCGCTCAATGGCATGACCAAGTTCCGCACTCGTTTGCTGCCGCCGCTGTTGCTGTCACAGCAGCAAACCGGCCAATGGCCCACGCACCTGACCTTCGCGTTTGCCGCGCTGTTGGCGTTTTATCGTGGCGAACAGGGTGAGCAGCACTGGCCTTTACAGGATGACGATCACTGGTTGCAGCAGTTCGCTGAGCTGTGGCCTGCCGTAAACCAAAACAAAATGACCCCAGAACAGCTGGTGCAGACCGTGCTGAGCAACAGCCAACACTGGGGCGAAGATCTGACTCAGCGGCCCGGATTCGTGGCCGCCATCAGCCAACACCTGCAAAACATCATCGTCCACGGGATGCGGACGGCGTTGAACCAACTGAGATAACGCTATGCAAAATGCGATAAAAATACATTCACGCGACAACGTGGCGGTGGCGCTGCGGGATTTAGCGGCGGACACCCAGGTTGAAATCGATCATCAGGTCATCGCGCTGAAGCAGGAAGTGGGGCGCGGCCATAAGTTCGCGCTGACACCGCTGGCAACCGATGCGTTGGTGATCAAATACGGTTTGCCGATTGCGCATGCTACGCGCCCGATTGCTGCGGGGGAAATCATTCACTCCAGCAACGCGCGCACCAATCTGAGCGATCTGGATGAATACGCGTATCAGCCCGAATTCCTCACGATCCCGCCCCAGGCCGGTGACCGTGAGGTGCAGATTTACCGGCGCGCCAGTGGCGAGGTGGGGATCCGCAATGAGCTATGGATTCTGCCAACTGTTGGCTGCGTGAACGGTATCGCCCGGCAAATCCTGTCGCGCTTCATGAAAGAGACCAACGAAGCGCAAGGGATTGATGGCGTGCATCTGTTTAGCCACCCGTTTGGCTGTTCACAACTGGGGCAGGACCATGAGAACACACGCACCATGCTGCAAAACATGGTGCGTCATCCGAATGCTGGCGCAGTGCTGGTGATTGGCCTGGGCTGCGAGAACAATCAGGTGGATGTGTTCCGCGATACCCTCGGTGGTTTTGACAGCGACCGCGTGCAGTTTATGGAGTGCCAGAAGCAGGACGATGAAGTCGAAGCCGGATTAGAGCGGCTGCACGCGCTGTATAACGTGATGCGCGAAGATCAGCGCCAGCCGGGCAAACTCAGCGAACTGAAGTTTGGTCTGGAGTGTGGTGGTTCCGACGGTTTCTCCGGCATCACGGCTAACCCGATGTTGGGCTGTTTCTCCGATCAAATGATTGCCAACGGCGGCACCACAGTGTTGACCGAAGTACCGGAGATGTTCGGCGCAGAGCGCATTCTGATGAGCCGTTGCCGGGATGAGGCCACCTTCGACAAAACCGTGGCGATGATTAACGACTTCAAGCGCTACTTTATCGATCACCAGCAGCCGATTTATGAGAACCCGTCGCCAGGGAACAAAGCGGGCGGCATCACCACGCTGGAAGAAAAGTCCCTTGGCTGTACGCAGAAAGCGGGCCAGAGCCAGGTGGTGGACGTGCTGAAATATGGGGAGCGTCTCAACACGCCGGGCCTGAATCTGTTGAGTGCGCCGGGGAATGATGCGGTTGCCACCAGTGCCTTGGCCGGTGCGGGCTGTCATATGGTGCTGTTCACTACGGGTCGCGGCACGCCTTACGGTGGCTTTGTGCCCACGGTGAAGATCGCGACCAACACCCAGTTGGCAGAGAAAAAGCCGCACTGGATTGATTTTAACGCCGGACGGTTGATTGATGGCATGAGCATGACGGAGATGTTGGCCGACTTCGTCGATATGATTGTGGCGATTGCTAATGGGAAACCAGCGCGTAACGAAGCCAATGATTTCCGCGAGTTAGCGATATTTAAGAGTGGAGTGACGCTGTAGATTCCCCGGTGCGCATGAATGCGCAAACCGGGCACACAGGTAACACTTTTTGCTCGTTGCTGTAGGTATCGTTCACGGCCCCATAAAGGCCAGCCCGATCGCAAAGGAATCACGCATCCATGCAGATCGGCCGCCGCTCCCGGCGGCGGACGCTTTGCTCTTCGGGCTGGCCTTCACGGG
Source organism: Pantoea sp. EA-12 (assembly GCF_030053355.1). Taxonomy (NCBI): domain Bacteria; kingdom Pseudomonadati; phylum Pseudomonadota; class Gammaproteobacteria; order Enterobacterales; family Erwiniaceae; genus Pantoea; species Pantoea sp. EA-12. The sequence continues at coordinate 346,252 of NZ_JASGBY010000005.1, read as the reverse complement.
GCTTTTAGCATGATCATTGCTGTGGCCAGTGATGGCATCAATATTCTCACCAACCTATAACTGTTTACCCATGTGCCCGTTTGTACCTGAATGCGCACCCCACAAAATCGCACCTATCCATTGTAAGGTCGCCAATCATGGCGACCAAAATACGCTCAGGAGGCAGGAAGCGATTTTACAAATTATGCAGTACTCGGTTCCCGCTCTGCCTCTGCCTGACACACCGCCGCAGTAAACAGAATGTCGGTTGAGGAGTTCAGCGCGGTCTCAGCAGAATCCTGCAACACGCTGATAATAAAGCCGATGGCCACTACCTGCATCGCCAGATCATTAGGGATGCCAAACATGTTGCAGGCCACCGGGATCAGCAGAAGAGAACCGCCCGCCACACCGGACGCGCCGCAGGCACAAATTGATGCCACAAAACTCAGCAGAATCGCGGTGGGAACATCCACAGCAATCCCTAAGGTGTGCACCGCCGCCAGGGTCAACACTGTAATGGTGGTAGACGCGCCCGCCATACTGATGGTCGCGCCGAGAGGAATCGAGACGGAATAGGTGTCTTCGTCCAGGTTCAGACGTTTGGCGATGGCCATGTTAACCGGAATGTTGGCGGCAGAGCTGCGGGTGAAGAAGGCGGTCACGCCACTTTCACGGATGCAGGTAAACACCAGCGGATAGGGATTACGGCGCAGCTTTTGAAATACCAGCATCGGGTTGACGATCAGCGCCATGATGGCCATGCATCCCAGCAACAGCGCCAGCAGTGTGGCGTACTCCTGCAGGGCCTCGAAGCCGGTTGAGGCCAAAATCGAGGCCACCAAACCGAAAATCCCCAATGGCGCACAGCGAATTACACAGCGCACCACCCATGTCGCCGCATGTGAGGCATCATTGAGAAACGCCTTGCTGCTTGGGCTGGCATGACGAAATGCCAAACCGAGCCCGATGGCCCACACCAGAATACCGATGTAGTTAGCGTTCATTAACGCTTCAATCGGGTTAGCCACCATGCTCATCAATAAACCATGCAGCACTTCGGTGATGCCAGACGGCGGGGAAATCTCGGTCGCTCCCACTTTCATGGAGAGGGTTTGCGGGAACAGATGGCTCATGCTCACGGCGACCACCGCCGCAAAGAAGGTGCTGAGCAGATAGAGCATCACGATCGGTCGAATATTGGTTTTCTGACCCTGCTGGTGATTGGCAATCGAAGAGATGACCAGCACCAGCACCAGCAACGGTGCTACAGCCTTCAACGCGCGAACAAAGAGTTCACCCAACAGGCCCACCGCCAATGCGGCATCATGCGAGAACCACGCCAGCGCCACACCGGCAACCAGGCCAATCATGATTTGTTTTACCAGGCTTCCTGCGAACAGCGCGCCCAGACGTCCAATAAAGTTGTTTTGCATAGTTCGGTCTTTTTATAGCGGTATGAATGTTGTGCGCGGTTCCTCCGCGCCTAACGGTTTGCCCGGCGGAGTATAAGGAAAAGTCTTGGTGATAAAAGAGATAATTCTGTACTAAACGCTCAGGTTGGTTTTTTGATCTGCTGGTGTAGGACGATGTTGCAGAGTTATGAAAGGGAAAGATTACAAGAGACAAAACAAAGCAGGGGCGATAACCGCCCCTGCAGAGAATTATGGCGAGATCTGCTTCTGGTCGTTTCTGTGGTTAACCCAGGCGTTAATCAGCAGTGTACCGCCCAGAATCACTCCCACCACCGTCAGTGAGACACCAACCGGGATATGATAGAACTCGACAATCAGCATCTTGATACCGATAAACACCAGCACTATCGCCAGGCCATATTTCAGCATCGAGAAACGTTCCGCCACGTTCGCCAACAGGAAGTACATCGCACGCAGGCCGAGGATTGCGAACAGGTTTGAGGTCAACACGATAAAGGGATCGGTGGTGACCGCGAAAATCGCCGGGATGCTATCAACCGCGAAAATCACATCGCTCAATTCCACCATAATCAGCACCAGCAGCAGCGGAGTGGCAAACAGCACGCCGTTTTTGCGGGTGAAGAATTTCTCTCCTTCCAGGTTATCGGTCATGCGCAGATGTTTACGCAGCCAACGCACCACCGGTTTATCGCCTACCGCCGCATCATCGCCATCTTTTGCAAAGGCCATTTTGAGGCCGGTGAACAGCAGGAAAGCACCGAAGATGTACAGTATCCAGCTAAACTGCGTGACCAGATAACTGCCCGCGAAGATCATGATGGTACGCAGCACAATCGCGCCCAGTACGCCGTAGATCAAGACGCGACGTTGTAGCTGCGCCGGAATCGCAAAGTAGCTAAACAGCATCAGCCACACAAAGACGTTATCCACCGCCAGCGCTTTTTCCAGCACGTAGCCGGTCAGGAAAGCCAGGGTTTGTGCGGTTGCCACTTCACGTCCCGCGGTGCCTTCGAGATACCACCAGAACGCCGCGCTGAAGAGTAGGGAGATGGAGATCCAAACCAGAGACCAGATAGCCGCCTGTTTGAATGACATGGTTTGAGCGCCGCGACGTCCCTGTAAGAAGAGATCAATCGCCAGCATGATGAGCACAACAACAGCGAAGCTGCCCCAGAGTAGTGGTGTGCCTACAGAGTGCATAGTCGTATCCTGTCGGAAAATAAAAAACGGCTAAGTCAGAAGACGTTAGCCGCTTTTATTAAGCTGCAAGCAAACCTCGCCTTCCGGCAAGGTCTCACTTACAACTCAGAATTCGATTCCGGGTTGCCTGACGACCGGATGCGTTAAGCATCGTAATGACGATCAATCAGCTTACAAGTTACTCCCCTTTGCAGCGCTCAACATACGTCCAACCGCAGGAAGATACAATGGGGGAGTGGAAATATTTTGCAATATTTACTGATTAACCTGGTCCGCCGGGAACACCACGCCGGTCTGACGACGGATTTCCGTCAGCAGTTTTGCCGTGATACGTGAGGTTTCCAGGGCTGGATGTTCAACCTGATGTTGTTCAACCAGACGGGCAAAGGTCTCGGCTTCATACAGCATAGTATTAGTATGCTGGGGCTGCGTCAGCGTCTGGCTCTCACCGCCGCGCGGGATAAATCGCAGTTGCTGGCACTCAGAGATTTTCTCAATCACCAGCGAACCGGCCTCACCCTGAATTTCGCTGGGGATCAGGGAGTCGCTGACTTTAGAATGCAGCAAAGTGACGTCAAAATCCCCGTAGCCCAGCACCACTACGCCGTGTGCATCCACGCCGCTTTCCAGCAGTGAAGCCTGCGCCTGTACCTTTTGTGGCTCGCCAAATAGGGTCACCGCCGCGGCCAGACAGTAGAATCCGATATCCATGATCGAACCATTCGACCAGCGTGGATTAAAGGTGTTCGGGTTTTCACCGTCGAGATAACGCTGATAACGTGATGAATATTGGCAATAATTGATCAATGCTTTACGCAGCTTGCCGAGTTGCGGCAGGGTTTGCTGCAGTTGCAGGAAAGTGGGCAAGCTGGCGGTTTTAAAGGCTTCAAACAGCACCACCTGATGCTGGCGCGCGCAGGCGATCATCGCTTCGGCTTCACGCAGGTTTGAGGCCATCGGCTTTTCACAAATCACGTGTTTGCCGTGCGACATAAACAGCATCGCCTGTTCAGCATGCAGCGCATTCGGGCTGGCGATGTAGACCGCGTCAATCTCCGGGCTGGCTGCCAGCGCATCAAGCGACGTGAAAGTGAGTTTGCAGGGATAATCGGCGATAAAGGCATCAGCCTGGGCTTGCTGACGCGAATAGACGCCGCTTAACTTCATTTTGCCGGTCTCGTGCGCGGCGTCGATAAACTGGCGGGTTATCCAGTTGGTTCCCACAATGGCAAAACGAATCACGGTTAGCTCTCCTGCAACAGTAAAGCGGCAGAGTAGCATGTTCAGCGGGAAGGTCGTCAGACGAAATTTGATCATGCGATCCGCATTCCAATATGATGATGCGGCACAATTTTCTTAACCAGCAAACGGGGACGCGTGGGTGAGTGGAAGTAAACATGCATTGAACTGGACCACGCTGTTAATCGCTATCCCCGTGGGATTTGTCGCCTCGCTGGTGACGCTCGCCTTTCGCGGCGTGATTGATCTCATCAACCGTCTGCTGTTTAACAGCGACAGCGAAATCACCGTGGCGATGCACGTTTGGCCGTGGATCTTCTGGCCGTTGCTGGTGGGCGCGGGCGGGGTACTGGCGGGCTATTTCCTGCGTTTTGCCGTGGCGATCGAGAAACAGGAAACGGTCAAAACCGATTACCTCGAAGTGATCAACGCCCGTCTGGATGCGGTGCCGACCAAAACCTCCTTGTTCCGTGCGCTGTCATCAATTGCCAGTATCGGCAGCGGCGCCTCGATCGGTAAAGAGGGGCCGATGGTGCAGCTGTCGGCGCTGAGCGGCAGTCTGATCGGCCGCTGGTTTCCGCAGATGCGCAACAGCGATATCGTGGCGATGGCCGCGGCGGCTGGGCTCTCTTCGGTGTATCACGCTCCCTTAGCGTCCGCGATCTTCGTGGCTGAAATTGCCTTCGGTATCTCAGCCTTACAACGGCTGATCCCGTTGATTGTCGCGTCGGCGGTGGCGGTGATGACCATGTGGTCATTGGGTTTCCGCAGCGCGCTTTATCCACTCTCCGAAGCGCTATTCCAGATGGATATCAGCAGCTTGCTGATGACCATCCTGATTGGCCTGGTGGCGGGGGGCGCGGGCTGGCTACTGATTAAGTTGATTGCACGCAGTAAAGCGCAGTTTGCTCGTATCTCATCTCTGCCCGCACGCCTGGGGTTAGGCGGTTTAGCGGTGGGTTTTTTGGCGCTGATCTCCACGGATATCTTGGGCAATGGCTACGAAGTGATCGTGAAAATCATTGATGGTCACTATGTGCTGGCGGGATTGGTGGGCCTCTTGGTGCTGAAAACCCTGGCGACCACACTGTCGGTGGGATCGAACGCGGTGGGCGGGCTGTTTACCCCTTCTTTACTGATAGGCGCGTTGCTGGGCGTGGCACTGGCGCAGATTGGCGTAGTGCTGCATATACCGGTGGGTAACACCTTGCTGTATGCGGCGATTGGCATGGCGGCGGTGCTGGCAGCAGTCAGTCAGGCACCGTTGATGGCGATGTTGATGGTGCTGGAAATGACGCTCAACAGCAGCCTGCTGTTCCCAATCATGATTGCCTCGGTGCTGGCCTCCATGGTGGTGTACCGGCTGCAATCCGCCAGCACCTATCCGGTGGTGAGCAATCACTTTAGTCGTTCAGAAGCCAAATTCGACTTCGATAATATGCGCGTGGATCAGCTGATCATCCCCGGCGCGGCGCTGCAACCGGAAGAGTCAGTGGGGCAGGCGCTGGCGGTGAGTTCGCTCAAACGTGAACGCTATGTCTACGTGATCAACAGCGTTGGGCAGTTCCTTGGCGTGGTGTCGATTCACGATATCTCCCGCAAAGTGCTGACGCAGGAGATCACCCTGGATTCGCCGGTTAGCAGTGTGATGGACGATAACTTTCCGTGTATTTATCAGAATCAGAGTATGCGGGAAGGCTGGGAGGCATTTGCCCGGGTGACGCTGGAGCGCTTGCCGGTGCTAAACAACCCGCAGGAGCGCCGTTTTATGGGCGCCCTGACCAAAACCAGTTTGATACAGAAGGCGCAGGAGTTTCTTTAAGCCGCGTTGCCGCGCATCGCCTGGTCTGTCATCCACAGGCGAGCATCAAACTCCAGCTGGTGATAATCCGGTTCCATATGGCAGCAGAGTTGGTAAAACGCTTTATCGTGCTCTTTCTCTTTCAGGTGCGCGAGTTCGTGCACCACGATCATGCGCAGAAAAGGTTCCGGCGCCAGGCGGAAGAAGGTGGAGATGCGAATCTCGGCTTTGGCCTTTAGATTGCCACCCTGCACGCGTGAAATGGCCGTGTGCAGGCCAAGCGCATGTTTCATCACCTTGATTTTGTTATCCCAAATCACTTTGCTCACTGGCGGCGCGCTGCGCATATAGCGGCTTTTCATCGCCTGGGTGTAATCGTAAAGTGCCCGATCGCTGACTATATCGTGGGTATCGGGATAACGTTCCTGCAAAAAGCTGCCTAATCGCTGATTATCAATCAGCAACTGCACCTGTTCGAGGATGTTTTCAGGGTAACCCTGCAGATAGATTAATGACATTGGGATTCCCGACGAAAGACAGTATACTGCGCCCCCTTTTTAGGGCGAAAATCGCGCAAAGTGTACCACGCCGGAGATTCCATGAGCCAATTTGAACTGACCGATCGCACGCTGACGTTGCAGCGCTTCCCGCCAATGCGTGAAGAAAGCCCGTTACAGGCGTGGGATTCCGCCGATGAATACCTGTTGCAGCAAGCCCTGCCAGAAGGACCGGTGTTGGTGTTCAACGACAACTTTGGCGCCTTGACCTGTGGATTAGGCAACCGTGAAGTCTGGCACGTGAGCGATTCCTGGCTCAGCCAGATGGCGGCGAAACAGAACCTGCGTCTGAATGAGATGGATGAAGATCAGGTGCACTTTATCGATAGCCTGGCACCACTGCCGGCCGCGCCTGCCGCCGTATTGATCAAAATCCCGAAAGCACTGGCGCTGTTAGAGCATCAACTGCGTGCGCTGCGCAAAGTGGTCACGCCTGATACGCTAATCATCGGCGCGGCAAAAGCCAAAGACATTCATAATTCCACGCAACAGCTGTTTGACCGCATCCTCGGTGAGAGCAAAACGTCACTGGCGTGGAAGAAGGCCCGTCTGATTTACTGCACCTTCACGGAACCGAAATTGCCGGAGGTATCAGACACAACGGTTTGGCCGCTGGATGATTCGTCTTACCAGATCCATAACCACGCCAACGTCTTCTCACGCGGTTCGCTGGATGTCGGCGCACGCTTCTTTATGCAGCATCTGCCGTCGGATATTGAGGGCGAAATCCTCGATCTGGGCTGCGGTAACGGCGTGATTGGTTTACTGGCGCTGGAGCAGAACCCGAATGCTGAGGTGCTGTTCTATGACGAATCCTACATGGCGGTGGCGTCCAGCCAGCTCAATGTGGAAGTGAACCGTCCGCAGGATCTGGCGCGCTGCCAGTTCCGCGTTAACAACGTGCTGAGTGGGTTCCCGTCGGATCGGCTGCACGCCGTGCTGTGTAATCCACCGTTCCACCAGCAGCACGCGGTGACCGATCATCTGGCCTGGCAAATGCTGCGTGATGCCAAACGTTGCCTGCAATATGGCGGCGAATTGCGCATTGTTGGCAACCGCCACCTCGGTTATCACGTCAAAATGAAAAAGCTGTTTGGTAACTGTGAGCTGGTGGCGTCCAATGCCAAATTTGTGGTGCTGCGCTCGGTTAAACTGCGTTAATCACACACTGAGCGCCAGTTCAGTCGCCTGAGCGATGGCGCGGCGAGCATCCAGCTCCTGCGCCACATCCGCGCCACCAATCAGCCGCACTGCTTTACCGCGTGCGGTCAATTCATCCGCCAACTGGCGCATCGGTTCCTGACCGGCACAAATCACTACATTATCCACTGCCAGCGTGATCGCCTCGCCTTGATGGCGCAGATGCAGTCCTTCATCATCAATCTTCAGATATTCCACATCGCCCCACAGCTGCACCCCGTGTGCCTGCAAACTGGCGCGGTGGATCCAGCCAGTGGTTTTTGCCAGTCCAGCACCAGGTTTACCCGACTTACGCTGCAACAGCCAGATTTGCCGATCGGCTGCCAGCGGCTGCGGGCGCACTAATCCGCCGCGCGCCTGCATGCTGCGATCGATGCCCCAGCTTTGATAGAAGTCTTCATGTTCATTTCGATGCAGTAAAAACTCGGCGGTATCGAAACCAATGCCGCCGGCACCAATGATCGCCACGCGCTGTCCCACCGGTTTTTTATCGCGGATCACCTCGAGATAGCTGAGCACGCTGGGGTGATCGATGCCGGGAATGCTCAACTGGCGTGGCGTAATACCGGTGGCAATCACCACTTCATCGGCGCTTTCCAGTTCATCTGCACAGACACGATGCTGCGTATGGATCGCCACGCCTGCGGCTTCCAACTGATGGCGGAAATAGCGCAGCGTTTCACTGAACTCCTGTTTGCCGGGGATCTGCCGGGCGATATTAAACTGACCGCCGATCTGCGCATCGGCCTCATACAGCGTGACCTGATGCCCACGCTGTGCCGCCTGCAGCGCAAATGCCATGCCTGCGGGGCCAGCGCCTACTACCGCAATCTGTTTGCGATGCTGCGTAGGCACAATCGGCATCAACGTTTCATGGCAGGCGCGAGGATTGACCAGGCAAGAGGTGACCTTGCCGACAAAAATCTGGTCGAGGCAGGCTTGGTTACAGGCGATGCAGGTATTGATGGCATCGGGCTGCCCGGCTTGTGCTTTGCGCACAAAGGCCGCATCGGCGAGGAAGGGGCGGGCCATCGATACCATATCGGCGACGCCATCGCGCAGTAGCGTTTCCGCCACCTGTGGATGATTGATGCGGTTGGTGGCGATAACCGGTACCGACACGGCTTCACGTAAGTGCTGTGTCACCCAGGCGAATCCAGCGCGCGGCACGCAGGTGGCGATGGTGGGAATGCGCGCTTCATGCCAACCAATGCCGCTGTTAAACAGCGTCACGCCGCGCTGTTCCAGCATTTTTGCCAGCGTCAGCGTCTCTTCCAGCGAGCTGCCGTTATTTACCAGGTCGAGCATCGACAGGCGGAAGATAATAATAAACTCGTTACCCACTGCTTCACGTACCGCCTGGGTCACCGCCAGCGCAAAGTGCCGACGCCGCACGACATCGCCACCCCAGTGATCATCGCGATGGTTGGTGCGCGCGACCAAAAACTGATTAATCAGATAGCCTTCCGAGCCCATGATCTCCACGCCGTCATAACCGGCCTGCTGAGCTAAGCGGGCGCAGTGCGCGAAGTCAGCAATGGTTTGCTGAATCTCCGCATCGCTGAGTTCACGCGGGGTAAAGGGGTTAATCGGGGCCTGTAACGCCGAAGGCGCCACAAGATCGCGCTGATAGCTGTAGCGTCCGGTATGAAGAATTTGCAGGGCAATTTTACCGCCTTGCGCATGCACCGCATCGGTGAGCGTGCGGTGCCAGTCGCACTGGCTTTCCTGGTTAAGAACGGCTCCCCCTTGCGCACCCACCCCTTGCGGATTTGGCGCGATGCCGCCCGTCACGATCAGTGCCACGCCTTCACGCGCCCGCTCGGCATAAAACGCCGCCAGGCGCTCAGCACCATCGGCATGCTCTTCCAGTCCGGTGTGCATTGAGCCCATCAAAAAACGGTTCTTCAGTTGGGTAAATCCCAGATCAAGCGGGGTAAACAAGTGGGCGTAATGCTCAGTCATGATCACAGTCTCAGAAAGTGGTCGGATGAGTGAACTGTAGCGGGAAAAGGGCGGGATGGAAATTCGTGGCGTTCAGGCTGTGAGAAACCTCAAAAAAAGCAGGGCGGCAAGTCGCTAGCGAAAGGTTCGGACTCCTTCGCCAGGCACGGGAAGAAACCTGCGCGCCCTGAAAGAACATGAAGATGCGGGCTAATGAATTAGCTCTTTGGTTATGACTCCTGTCAGATTCAATCTAAACAACATTCCCAGGTGAGGGTGTGGCGATAATGGCATATTCATTCCCGCTTAATCCCCCAGACCGTTCTTGGTTTTCGCCAGTAAAAAGTGATCCAGGTTCCATCTTCAGCACGAGTAGTTCACGTTCCAGGTAACACCTTTTTCGTAACATGATTTTGAGTGATCTGGTTCACAGTTTTGTCGTGCGGATCCCGTTGTTATGGCGCCATTGCAATAGCACCAAATGGGGAAATCATGAATATCGAAACACAATCCTGCGTGATCACCGGTAAAAAACAGGTCAGCGTCGCGCAGCAGCAGGTGAAGTGGGAGGGTAAAGGCACGCTGGTGCGGGTTACGCGCGGAGGCATCTGCGGTTCTGATCTGCACTACTATCAGGAAGGTAAGGTCGGCAATTTTGAAGTCAAAATGCCGATGATCCTCGGCCATGAAGTTATCGGTCAGGTGGTCGAGAGTGATGATCCTAACCTCAAGCCGGATCAGAAAGTGGCGGTCAACCCGTCCAAACCCTGTGGCGAGTGCAAATACTGCCAGCGCGATCAGGAAAACCAGTGCACCTCCATGCGCTTCTTCGGCAGCGCCATGTACGTACCGCACGTGGATGGCGGTTTCACCCAATACAAAGTGGTGGACAGCAAGCAGTGTGTTCCCTTCCCACAGGACGCCGATGAAACAGTGATGGTGTTTGCCGAGCCGCTGGCGGTGTGCATTCATGCTACGCATCAGGCGGGCGATCTCACCGGCAAGCACGTGTTTATCTCTGGCGTGGGGCCGATTGGCTGCTTGATTGCCGCCGCCGCCAAAGCGCGTGGTGCCGCTTCAGTGGTGTGCAGCGATATCAGTGAGCGTTCACTGAGCATGGCATTGCAGATGGGCGCGAGCGAGGTGATCCACGCCGCCGACGGAGATTTCACGCCGTATCTGGCGGATAAAGGCTATTTCGATGTGGCGTTTGAAGCGTCTGGCCACCCGTCTTCGCTGCAACGCTGTCTGGATGTGGTGTGTGCCAAAGGCACGCTTGTGCAGGTCGGCATGGGCGGCACCATCCCGAACTTCCCAATTATGGCGCTGATTGCCAAAGAGATTCAGCTGGTTGGATCTTTCCGCTTCACGCACGAGTTCAACACCGCCGTGGAGTGGCTGGCGACCGGCGTAGTGCAACCGCTGCCGTTGTTCAGCGGTGAATACGATTTGCAGGACATCGATGCAGCATTGCAGTTTGCCGGGGACAAAACCCGTGCAGCGAAAGTTCAGTTAACCTTTTAAGGAGCAGTGATGAGTCAGTTATTTTCCCTCGAAGGCAAACGTGTATTGCTCACCGGTTCTGCGCGCGGCATCGGCTTTCTGCTGGCACGGGGTTTAGGTGAAGCCGGCGCGGAAGTGATTATTAACGCCACCACCGCTGAGGGCGCAGAGAAGGGCGCCGCAAAATTACGCGAGCTGGGCCTGCGCGCGCACGCCAAAGCCTTTGATGTGACGCAGTCTGCCCAGGTGCAACAAGCGGTGGATGAGATTGAAGCGGAGTGGGGGCCGATCGATATTCTGGTCAACAATGCCGGCATTCAGCGTCGTCGTCCATTCCTGGAATTCCCAGAGCAGGACTGGAATGACGTGATTGCCGTTAACCAGACCGCGGTGTTTTTGGTGTCACAAACCGTGGCGAAGAAAATGGTCGATCGTCAACGCGGCAAGATCATCAATATTGGTTCGATGCAGAGCGAGCTGGGCCGCGACACTATCACGCCTTATGCTGCCTCAAAAGGGGCGGTGACCATGTTGACGCGCGGCATGTGCGTCGAGCTGGCACGTCATAACATCCAGGTGAACGCTATCGCACCGGGCTACTTCGTCACTGAAATGACGCAGGCGCTGGCCGACGATCCTGCCTTCACCGGCTGGCTTACCAAACGCACTCCAGCTGCTCGTTGGGGTAAACCGGAAGAGCTGATTGGTGCGGCTGTGTTCCTCGCTTCTGGTGCCTCTGATTTCGTGAATGGTCATCTGCTGTTTGTTGATGGTGGTATGCGCGTCGCCGTGTAATGCCATGGCGCGGCTGGCATTATTGCCGGGCCGCGCCTAAACCTTAATCACCCCTCTGTATTTCTAAGGATAATAAAAAATGCCAATAACCATTATTGTGCTGGGTGTGATACTGCTGCTGGTGTTAATGATTGTTTTCAAGGTTAACGGCTTCATTGCGTTGGTGTTTGTCTCAGCTGTGGTCGGGATTGCCGAAGGCATGACACCGCTTAACGTGATGGCCTCGATCCAGAAAGGTATCGGTTCAACGCTCGGCGGATTAGCGATGATCCTCGGCTTCGGTGCCATGCTCGGGCGGCTGGTATCGGATACCGGTGCGGCACAGCGTGTTGCCACCACCCTGATTGCGGCTTTTGGTAAGGAACGGCTGCAATGGGCGTTGGTGGTCACCGGCTTGATCGTCGGCCTGGCGATGTTCTACGAAGTGGGCTTCGTGTTGCTGCTGCCGCTGGTGTTCACCATCGTCGCCGCGGCCGGTTTGCCCCTGCTGTACGTCGGCGTACCGATGGTGGCTGCGCTCTCCGTGACGCACTGCTTCCTGCCGCCGCATCCCGGTCCAACTGCCATCGCCACCATCTTTGGTGCGAATCTCGGCACTACCTTGCTGTACGGCATGATCATCACCATTCCTACGGTGATCGTGGCTGGGCCGATCTTCTCGAAATTCCTCAAGAGCTTTGAGAAGTCGCCGCCGGAAGGGTTGTACAACCCGAAAATCTTCAGTGAAGATGAGATGCCAGGCTTCGGTATCAGTATTTTTGCGGCGGTGATCCCAGTGGTGCTGATGGCGATTGCCGCCGTGTTTGAGCTGACCACGCCAAAAGAGAACCCGCTGCGTCAGTTCTTTGAGTTCATCGGCAACCCAGCGGTGGCGCTGTTTATCGCGGTGGTGATTGCGGTGCTGACGTTGGGCCTGCGCAATGGACGCAAGATGGAAGAGGTGATGGATATGTGCGGCGAGTCGATTGCCGCCATCGCCATGATCGTGTTCATCATTGCTGGCGGCGGTGCCTTTAAGCAGGTGCTGGTGGACAGCGGCGTCGGTAACTACATTGCCGACATGATGAAAGGATCGTCGCTCTCTCCGCTGTTGATGTGCTGGACCGTGGCCGCCATGCTGCGTATCGCACTGGGATCGGCGACGGTGGCCGCGATCACCACGGCGGGGATCGTCACGCCGATCATTGCTGCGACCCATGCCGATCCGGCATTGATGGTGCTGGCGGTGGGATCGGGCAGTGTGATCGCCTCACACGTTAACGATCCGGGTTTCTGGTTGTTCAAGGGTTACTTCAACCTCAGCGTGGTGGAAACCCTGAAAACCTGGACAGTGATGGAGACGCTGATCTCCATCCTCGGCCTGGCGGGTGTGCTGGCACTCAACGCCATCATCCACTGAGGTCACGGCTTCACAGGGACGTGAAGCCATCAATCCCGGCGGCGAATCCACGAAAAACGTGACTGGAAGCCGCTGTCAAAATGGGTGTTGAAGCGATAGCTCGATCCCGACTCTGCCATGCAATAGGTGCACACATTCAGCAGCTCAATGTGTTGCGCCGCCATACCGCGCTGTAACAACAATCCCCGCGCCAGATGCGGCAAATCAAACCAGACACCCTGATGATGCGCGCGGGCCTGCGGACGGATCGCCGCGCTATTTTGCGGTTGCTGGCTGGCCCATTTTAATTTAGGTAAATCATCACGCTGCTGCATCTCTGCCACTAAATCCTTACCCAACTCATAGCAGCATGGCCCAATCGCCGGGCCAATGGCGACACGCAGCGTGTCAGGGCGAGCGCCGCGCGCCAGCAGGCCATCAATCGCGCTGTTCAGCACGCCTGCCAGCGTCCCTTTTAGCCCTGCGTGCACCGCCGCAACCAGATGGTGCTGGGTATCGGCAAACAGCACCGGCAGGCAGTCTGCGGTATAGACCGCCACGGGCAGGTGATCGTCACCGATTACGCCATCTGATTCACAGCTTTTCGGCGGCTGATTCTGCGTCGCCAGCACCACGGTGGCGGTATGGCGCTGCTGGCCATAAGCCGCATCGGTGGGCACCGGTTGGCCCGCAGGCTGAAAGGCATAATCAACCCATGGCAGAGCATCAAGCAGGGTTGAGCGCGGTCCGGCATGTGACATAAGTGTCTCCTTTGACTGGGCGGCAGCTTTCTTCTGCCCACAGCTTACGTTAACTGCTACATTTTTAAAGCTTTACACAAACTGACCATAATCACTTAAGGATGAAATGATGAAAAACACCACGTTGCTGGCGGCGTCCGGCATGCTTGCGCTGCTGCTGACAGGATGCGCACAACCCGCCAAACAGCAGGCTCAGCAGCAACTCAGCCAGCAATCGGTATTGGCGGTGAACTGGTTCCAGCAGTCTGGGGAATATCAGGCGTTAAGCTGGCAGGCATTCAACAGCGCCCGTATGGCATTTGATGCCGCCCCTTCGCTGGCGGGCAAGCCTAAAGCGGTGATCGTCGATCTGGATGAAACCATGATCGATAACAGCGCCTACAGCGCATGGCAGGCGAAAAACGGTCAGCCGTTCTCCGGTAAAACCTGGTCCGCCTGGACTCAGGCGCGTCAGGCCACTGCGGTGCCGGGCGCAGTAGAGTTTGCCAACTACGTGAACAGCCATGGTGGCACCATGTTCTACGTCTCCAACCGCGACCAAAAGGATTACGCGGCGACAGTGGATAACCTCAACAAGCTGGGCTTCAGCGGCGTCAGCGACCAAACCGTGCGCCTCAGCACCGGGAACTCCAACAAACAGGATCGTTTTGATGCCATCAAAAATGCCGGCTACAACGTGGTGCTGTATGTGGGCGATAACCTGAATGACTTCGGCGGTGGAACCTGGCATCAGGGCAATGCGCAACGCCAGCAGTTCGTTAGCCTTAATCATCAGCGTTTTGGCACCCAGTTTATCGTGCTGCCTAATCCACTGTACGGTGACTGGGAAAGCGGCATGGCGGAAAACTACAATAAGCTGACGCCGGAACAGCAGCTTCAGGTCCGTGAAGCTCGCCTGAAAGCGTGGAACGGTAAATAATTCGTCAAGCGAAATAGCGCCTCTCTGGCAGGCGCTATTAATCCTTCATTCAGGACCAGTCATATTTACTTTTCTTCGTCATTATTATTACCCTCATTATTTTCCTGATATCTTGCTTTGTTGTTGGTAGTATTTTAGAGAAAAATGCCGCTAATTTAATATTCGTCCGGTGAATCACGCTAATCATAAATTTTATAATTAAGATTTTTCTCACCCCAAAATGTTTATATCACCATACCAGTGCATAGGCATAAAGAGAGTGCGTGTATATTTTTGTCATTTCATTTGAAATGAATGATTTAAATCTCGTCTTAATTGATTGATATTTATTTAATATGCTGATTCTCAAGTCAACTCTCTCGCTTGCACTAAATTACGTTCGAATGACATTTTTTGACGTTAATTTTACAGAACGTGTTGTTTTATGGCGCGTGGAAATATTCAGCATGCAACACCAAGCATTAGCAGCTATAAACAATTTCTGTGAAGGATCGCGGATTTTGCCTTTCACCGCCTGTCCTTGCGGCTTTTAAACTCCTGTGGCTCAGCCTGAAAATCCTATTTCTGGCAGTAGAGAAAAGATAATTATGACGATACTAAAACCCTTATTAGCGAAAAATTGCAGCGGGGCATTACAGCGCCTTGAGCGTAATCCAGATTATTTTGCGCAGTATCTGCATCAGCACAAACCACATTTGTTGTGGATCGGTCCGCTGAAACAGCTGGCCCAGCCATTTGCCGAGGGACCTGTGCCATGAATCTGAATACACTGCGTCAGGATGTACCCGCCGGACTGGTGGTGTTTTTGGTGGCCCTGCCGCTCTGTTTAGGCATTGCGCAGGCCAGCGGTTTACCGCCTTTTGCCGGGCTGCTTACTGGCGTGATCGGTGGCCTGCTGGTCACCTCGCTGAGCCCATCACGTTTTGCGGTTAGTGGCCCGGCAGCGGGTCTGGTCACCATTGTGGTCGCGTCGATCGAAACACTCGGCAGCTTCTCGGCTTTTCTCACCGCATTGATTCTGGCGGGCGTGTTGCAGTGCCTGTTCGGCGTGCTGCGCGCCGGTCGCTTTATTTCCCTGGTGCCGAGTAGCGTGATTAAAGGGATGTTGGCTGCAATCGGTATTTTGTTGATTATGCAGCAGGTCCCCGTCGCACTCGGTGCAGCGGGGGATGCCGAGCTGGTCTCGCTGGTGCAGGGCGATTTCCAGTTTTCTCTCAGTGCGATGTTGGTAGCAGGCATCGGCCTGGCGATTTTGTGGCTGTGGACCACTCCCGTAGTGAAATCGGTTAAGGCGCTGGGCTGGATCCCGGGGCCGTTAGTCGCGGTGCTGTTCGGTTGTATGGCGACGCTGTTTGGCGATCGCCTGTTGCCAAGCCTGGCGGAAGGGCTGCCCCGCATCGTCTTGCCGGCCTTTGACAGCCTGTCGGCACTGGCGGCTGAACTGGAAACGCCGGACTGGCTGGCATGGCAAAATCCGTCGGTTTGGGTGGTCGCCGTGACGCTGGCGCTGGTGGCAAGCCTGGAAACGTTGCTGAGCCAGGAGGCACTGAAAAAGTTGCGCTCTCAGCATCCGGCGCCGTCACCTAATAAAGAGATGTTCGCCCAAGGCGTCGGCAACCTGACGGCTGGCTTGCTGGGTGCGATGCCTATCACCGCCGTGATTGTACGCAGCTCGGTGAACGTCAGCGTCGGGGCGCAAAGCAAGCTTTCCATTTTGATCCACGGCGCGCTGTTGTTGATTTGCGGGCTGTGGTTCAGCGATCTGCTAAATACCATTCCGTTAGCCAGCCTCGCGGCCGTGCTGTTGTACACCGGCTACAAGCTGGCGACGCCGCGCCTGTTCGTTGAGCAATTCCGTATGGGGGCGCAGCAGTACGTTCCTTTTCTCGCCACCATTGGCGGCATTATCGTGTTTGGCATGTTGGCAGGTATTGGCATCGGGATCGCCACGCAGATCCTCTACAGCATTTATAAGAGCCATCGTAATGCGTTGCAGTTAACCCGCCATGATGATCACTACGTCCTGCGCTTCCAGCAGAATCTGACCTTTATGCACAACCCGAAATTGCAGGGTTTGCTGGCGGAGATCCCGGAAAACAGCACGGTGATTGTCGATCATGATAACGCCAGGTACATGGACCCGGACGTCAAAGCGGTCCTGAAGGATTTCGGTGAAAACGCCCCTCAGCGTGGTATTCGTCTGAGTCAGTGGCCAGTTGCGGTGAAATAGCAATATCACTTTGCTTAAAAACGGGTTTTTAAGGTAAAAATCGGATATCTCGGATATCCGATTTTTTTATTTGCAGGGCATAATTGCAGCGATTGAGCACCCCCAGTCGCAGAGTAGGTTGACGAACACCCGCTTAATTGCCGAATCATCACACGGGTATTTCAGGTTTAATGCTTGCTGATGCCCGTGGGCAGAGAGCAGCGATTTCCAGGTCACAGGGTTCAGACGTATGCGCGTTAAGCTGTTTGCTGAGAATAATTTAAAAAAGAATGCACTCTCGCTGTTCCTCATTACGCTTTTTTTCTGCTTTATTGGCAGTCATCTGCGCATTCCTGAGGAATTTTCACTGTTTTGGCCGGTGAATGCACTGATTGCCGGTTTGATGGTGCGCAATCCTTTCCTGCATACCACCTCCAGTTATCTGGTGTGTTTTGCTGCGATGATTTTTAACGACACGGTGTTCTCAGGCTGGGCGCTGCCCGCCGTGACGGTCAACTTCGCTAATATCCTGTTTATCCTCGTTTCAGTCAGTATGCTGATTAAGCATCTGCAGCCACCTTCCGCTAACAGCCAGGTATTCAATGCGATGCGCATCTTCCCGGCCTGTTTTCTCGGGGCCGCCGCCTGTGCGACCTGGGGCGCATGGGCGCAGGATATCGATTTCAATGCACGCTTTGTGGTGGCCTGGGGCGACTGGTTTAGCGAGCAGTTCTCCACCTCATTAATGCTGTTACCGGTGATGCTGGCGCGCTCTCTGCGCAGTGTTTCCCCACGCGCCTTGCTGCATCCCGGCAAGCTGTTGCCGCTGGCGGCGGTGGTACTCTCATTAACCATGGGCGCAATGATTGGTGGCGCAGGCAGCCTGACCTTCCCGGTGCCGGCGCTGATCTGGTGCGCCATCGTGTTACCGATTCCTGTTACAAGCTTGGTGATCCTGATTACCGGCATCACTGAGATCGTTCTCGTTTCACATGGTGTGATGAATATTCAGGGCGATGACGCGCTGCTGCCTATCAGCCACCTGACATCGGCGCGCTTGGGTGTTGCCACCGTGGCCTTAAGCCCACTGCTGGTGGCAGTAAGTATGGATGCGGTCCGCCAGCTTAATCATCGCCTGGCGCTGCGTGCTAACTTCGATTTCCTTACTCAGCTGCTGTCGCGATCAGGCTTATATGAAAGCCTGAAGCAAGAGCCTTTCTCCCTGCAGCGCGAAGCAGGCGTCTTAATGCTGGATGTCGACTATTTCAAAGCGATCAACGACAACTTCGGCCATGATGCCGGTGATGGCGTACTGGAAGAGATTGCGCGTCGCATCCAGAAAGTGGTGGGTAATCGCGGCATGGTGTGTCGCTTTGGCGGCGAGGAGTTTGTGGTGGTGGTGTTTGACTACAGCCACCTGCAACTGTATCAACTGGCGGAAGCCATCCGTCAGGCGATGGTCAAAGAGAAGTTCTGGATTCAGGGCAACACCGTGACCGTGACTGCCAGTCTAGGTCTGGCGCGCGGCAGCGGCATCAACGAACGCGAGTGGCCTGGCGTGATCAATCGCCTGGTGTCAGCGGCGGATAAGAATCTCTATCTCTCTAAGCGCAATGGCCGCAATCAAACCTCTCCGGCGATGGAACCCCGCAGCATGGTGAATGACGTGGCCTGAGGTATGCAAAGGGCAATAGATTGTGCCGCGACGGTTGGGGAGAATACTGATGCCATCACTGGCTGCAGCGCAAATGCGCAATAAACTGCGCCGCAACGGTGGGGGAGGATATTGATGCCAACACTGGCTGCAGCGCAAAGGGCAATAGATTGCATCGCTACGGTTGGTGAGCATGTCGATGCCAGCACCGGCTACAGCAATAACCATGCTAAAAGCCCCGTAAAGGCCAGCCCGAAGAGCAAAGCGTCCGCCGCCGGGAGCGGCGGCCGATCTGCATGGATGCGTGATTCCTTTGCGATCGGGCTGGCCTTTATGGGGCCGTGCACGATACCCACAGCAACGTTAGCCAGACCAGCAAAAAGTGTTACCTGTGTGCCCGGTCTGATCCGTTACCCACGTGCTCAGTTGTACCTTCATGCACACCAGGAAACGGCTCTGATCTTACTGATTAAACGCTGCTTTTTAACTGGCTGCTCTGCTGATGTCGCGCCTGCGCCAGCTCAATCAACCGCGTAATCAAATCGCTGTAGCTCAATCCTGCCGCCTGCCATAACTTCGGATACATGCTGATATTGGTGAAGCCCGGCAAGGTATTCACCTCGTTCACCACAATCTCGCCACGCTCCGTCAGGAACACATCTACGCGCGCCATGCCGAAGCACTCCAGCGCCTGGAAAGCGCGGATCGCCACCTCACGAATCGCTGTGCTTTCTTGCTCAGTGATGGCAGCAGGCACCACGATTTGCGCGCCGTCTGCGCTGATATATTTGGTGTCGTAGGAGTAAAAGGCATCATGCACCACCACTTCACCGCACGGGCTGGCTTCTGGTTCATCATTACCCAGCACCGCACACTCAATCTCGCGACCTTTAATGCCTTGTTCGATCAGCACTTTGCGATCGAAGGTAAAGGCCAGATCAAGCGCTGCCGCCAAATCTTCAACGCGATCCACTTTACTCACGCCGACGGACGAACCCTGATTGGCTGGCTTGATAAACAGCGGTAATCCAAACTGATCGACCACGGCTTGCGCATCCAGACGAGCACGCTGCGCCTGAGTGACACTAATCCATGGTGCCACTTTCAATCCTGCATCACGCAGTAAGCGCTTAGTGAAGTCTTTGTCCATACTCACCGCCGATCCCAGTACATCCGAACCGACAAATGGCAGGTTAGCCATGCGCAGCAAGCCCTGCAACGATCCATCTTCACCCAGGGTGCCGTGAACAATCGGGAAGATCACATCCAGCTGTGACAGCGGTTGTGCCTGCTGGCGGCTAATCAGCTGCTGCGAAGCACTGCCCGGCACCAGCGCCACGTTTTCGCCTGAGCGGTTCAGGGCAATCAACGCTGGATTATCAGCATTCAGCAGAAAGCCTGATGCCTCATTCAGATGCCACTCGCCCTGTTTATCAATGCCCAGCAACATCACCTCATATTTGCTCTTATCAATCGCTTCGAGGATGTTTTTTGCTGATTGTAACGACACTTCATGCTCAGCGGACTTGCCGCCAAACACGATTCCTACACGTTGTTTTGCCATTGCTGTTGATCCGGTTGCGGTAAAGCGAGTGGGTAAGATAGCACGGTGATTAAAGGCATCAACAGCGCGGGTAACCGGATCGAGGTGTCTTGAACCCAACCTAAACGAAAGCGCTATTCAGAGTAGCCATAACAGGGCGCGGGGTTTAGAATCCCGGCGAATTTTTACCCATGAGGATAAAAGCCTTGGACACCTGTCCCGAACGATTACAAAAGGTCCCTGCGGTAAGATAGCCCTCTACGCTGTCTTAACCGTGCGTTAAGACGGTGGATTTCCTTCCTGAATCTCCCCCTCTTTTTTGGCGTGATGCTGCTGAATTTCAGCGGTAATGGCACCGGCTGTAATCCATTTATTACCCCCTGATGTTCCGTCACATGAAGCGGCGGAGTGAGGTTTATGATGGATTGGAAAATCTTTTTACTGCGCGTCACTGTCGCGCTGGTTCTGGGCGCGCTGATTGGCAGCGAGCGCCAGCTTCGCCAACGTATGACCGGTTTGCGCACTAATGCGCTGGTCAGCACCGGCGCGTGTTTATTTGTGTTGATGACGCAAAGCGTACCCGGCATCGCCACCGATGCCTCACGCGTCGCGGCTTATGTGGTCTCCGGTATCGGCTTTCTCGGTGGCGGCGTGATCATGCGCGATGGTCTCAACGTGCGCGGACTGAACACCGCCGCAACCCTTTGGTGTACCGCCGCCGTAGGCGTGTTGTGCAGCATGGGATTGCTGTTGGAAGCGGCAATCGGCTGCATGGTGATCCTCTGTGCCAACATTCTGCTGCGCGATCTGGCGCAAGGGATCAATCGCCAAAGCCTGGTGCCGGCTGAAGAAGTGGTGCAGCACTACAAAGTGCAGATCATCTGTCTGGCGCAGGATGAAGTGCAGGTGCGCAGCCTGATGCTGCACAGCCTCGGTGGCAGCGGCTTGCGCCTGCAATCACTGCATAGCGAGGATATGGATCCGCCACACCGTATGGAGGTGAATGCCGAAGTGCTGGGGAAACCGAGCATGACGGATCAGCTGGAGAATCTGGTGGGTAGGATCAGTCTGGAGAAGGGCGTGAGTTCGGTAAGGTGGCAGGTTTTTGGATTGGAAGGGGAGTGATGGGTTGCGATACGATTTCGTTTCCTCCAGATGTGGGGAAGTTCTATCATCGATGACTTGGGTCGGAAGTTAAAATAGAGTACTGACAGATGGTATTGAAAATATTCAATACCATCTGTTGTATTTGATGTATATGAAGGAAACAAAGATCACCCAAGATATACTCAGGAATGCAGCATAATTTGGAATGAATCGTACGAATATATAGATACCTGCCACAAGGGCTGCGAGGGGTATGAGGTAGATGAATGACTGAATTAACCACAAAAGTGCTCTCTTCATCTTTTCAAAATCTCGTATAAAGCACCTGCAATTTTTTCTTCATTGTTATCACCCGATTTCACCTGATAGATGATTTCAGACATTTGTGGTGCAATGAGGAAGTAAAGCATTTCAATATTTTCTCTTGATAGGGCTTGATAGTATGCAGGATCTTGAAATTTTAATTGATTGACTGCTGAGGCAGCTGTCTGTGCCTTGGCGTAAAGCGTAGCTCCATTCACAAACCATGTGGAAAATGAGTTAACGAGCTTGATATGCTTATTCTTAAAATCGGCGCTACCGAGCACCAAATTGGCAATCGTGAGTGATAGGGCCAATTTGCTGGATTTAGTTGAAGCGTGTTCTGCTGCTATCCCTAACATTTTTTGGATATGAGAGACGAGATTATTGCTTTTTTGGTCACCGAGCTTTGTGAAGGTCTTACGAAAATATATTTCGACCATATCTAATGCTACGTCTTTCCTTTTATAGATCTCACCTAACGCTAGAACTAACCTTTTGTCCTCTCTCCAGGTATCACGGCATGAGCTACGATAATATTCATTAGGGTCAAAGCAGGATCCATAGTTGGTGAGCCGCTGTGCACCCATCTTGAACATATCTATAGTGGATATCTGATCGGCATGGATCTGGCTTAATGAATGAGTTAATGCTACCGCTAGCTGCTTATTGGACTGCATCTTCAGCTGTAAATAGGTCTGTGACATACCTTCGCTCCATGATGTATCCTTTACTCAATTTTTGATCATGTTCATTAGCAAGGGCAAGAAAGAAGATGAAAAAGGCTAAAAAAACCTTAATTTATGTATTGGTTGTTATTATTTATATTCTAATTATACCGGAGATCATTCTTCGTACCTTTACCTCTGAACAGCTTGCTCTTCTGAGTGATTTCACTAGTTTGGGAGGTATAGTCAATCCTCTGCTTTCGCTGCTTGTATGTTTTGTCATTTTCTCTGTTGTGTTGGCAATCATTACGCTCTATGGGATAAGAAGTTTTATATTAGGGGTGGAAGATTCGGGATTAAAATAAATTTCTTTTTTTTTTATGCGTTAGCTGATGTATGTAATAGTAGGTTATTCAATTTATTCTTCGCAAATAAAATAACGGCATGTTATTGGGTTGTTCGATAAAAAGCAGGAGCAGATTGGTCAATATGATATGTTGGTGGCACGTTATTAGGGATAGCTCACACCAGTGAGGAGATAACTATTAGTTGATGAATGGATAAAGACCGTTAAGAACTGAATATTTGGATACCTGGCTGTGAACCGCTATTCAAGTGAGTGATGATGATATTTACCGAATTAGCGAGCTGAACCGATAACTTTTGCCTTAACTTTGTACTGCTCAAGATTTTGCTCAATTTTCTTTACAGCTTCACCCGTTTCAATAGCCGTTGAACTAGCTACAGAGCGGTAGATTTTTTGTTTGGTGATTTTAGTGCTGGTGGCTCGACTTAGCATTTTTTATTATCGTTGTGCTTAACGGGATTTTTATAGGCCGAGAGTGAGCTTACTTGATGGTTTATCAGAAGATGTTTGCCGAAAGATATCCCACCTTCGTGTGACTGCCGGGAAATGTAATTGGGCAAAGATATTACTAACATCGAGGTGTATTAATCAACGGGGAGCAGGGCACCCTGCGTGTTGCGGCGCATCTCGGCATAGGCATTGCCGAACATCAGAAAAATCCAAGGTGAATTTTCTGAACTCCTGGTGACTCATGAGCGGGAGACCACGCCAACGTCAAGCTTGTTTCTGACGTCGACACGGCTTAACAACGCCAGGTGATGGCTATTTTATTAAGCGATCATTCGCTCGTTCCAACCATCTTTAAACTGTACATTTCCCTCAACATACTTCCACATGATTGTTTCATAACGGATCTCGATATTTTCCATGTGTGTACTTGCAATGCCTGAGGGTACGAGTGATGGGGTAATACTGGTGATTTTTACGTTTTCCAACACAATGTTAAAATATTCAGTTTCGATTCCGGCTTCGTTAATCCTGTACATCTTGATTGTTGCTGATTTAAGCGTTCTTCCTTGGCACAGAGCGCGAAATAATAAAGGTGTTGTCTGATCAAATTCTTTCTGGAACACAATCGGTGCGTGGAGTCGAGTTGCGGTTAGTCTTCCAGTGTTCCTATCAGTTGGGATTGTGATGTTATGCGTCAGAGTGCGCATTTCTATTGAACCGAGCCGTGTGGGCATCAGGCATTCACCAACGATTGGTGATCCGTTTTCATCTGTTAGCCATAAATGAGCTGGAGTTGACATAATTAAGTTCCTTTTAAATTTAACGAGGACGGTTAAACCAGGTAACAAACCCAAAGGTCAGTATTATAAAAATACCTGTTGCCTGTAGTGCATAGGTGCGGAAGTACGTTACGGCAATTACTCCGAAAGTAAGAATGAAAATAAGCGGAATGTAGCCCCAGAAAAAATATGATGCCTGGGCCTTCAGCCATTGTTTGAGAAATTTTCTCATGCCTACTTCACCATGTTAATTATTACGTCGGTAATATCACCATCAAATGCTCTAGCTTTCATAAAAGTAGGCTCGACGAGGAAATACATCATTTCGAGTCTTTGCATGTGAAGGGCATGATAATATATCGGTGCTTGTAGCCTAAGCCGTTCAGCACTATCAGCAGCTTGTTGTACTATGCCATATAGCCCTAGCCCGGTTACGGTCAGTGCAGCGGCCTTGCCTGTCCAGGCGACAATGGATGAGTTAAAGCTAATGCCAAGGCACACAATGGTTGTTATTCCGATGACAAAAGCCTGGTTGTTTAGTGTGCTGGCGGAGATGATCACACCTGCTTTTAATAAACCAGACTTGATTGCTGCAAGTTGTTCACGTGTTTTAAATCTAAAGATTTCTTCAAAATAGATGTAAACCAGTCTGTAGATAATGTCACGCCGTTTGACAACTTCGGAAATACCATCGAGAAAGCGCAGATCTTCTTCTTTTAGCTTTGCACATACATCTTGATAGTTATCGGTGAAGCAAGATGTGTAATACATCAAACGCGTTGCGCCGTCGCCAATTTTACTGGCTTGTAGAAGAGCTTGGTCTTTTACACCCAAAAGCGCTTTTTCAAGCTGTGATGCCATCAACTCATCGGCTTTAATGCCTGTGAGTATCGAATCGCTGTGATACATATTGTTTCCTTACATTTGGAAATCATTCCTTTGCGTTATTAATATGTATCCATTCGAGTTATAAGGTCAATTCAGCGGGCTTAGAACCTTTCAAATCTGTGTAGAGGTGCACATTCGTTGTGTGAGTGACGATACTGAATGTATCCATATGAGCTGGTTTTAAGCCGTTTGGGCGAGTATGAAGCGTTTTGTAAAAGGGCTATTTAAGGGAGTTCAGTATGAGAAGGACCATCATTAAGATGTGCCGGGATTCTGGAAAATTTTACTCGTTCGTATTCCAGTATCTGAAGTGATTTTCAATCTTTCAACAGTGTGCCGTCACTTGGGAAACGGTATTTTGACTGCCGAAGAACCCAACCTCGCTCCTGGCTTCCTGCTCACTGAGGGTTTCAAGCCATTTCACTTGCACAAAATACTACGACTTATCGAGATCGTCCGCATTCTGGCGATGCAGTTCGCCATATTTGAGTTCGTCGATGGCGAGTTCTTCACCGGGCAATTATGAACAGCTTTGAAAGGCATGGGGGTAAAAAACCATCGCCATTTTATCGCCACTGCAAAACACAGAAACAAAAAAACCACCGTAAGAGGTGGCTTATTATCATGATTTTAATCACTAAATTTGGTGGCCCCTGCTGGGTTTGAACCAGCGACCAAGCGATTATGAGTCGCCTGCTCTAACCACTGAGCTAAGGGGCCAGCGGAGCGGGGATTATAAAGTATCTCGGATAGGTGATCCAGCGTTCGCCAATCGGTTGGTGAAAATTAGAACAATGCATGAGTCATTGATCTCCAAACAAAAATCCCTTCTTACAACGAATGATCATCCAAACCACCCAACCCCGATCTGTTTTTGAGACAAGACGCACCACGCGCCTTACCCATAAACTCTAACTCTTACAAATAACGTGAAGCAGGCTTATTCAGCGAGATAAACGGAATCATCGCGCTACGCGCTTCATCCAGCTTCTGCCACAGGCCCATGTCTTCCACCGATGGGATGGTAATCAGCTCACCAGCATCCAGCCCACGCAGCGCAGCGGCGACCAGATCCTCAACCTCCATCATCTTCTCGGCGGGGATCTCATTAATCGATTTTCCAGCACGATCGAAGATCTCGGTGCGCGTGAAACCGGGCAATACCGCCTGCAGCACCACGCCGCTGCCCGCCAACTCGCGGTCCATATTGCGCGTCAGCGACAGCACATAAGCTTTACTGGCGTTGTAGGCGCCATTCATCATCTCATGCACCAGCGCAACTACAGACGCGATATTCACGATGGTGCCTTGTCCGCGTGCAAGGAAGCCCTGCGCCGCACTGTGGGCCAGTTCGGTCAGCGCGATGATGTTGAGAGACAGCATGGTTTGAATCGGTTGAATGTCGGCGTCGGTAAATTCACCTTCCACCACCATTCCCGCGTTGTTCACCAGCATCGTGATGTCGCGGTTCTCGCGCAGCTCACGCGCCACTTTCGCCAGGTCATCCGCTTGAGAGAGATCCGCCGCCAGCACACTGACCTCCACGCCATGAGCTTCACGCAGTGATGCGGCAAGTGCATCAAGACGTGCTGCATCGCGCGCCACCAGAATCAGATTGCTGCCGCGAGCGGCCAGTTGTTTTGCGTAAGTTGCGCCAATGCCGCTGGATGCGCCGGTGATCAAAGCCAGTTGTTGTGTCATGGTCGGTTCCTGTAAATGATGGTTGTCATATTTGATAGGCTTAATATGACGATCATCATATTTATCGTCAAGCTGGAATATGATGATCGTAATAATTACACTGATTGGCATCAACGATGAGCAGGACGGTGAACGATGGAAAAGCTGAGCCACAAAGCGCGTACGCGGCAGCGCATACTGGATGAAGCCGCAGTAGTGATGCGTGAATGCGGCACGGAAGGCATTGGCGTGGCGGCACTGATGAAGCGCGCGGGTCTGACTCACGGCGGGTTTTATGCGCACTTTGCCTCGCGCGAAGCGCTGGTTGAAGCGGTGATAGCGGAGATGTTTGCTGATTCCGCGCAGCGTTTCGCGGCCATCGTCAATCTGGAAGATCCGGCGGAGCGTTTGACGCAGTTGATCGACAACTATCTCTCTGAGCATCACCGCAATACGCCGGGTGAGGGCTGTCCGATGCCCGCCTTAGTCAGTGAGATCGCCCATCTGCCCATCGAGACGCGCACGCTGTTTTCGCAGCGTCGTGATGCCGTGAAGCAACGACTGGCGCAGGCGCTGCGTGAATTAAAGCATCCACAGGCTGATGAAGTGGCAAGCAGCATACTGGCTGAAATGGTCGGTGCCGTGGCGCTGGCACGAGCCTGTCCGGATGACGAGGAAGCCCGCACCATGCTGGCGGTCAGTCGTCGTGCGGTGAAACAACGGGCAGGGCTGGAGAGCGCATGAGCGAACACGATATTCAGGACATCATAGCACCCGATTTACAGGTGCTGTTCTGCGGCATCAATCCGGGAAAATCCTCGGCGCACACCGGCTTTCACTTTGCCCATCCCGGCAATCGTTTCTGGAAGGTGATCCATCAGGCGGGTTTCACCCGAGAGTTGTTGAAGCCAGAGCAGGAGCAGAGACTACTGGAAACCGGCTGTGGCATCACCATGCTGGTTGAGCGTCCGACGATTCAGGCTAACGAGTTGGCTGGGGATGAGCTGCGTGATGGCGGAGCGCGTCTGCAGGAGAAGATCTTACGCTATCAACCGCGCGCACTGGCGGTGTTGGGCAAGGATGCGTACCAGCGGGCGTTTCGTCAGCGCAAGGTGGAGTGGGGCGAGCAGCCGCAAATGTTGGGTGAGACCAGACTGTGGGTGCTGCCTAATCCCAGTGGTTTGAACCGCGCCTCGCTGGATGAAATGGCGGCGGCCTATCGCCAACTTCATGATTGGTTACAGATTAACGCGTGAGCTGGCTCCGCTTAGCGCGGTCCTGTTGTTGTTCAATCTGCTGTTTCTGACTAAACCCAACTCTTTATGGCAAAAAGGAGAGGGATGATGAAACGCATATTCGCGCTGGCGGCGCTCGTGGTGCTGGCGCAACAGGGCGCGCAGGCTGAAACGTTAAAAGTGTTTAGCTCCGGTGGCATGTACCCGGTGATTGAGAGCTTAAAACAGGACTATCTGCAGCAAACCGGCAATACCCTGCAACTGGAAGCCGCGCCGTCGATGGGTGATACACCGCAGGCGATCCCAAATCGATTAAAACGGAAGGATAATGCCGATGTGCTGGTGATGGTCGATTACGCCATCAAACCGCTGGAGCAGGCGAAATGGGTCGAGGGTAAAAGCCATCAGGTGCTGGCGCACTCCTATATCGCGATGGCGGTGAAACAGGGCATGACGCCGCCAGATATCAGCACGGTGGCGAAGTTCAAACAGGTGTTAACCGAAGCCTCTAGCATTGCAGTGTCGGACAGCGCCAGCGGCAAATACATTCAAAGTAAGATGCTGGACAAACTGGCGTTAGGGCAGAAGACGGCGAGTAAAGTGTCGGTGATTCCGGCCACACCGGTAGGCGAGGCGGTGGCGGAGGGCAAAGCGGAGCTGGGCTTCCAGCAGAACAGCGAACTGCAGGCGGTGAAAGGCATCACCATCGTAGGATTGATCCCGCCTGCGGTGCAGCAGGATACCCTGTACGGCGCGGTAATTACCCGCAGTACGCAGCAACCCAAGGCGGCAGCGCAGTTCGTGAAGTATCTGCAGAGCGATAAAGCGCGCAAAATGATGCGGGAGAAAGGGCTGACGCCGTTTTGAAGGCAATAAAAAACCCCGGCAAGCCGGGGTTTTTCGTCTCAACGAGGATTAATCGTCAAGGAAGCTACGCAGCACTTCAGAGCGGCTTGGGTGACGCAGCTTACGCAGCGCCTTGGCTTCGATCTGACGAATACGCTCACGGGTAACGTCAAACTGTTTGCCTACCTCTTCCAGCGTGTGGTCGGTGTTCATATCGATACCGAAACGCATACGCAGAACTTTCGCTTCACGTGCAGTCAGGCCTGCCAACACATCGTGGGTGGCTGAACGCAGGCTCTCTGAGGTCGCAGAATCCAGCGGCAGCTCCAGCGTGGTGTCTTCGATAAAATCGCCCAGATGTGAATCTTCATCATCACCAATCGGCGTCTCCATAGAGATCGGCTCTTTAGCGATTTTCAGCACCTTACGGATTTTATCTTCTGGCATCAGCATACGTTCGGCCAGCTCTTCCGGCGTTGGCTCACGGCCCATCTCTTGGAGCATCTGGCGCGAAATACGGTTGAGCTTGTTAATGGTCTCAATCATATGCACCGGGATACGGATGGTACGCGCCTGGTCAGCGATAGAACGGGTGATAGCCTGACGGATCCACCAGGTCGCATAAGTTGAGAACTTATAACCACGACGGTATTCAAACTTATCAACCGCTTTCATCAGGCCGATGTTACCTTCCTGAATCAGATCGAGGAACTGCAGACCACGGTTGGTGTATTTCTTCGCGATCGAAATAACCAGACGTAAGTTTGCTTCAACCATCTCTTTCTTCGCACGACGCGCTTTCGCTTCGCCGATCGACATACGACGGTTGATGTCTTTAACCTGCTCGATAGTCAGGCCAGTTTCTTCTTCAATCTGCTGCAATTTCTGCAGTGAACGCGTAACGTCGTCTTCAACTTCCAGCAGTTTTTCAGACCACGGCTTATTCATCGCCAGCGCGGCTTTGAACCAGCTTGGGTTGGTTTCATTACCGGTAAACAGGGTAATGAAGTTCTTCTTCGGCATTTTGCACAGTTCAATACACAGCTTCATGATTAGGCGCTCTTGCGTACGCACGCGCTCCATCATCACTCGCATACTGTTCACCAGGTAGTCGAACTGCTTCGGCACCAGGCGGAACTGTTTGAACACTTCAGACAAATTATTGATTTCTGCAATGGCATCAGCGTGGCTGCGGCCTTTGGCTTTGATTACAGTACGGGCGGTTTCGTACTGTACGCGCAGGTCGTTGAATTTCTCGCGCGCCAGTTCTGGATCGATAGAGTTATCGTCGTCAGAACTGTCGTCGTCGCCATCTTCGTCTTCGTCTTCGTCGTCATCACGATCTTCTTCAGACAACTCAGAACCCACGTGGGTGGCAGTAGGCGCGATATCTTCTTCGGCATTAGGATCAACAAAGCCGGTAATGATATCAGACAGGCGTGCTTCGCCTGCTTCTACGCGATCGTACTGATCGAGCAGATAGTTGATGGCTTCCGGATATTCAGCAACGGAGCACTGTACCTGGTTGATACCGTCTTCGATGCGCTTAGCGATGTCGATTTCGCCTTCGCGCGTCAGCAGTTCAACGGTACCCATTTCACGCATGTACATGCGCACCGGGTCGGTGGTACGGCCAATTTCAGACTCAACGCTGGACAGCACCTGAGCGGCAGCTTCTGCGGCATCTTCGTCAGTATCGGAACTGTTTTCATTCAGCATCAGATCATCGGCATCAGGCGCTTCTTCAACAACCTGAATACCCATGTCGTTAATCATCTGGATGATGTCTTCGATCTGGTCGGAGTCGACGATATCTTCCGGCAGATGGTCATTGACCTCAGCATAGGTCAGATAGCCCTGCTCCTTACCACGGGTGACAAGCAGCTTAAGCTGTGACTGCGGGTTTTGCTCCATAAGACGGTATCCACACTTCTGTTAATTAGATTGGTGTCGGTCGGCAGCGAGCCAACTATAACAGTGAAGGCGTTGTGTTTTTGCCGCTGCCTTCAACGCGGCCAGGGCTTCAGCCCTTCAATAATCGGCACTTAAGCCGCTGAATTCTGTTCGGGCCTGGCTTACTCGCCATTTCCGTCCCCGGCAGTGCTCGCAGTCCTCACGTACTTTAGTACGCTCCGGGTGCTCCGCGCTGGCGGTGACGGAACTGGCTTCGACGCCGACGGCCCTCGTACGGTGCGCTAAAAGCGTAGACCGGACGAACAAACCAAAACGGGGCTTTAACAGCCTTCGGCGTTCTGGTCTGGTATAAATCTTATTTTTTCGCTAATGCCTGGCTTAATGCCCAGAACTCGCGGCGTTCGGCGGCGCTCAGGCCTTCGGTTCGGTCACGCGCGATAAGCGCTTCGAGGCGCTGTTCAAGGGCAGAGTCATAAATGCTCGCCAGTGAATCATGGAAGACGGCTTCCGCCTCTTCATCCACTATCATGTGGTTCCAGGTTGCCAGCGTTTCAAGGGGCTGGCTAAATTCTGTCCCGCGATATAACTCTAGTAGCTGTCCGGTCGTCAGGCCAGGATTCTCCGTACAACGACTGACTAACTCCACAAACAGCGGTAAACCCGCCATCTTTGACTGCTCAAGCCCGTCCAGCGTAGGGACGATGGCGGCAAATTGCGGATTCTGCACCAGTAACGCGATCAATACGCGCATGGTGGTGCGCTTCAACGGGGGTGCCGTTGGCGCGGTACCGCTTTCTGCCAGCTTCGGCATCAGCTTGTCTAACTGGTTATCGTCAAGAATGCCGAGTTTATTACCCAACGTTTGACGCATATAAATGCGCAGCGTTTCACCTGGGATCTGGCTAATCAACGGCAGTGCCAGCGTAGCCAGCTTGGTTTTACCATCGCGCGTGCTCAGATCGACCTGCGGCATCAGGCTGTCGAATAAAAACGTGGAGAGCGGCAGTGCCTGCTCCATCCGCGCTTCGAAGGCCTCTTTGCCCTCTTTTCGCACCAGCGTGTCCGGGTCCTCGCCATCAGGCAAAAACATAAAGCGTAGCTGACGACCGTCATTCATGTAAGGCAATGCGGTTTCCAGTGCCCGCCATGCGGCTTCGCGCCCGGCACGGTCACCGTCGTAACAGCAAATCACCGTGTCGGTAGAGCGGAACAGCAATTGAATGTGTTCCGCCGTGGTCGAGGTGCCCAGTGAAGCAACGGCATAATCGATGCCGAATTGCGCCAGTGCCACCACGTCCATATAGCCTTCCACCACCAGTAAACGCGCCGGTTGCGGATGATTTTTTAAAGCTTCATACAGGCCATACAACTGACGGCCTTTATGGAAAATCGGGGTTTCAGGGGAGTTCAGATACTTAGGCGTGTCGTTGCCCAGTACGCGTCCACCAAAGCCAATGACGCGCCCACGCTTATCGCGAATCGGGAACATCACGCGATCGCGAAAACGATCGTAAGTCCGGCCTGAATCGTTACTGACCAGCATGCCCGCTTCCATCAAGGATTCGCGGTCTTCTTTCTGCTGACCAAACCGTTTCAGTGCGTTATCCCATCCTGCGGGTGCATAACCAATAGCGAAGTGGTCGATAACTTGCTGGCTGAGACCGCGCGTGGCGAGATAATTTTGTGCAGATGTCGCTTGCGGGTTACGCAGGCTTTGCTGATAGAAACCGTCAAGGCCTTCCAACAGCTGATAAAGGCTTTGACGCTGATGGCGTTCCATTGGGCTAGGGCCGTTGCCCGCTTCATACGGCACTTCTAAGCCGTGTTGCGTAGCCAGCTCCTCAACGCTCTCAACGAAATCCAGACGATCGTGATTCATCAGGAAATCGATGGCGTTCCCTTTGGCGCCACAGCCGAAGCAGTAATAGAACTGCTTCTCACCACTTACGGTGAAAGAGGGAGTTTTCTCGTTATGAAAAGGACAGCACGCGTGATAGTTTTTACCCTGCTTCTTGAGCTTAACGCGGGCATCGATAAGATCCACGATGTCCGTGCGTGCCAGTAAGTCATTGATAAATACGCGTGGAATTCGTCCAGCCATAAGCCCCGGTTTTTCAGCTCATAAACGGCAACAAGCCGCGCTTCCTTTCGGAAAGCACGGCCTCTTACTTGACTCTGTCTGCGTTTAACACGCGGCGGAAGCGAACTTCCGAAAGAAATTAGTACAGACGAGTGCGGCGTGCGTTTTCGCGAGCCAGTTTCTTGGCGTGACGCTTAACAGCTGACGCTTTAGCGCGCTTACGTTCAGTCGTTGGTTTTTCATAAAACTCACGACGACGAACTTCAGCCAGAACGCCTGCTTTCTCGCAAGAACGCTTGAAGCGACGCAGTGCTACGTCGAAAGGCTCGTTTTCACGTACTTTAATTACCGGCATGTAACTCTTACCTCGATAAAATTCGGTTTTGCTGCTGACTGCGGCGCCAGCACTTTTAAAATGGTGCAGCATTTTACTTCAGCCGCGGCTGACTTGTAAAGCACCATGAACAATTTAGAACCAACAGAGACATGTGTCATCGCGGCTGCCGGTTTTTTCAGGCCGTGGAGTATAGCGCACTCTTTGTGCGACAGAAAAACACTTTTTCCTGGCAAACTGCTCCGGCGTGTGATTTGCCTGTGCTACACTGCGCGCCGCAAGAAGAGGGTGATAAAAGCTATGCGAGTTCTGGGTATTGAAACGTCCTGCGATGAAACCGGCATCGCGATCTATGACGATGCGTCCGGTCTTTTGGCGAATCAACTATATAGCCAGGTGAAGCTGCACGCCGATTACGGCGGAGTGGTGCCCGAACTGGCATCCCGCGACCACGTGCGTAAAACCGTGCCGCTGATTCAGGCCGCGCTGAAAGAAGCCGGACTGGTAGCGAAAGACATCGATGCAGTCGCCTATACCGCAGGCCCTGGTCTGGTGGGCGCACTGCTGGTGGGCGCCACCATTGGCCGTGCGCTGGCGTTTGCCTGGAACGTGCCGGCGGTGCCTGTCCATCATATGGAAGGCCATTTGTTAGCGCCGATGCTGGAAGAGAATCCGCCAGAATTCCCGTTTGTCGCGCTGCTGGTTTCCGGCGGTCACACGCAGTTGATTAGCGTAACCGGTGTGGGTGAATACACCTTACTGGGCGAGTCGATTGACGACGCCGCCGGTGAAGCCTTCGATAAAACCGCCAAACTGCTCGGTCTGGATTATCCCGGCGGCCCTATGCTCTCACGCATGGCGCAGCAAGGAACACCGGGCCGTTTTAAGTTCCCGCGCCCGATGACCGATCGCCCAGGGCTGGATTTCAGCTTCTCGGGTCTGAAAACCTTCGCCGCGAACACCATTCGTGAGCATAACAGCGACGAACAGGCTCGCACAGATATCGCCCGAGCGTTTGAAGATGCGGTGGTGGATACGCTGATGATCAAGTGCAAACGCGCGCTGGAGCAGACTGGGTTTAAACGCCTGGTGATTGCCGGTGGTGTGAGTGCCAACCGTACGCTGCGTGAACGCATGGCCGAGATGATGCAAAAGCGCGGTGGCGAGGTGTTCTATGCCCGTCCGGAATTTTGCACCGATAACGGCGCGATGATTGCCTATGCCGGCATGGTGCGGCTGAAAGGCGGCACGCGTGGTGAACTCGGCGTTACCGTGCGGCCGCGCTGGCCGCTGGCTGAATTGCCCGCCATCTAAAACGAAAAAACCGGCATCGCGCCGGTTTTTTTATTTCTTCTTCTTCCGCTTCCAGATCTTATTTTCCTGGCCGCGCCACAGACGCTGGATGTTGTCGTGGTGACGTAACAGTATCAAACAGGACAGCATCGAAACCGGGAAGGTGAACTGCGGTTTGAACCACCAGACGTAGAAAGGGGCAATCAGTGCGCTGACAATCGCGCCAAGTGATGAATAGCCGCTTAGCAACACGGTTAAAAGCCAGGTGCCGGTCATCAACCCCGTTAAATCCCAGCCAATCGGCGCAATCGCGCCAAACGCTGTTGCGACGCCTTTTCCACCGCGAAAACGGAAAAATACCGGATAGATATGGCCGAGGCAGGCGGCTATGGCGGTCAGGCCCAGATACATCGGTGTGACGTGCAGCAGGTAGGCAATCCACACCGGCAGCATACCCTTAGCCACATCAAATATCAGTACTGCGGCGGCAGGGACTTTGCCGCCAATGCGCAATACGTTGGTGGCACCAGGGTTGCCGGAACCGGCAGTACGCGGATCGGGTAAACGCGCGAGTTTACAAACCAGTATCGCACTGGAAATCGAACCGCAAAGATACGCGAAAATAATCATACCAAGCGCGATAGCACTCATAGCCTCGTACCGTTCCTTTTGGGTCGTTTTGTTCTCGATAAGCGTGGATAATACGCATAATCCGCCGGAAGTGGTATCCGGCATAGCCAAAAACAGAGACTGACATCATGGATATCGTATTTATAGAACAACTCACCGTGTTCACCACCATTGGCGTTTACGACTGGGAACAGGGCATGCAGCAGAAGCTGGTGCTCGATGTCGAAATGGCGTGGGACAACCGCCGTGCGGCGGTTAGCGACGATGTGAATGACTGTTTGAGCTACGCTGATGTCACGGAAGTGATCCTCAATCATTTGCAGGGCCAGCGCTTTGCCTTAGTGGAACGCGTGGCGGAAGAAATTGCCGATCTGTTGATGAACCGTTTCAAAACTCCCGGCGTGCGCATCAAGGTCGGCAAACCGGGTGCCGTTGCCCAGGCCGCGACGGTTGGCGTGCGTATCGAGCGCGGGACTATTCCTAAATAAACTCTCCGTGATTGCCATCACAATGAAACCAAACCAAATTATGGTGTGTCTCACTTGAGGCCGTTGCGCTAACGGGCGCGAAGTGACCGATTTTCTTAAGGTTTCCTTCAGCGTGGCGCAGGCATAATTTCAGGCGGTAGCACCTTGCGACCGCCTTTTTACTGTTTAAAACGGATAGAGGAAAAATTTTGATGGCAGATATTCATCAGCTATGGGTCGCTGCAATCCTGGGGGTTGTGGAAGGCCTCACGGAATTCCTGCCGGTCTCTTCTACTGGCCATATGATCATTGTTGGCCATCTGCTTGGCTTCGAGGGCGACAAAGCCGAAACCTTTGAAGTGGTGATTCAGCTGGGTTCAATTCTGGCGGTGGTGGTGATGTTCTGGCGTCGCCTGTTCGGATTGATTGGTATTCACTTCGGTAAAGAGCCACATGAAGGTACCGGAACCGGCAAACTGACGCTGATCCATATCCTGTTAGGCATGGTCCCGGCGGTAGTCATTGGTTTGGTACTACACGATCAAATCAAAAGCCTGTTTAACCCAATCAACGTGATGTATGCCTTGGTGGTGGGTGGCGTGCTGCTGCTGGTGGCGGAATACTTCAAGCCGAAACAGCCAAAAGCGGTAGGTATCGATGACATCACCTATCGTCAGGCGTTTATGATTGGCTGCTTCCAGTGTCTGGCGCTGTGGCCGGGCTTCTCGCGCTCGGGTGCGACCATTTCGGGCGGTATGCTCATGGGCGTGAGCCGCTATGCTGCCTCGGAGTTCTCGTTCATCCTTGCCGTACCGATGATGATTGGTGCCACCGGATTGGATCTCTATAAGAGCATGGGCTTCCTGACGATGCAGGACTTCCCCATGTTCGCTGTCGGCTTCGTGACCGCCTTTATCGTTGCACTGCTGGCGATCAAAGTGTTCCTGGAACTGATTAAGCGCATCTCGTTTGTGTCGTTCGCTATCTATCGCTTTATTGTTGCGGCGGCGGTTTACGCCATCTTCATGTAAGCGCGGCGAGCGGCCAGTTATGCTGGCCGCTCGTTAATCAACCCTTCCTGCACGGCCATCACACGACGACGCGTCAACTCTTCACGCACGGCTGGCCCTTTAAAGCCTGCAGCCACCACCTCTTTAGTCGGCACTGCTTGAGCTAAGGCAAAGGCCTGGCGCAGATAATCACCTTGCGGATACGCCATGCTCTCCAACCCGGCACGACCGCGCGCATCAGCTTCACTGGTCAGCGCCATTTTCTCAACGCGGTCGGGTTTACGCCACGCATCGATGCGATCAAACAACGCAATCAACGATGCGGCCGACTGACGCTCGATGGTGTGAACCACATCGTGGAATTCGGTCACGATCAATGCCAGATCGCGTACCTGATTCGGCACGCGCAAACGCTGACACAGTGCTTCAACCAGCGGTACACCGGCTAAACCATGGCCATGATGGCTCGGCCATTTTTCCGGCGGAGTCAGCGCCTTACCAACATCGTGGAACAGGGTGGCAAAGCGTACGTCCAACTCGTCTGAAAGTGCGGCGGACATCGTCAGCGTCATCAACGCATGCACACCGGTATCAATTTCCGGATGCCATTTAATCGGCGCGGGAATGCCATACAGATTATCCAGTTCCGGGAACAGCACCTGAAGTGCGCCACAGTCTCGCAGTACCTGGAAATAGACTTGTGGATTGCGGGTCAACAGCGCTTTTTCGGTCTCTTTCCATACGCGCTCTGCGGTGAGGTGCGCCAGTTCGCCGCTTTCCGCCATTTCGCGCATCAGTAATTGCGTTTCATCTGCCACGCGGAAATTGAGATGAGCAAAGCGAGCAGCAAAACGCGCCACGCGCAGTACACGCAACGGATCTTCATTAAAAGCAGCAGAGACATGGCGCAGAGTGCGATGGGCTAAATCCTGCTGACCGTTATAGGGGTCAATTAAGGCGCCATCGTCAGCTTGAGCAATCGCATTGATAGTGAGGTCGCGGCGCTGCAAATCCTGCTCCAGCGTGACGTCCGGGGCGAATTGCGTGACAAAGCCGGTGTAGCCGTTACCGCTTTTACGCTCGGTGCGCGCTAGCGCATACTCTTCGCGGCTGCGCGGATGCAAAAAAACCGGAAAATCCCGGCCAACCTGCTGATAACCT
This sequence comes from Pantoea sp. EA-12, assembly GCF_030053355.1. Classification (NCBI taxonomy): domain Bacteria; kingdom Pseudomonadati; phylum Pseudomonadota; class Gammaproteobacteria; order Enterobacterales; family Erwiniaceae; genus Pantoea; species Pantoea sp. EA-12. Next base: position 308,925 of record NZ_JASGBY010000005.1, on the reverse strand, counting down.
TGTTCGAGCATATTCTCGGGCGTGGCTCCCACCACCACCCAGTCTCGATCTTTTACCGGCAGGCGCAGTAAGGCATCACGCACTGCGCCACCGACCAGAAACGTCTTCACTCAACCACTCCAGAGGCAATGATAATCTGCGCGCCAGGCACGCATGTTGCGTTATTGTTGCATACTTTGGCCAAAAATCGGGCATGCCAAAAGGGGCATCTTACGATCCCCTGAAATAAAAGAACAAATCGGCGTGGTGGCTTAGTTCATCCAGCGATCGTTTTTCTTACGGCGCGGCAGCATGTGCGGCAGCAAAAGACCCAGCAGCAGACCGACACCCAACACCCCGCCACCATACATAAACCACTGCATGATGATGGTGCGCTGTTTGTCATCTAACTGGACGTTCGCAGCGCTGACTTTCTTCTGCGCTACGATCAGCTCATTTTTCAGTTTCTGATTTTCGGCTTTCAGGCCATCAATGGTGCCATCGCTGTTTGCCACCTTGTTCTGCATTTCAGAGGTGCGCTGGTTCCAGCTGTTGTCGATATTCGCCAGTTTATCCGTCAGATCTTTAACCTGCTGCTCAAGCTGCGGCACGCGGGTGCGCAGGCTGGGTTGAGCGCTGAGCTGTGACAGCGGAATCCAGTTAGTTTTGCCTTCGGCATCGCGAATCTGGCCATATTGGGAATCGTTGTTGACCTGCAGCAGGGTGACTTCCTCTCCGGCATTCAGCTTGCCAATCAGGCGATATTGATCGCCAGGACCGCTGCGTACCCAAGTGGATAATTCATCGGAGATATAACGCTTTTCATCAGCAGCATGAACGGGGGCGATGGCGCTAAAAGCCAGCAAAGAAAGGGCAGCAAGTGTGATTTTTTTCATTCGATATCGTTTTTTCTTAATGGCGTAAAATTACTGGCACAGTCTGGGGACGCTTCTCAAAAATCTGAATGAGAACTATCCTGGTCTCAATCCGGTGCGAAAAGGGTCTAAAAAGCACAAGAAAGCAGAGACAGCGTGCTTCCGGTGCATTACTCTTCGCCAGATTAAACTCGTAAGTGCCAGCAGCGTATTGAATAAAAAATTATGACCATTGAAATCGAACTAAAGTTCATTGCCACACCGCAAGCCGCCGAAAAACTCGGGGAAAACCTTGCCGCATGGCCGCATCAGCACTTCGCCGCACGCGAATTGACCAACATCTATTTTGAAACCGATGACAATCAACTGCGTCGTTGGGATATGGGCCTGCGCATTCGTGGTGTTGACCAGCGCTTTGAAATGACGCTGAAAGCCGCCGGTAAAACGGTAGGCGGTCTGCATCAGCGCCCGGAATATAACGTTGATCTCAGCGAGCCGCAGTTGGATATCGCCCAACTGCCAAGCGAAATCTGGCCGCAAGGCACGGATATCGCGGCATTACAGCAGCGTTTACAACCGCTCTTCAGCACCCATTTCCAGCGCGAAGTCTGGCTGGTTCAGTATGGTGACAGCGAAATCGAAGTTGCTTTTGATCGCGGTGAAGTCGCTGCAGGTGAGTTAAGCGAACCGCTGTACGAAGTTGAGCTGGAGTTAAAGAGTGGCCAGCGCGCGGACATGCTTAAATTTGCTGAAAGCTTAATCTCCACCGGTGGCCTGCGCCTTGGCAGTTTAAGCAAAGCGGCACGCGGCTATCAGCTGGCGCAAGGCAATCCGGAGCGCCCACTGCGTGCGCTGGCGCTGCAAAAAATCGCCGCCAAAGCGACAGTGGAGCAGGGCATGGTGAACGCCATGACGGCGGCACTGAATCAGTGGCAGTACCACGAAGAAGTGTGGCTGCGCGGAAATCACGATGCCAAAGATGCTGTGGTTGAAGCACTGGAGACACTGCGTCAGGCGTTCTCTTTATTTGGTGCTTTGGTGCCGCGTAAGGCCAACAGCGATCTGCGTCAAAAACTGACTCACCTTGATGAGTTGCTGGCAGAGGCTGACATTGATGCAGAAAGCGCCTGTTTTTCCCCAGTTTCCGTTGCCGCCCAGTTAGCACTCACTCACTGGCTGGTAGAGTCACAATGGCATAACTGGCTGGATGATAAGAGCAAAAGCAAACTGCAGGGTTCGTTCAAACGTTTCAGTGACATTATGCTCAGCCGCATCGCCGCCGATCTACGCGAAACCTTTGTTGATGTGCAGCTGTTTAATGAATTTCAGGATAAGTCTACGCGCTTGAATCGCCAGCTGTTGGCCGTGCATCTGCTGGCAGGTGCTTATCCAGCAGAAGAGGTGAGTGTCTGGCTGGCGGGTTGGCAAGAGCTACAGCATGCCATTAACACTCATCAGGAGCGCGGCTTGATGCAACTGGTTAACCTGGCCATTCGGCCTGCGCCGTTCTGGCTGAATAGCGGAGTGAAACGCTAAGCCCGACGCACTATCTCATCAGGGAGGGAAGATGTTGTTACCGTTACCGGCGCTGATGCAGGCGCAGTTAGCTATCGTGGCCGAGCGCCTTAATGTGCTGCCTTCGGCCTTTACGCCAGAACAGGCGGGAGCGCTGACCTTTAGTGACTTTATTGTTGATAACCTGCAGCAGCACCCGGAATGGTGGCAACAACTTCAGCAGCAACCACCGGTGTCGGATGAGTGGCAGAATTATTCGACCTGGCTGAAGGGTGCGCTGCAATCGGTGGAGAATGAAGCCTCGCTGATGCGCGAACTGCGTCTGTTCCGTCGCCATATGCTGGTGCGTATTGCATGGATGCAGGCGCTGCAACACGCCACGACTGAACAGAGCCTGACGCAACTCAGCACCCTGGCGGAGATTCTTATCGCTGCCGCGCGTGACTGGGTATGGCAGGACTGCAGCCGCGATTTTGGCACCCCGACCAATGACGCCGGCGAAGCGCAGCCGATGCTGATACTGGGCATGGGCAAGCTGGGTGGCGGCGAACTCAACTTCTCCTCTGATATCGATCTGATCTTTGCCTGGCCGGAAAACGGCGTAACCCAGGGTGGACGGCGTGAACTCGACAACGCGCAGTTCTTTACCCGCATGGGCCAACGCCTGATTAAGGTGCTGGATCAGCCCACCGTAGATGGTTTTGTCTATCGCGTGGATATGCGCCTGCGCCCCTTTGGTGACAGCGGCCCACTGGTGCTGAGCTTTGCAGCGCTGGAAGATTATTACCAGGAACAAGGCCGCGACTGGGAACGCTACGCGATGGTGAAAGCGCGGCTGATGGGCGACGATCACGGCCACTGGAGCCAGGAGCTGCAGCAAATGCTGCGTCCCTTCGTTTATCGTCGCTACATCGATTTCAGCGTGATTCAGTCGCTGCGTAACATGAAAGGCATGATCGCGCGTGAAGTGCGTCGTCGCGGCCTGAAAGACAACATCAAACTCGGGGCAGGCGGTATTCGCGAAACCGAGTTTATTGTGCAGGTATTCCAGTTGATTCGTGGTGGACGTGAGCGCTCACTACAACTCCGGTCCCTGTTACCTACGCTGAAGGCGATTGGTGAACTGGCATTATTGACCTCACAGCAAGTCGAGCATTTGCAAAATGCTTACCTGTTCCTGCGCCGCCTGGAAAACCTGCTGCAAAGCATCAATGACGAGCAGACGCAAACGCTGCCGGAAAACCCCCTCGATCGTCAGCGCCTGGCGTGGGCGATGGGCATGGCGGACTGGGATGCGCTGATGCAGCAACTTGAGCTGCAAATGGCGGGTGTGCGCAGTATCTTTGATGAACTGATTGGCGATGATGCGCCAGACGTCGACGACCAGCCGCAGCTGGCGGAATTTGCCGGCTTGTGGCAGGACACGCTGGAAGAGCGCGATTTAATTCCCGTGGTGCCGCAGCTGGATGAAGCGCAACGCCACGCGCTGTCTAACGCGCTGAACAGCTTCCGTCAGGACGTGGGTCGTCGCACCATTGGCCCGCGTGGCCGCCTTGCACTTGATCAATTGATGCCGCGTTTGCTCAGTGAAGTGTGTCCGCGCGAAGATGCGGATGTGGTGTTAGGGCGTCTGACACCGCTGCTGCTGGGCGTTTTAACCCGCAGTACCTATCTGGAACTGCTGACGGAGTATCATGGCGCGTTGCGTCATCTTATCCGCTTGTGCGCCGCCTCGCCGATGATCGCCAGCCAGCTGGCGCGCTATCCGCTGCTGCTGGATGAATTACTCGATCCCGCCACGCTGTATCAACCCACCGCGACCGATGCCTATCGTGATGAACTGCGTCAGTATCTGCTGCGCATTCCCACCGACGATGAAGAACAACAGCTGGAAGCACTGCGTCAGTTTAAGCAGGCGCAACATCTGCGCATCGCCGCGGCTGATATCGCAGAAACGCTGCCGGTGATGAAAGTGAGCGATCACTTAACCTGGCTGGCGGAAGCCATCATTGAATCGGTAGTTCAGCAAGCCTGGCAAATGATGGTGCAGCGTTATGGCCGCCCTTCGCATCTGACCAGCGACAATGAGCGTGGTTTTGCCGTGGTCGGCTACGGTAAACTGGGCGGCTGGGAATTGGGTTACAGTTCCGATCTGGATTTGGTGTTCCTGCACGACTGCCCGGATGATGCGGAGACAGACGGCGAGCGCGTCATTGATGGCCGCCAGTTCTACCTGCGTCTGGCTCAGCGCGTGATGCACCTGTTCAGCACGCGCACCTCGTCCGGTATTTTGTATGAAGTGGATGCACGTCTGCGTCCTTCTGGCGCAGCGGGAATGCTGGTCAGTACCTTTGCCGCCTTCGATGAATATCAGCGTAATGAAGCCTGGACCTGGGAACATCAGGCGCTGGTGCGCGCCCGCATTGTCTTTGGTGAGACCACACTGTGCGACAGATTCAATGAGATCCGTCGTGGCATTCTCTGCCTGCCGCGTGAGCGCAATACGCTGCAAAAAGAAGTGCGTGAGATGCGCGAGAAGATGCGTGCACATCTCAGCAACAAGCACAAAGGGCGCTGGGAAATTAAGACCGATGAAGGCGGGATAACCGATATTGAATTCATCGCGCAATATCTTGTCTTAAGCTACGCGGCCGAACAGCCCGCGTTGACGCGCTGGTCGGATAATGTGCGCATTTTTGAATTGATGGCGCGTCAGGACATTATGGAGGCAGAAGAAGCGCAGGCGCTGACTCATGCCTACGTGACATTGCGAGATGCCCTGCACCATTTGGCATTGCAGGAGCTTCCGGGGCATGTTGCGCCAGAGTCCTTTGCCGCCGAACGCGCTGCTGTACATCACAGCTGGCAGCGTTGGCTGGCCGCCACCGAATCTGATGGCGCGGAGTAGTCATTCACAAGCTAACCCGAGATAATTTGAGCTGTCTTAAGGTGGCAAGTGTGTAAATCCCTTGAGCTTACAAGGCTGGGGTAAACAGACGTAGCCAACGCACCATTGGCTCAAAGTATGACGGCTTTATGCTACTATCCGCGCAATATTTTGACTGAAGTACGAAGTCTGGAGTCTTTGGAATGAAAGTAACGCTGCCTGCTTTTGGCAAAGCCGCTGTGCTGGTTGTCGGCGATGTGATGTTAGATCGCTACTGGTATGGTCCTACAAGCCGCATTTCTCCGGAAGCGCCGGTGCCTGTGGTGAAAGTGGATACAATTGAAGAGCGCCCGGGCGGCGCAGCAAACGTGGCCATGAACATCGCTGCGCTGGGTGCGGTATCGCGTTTGATTGGCCTGACCGGTGAAGACGATGCGGCACGCGTACTGAGTGAAACACTGCAGAAGGTGAAGGTTGACTGCGATTTCGTTGCGGTGAAAAGCCACCCGACGATCACTAAACTGCGTGTGCTATCACGTAACCAGCAGTTAATCCGCCTCGATTTCGAAGAAGGTTTCGAACAGGTTGATCCACAGCCGATCCACGATCGTATGCGTCAGTCGCTGGCTCAGGCCGGTGCGCTGGTGCTATCAGACTACGCCAAAGGCGCGTTAAGCAGCGTCGAAACCATGATTCAACTGGCGCGTGAAGCCAAGGTTCCAGTGCTGATCGACCCGAAAGGCACCGACTTTGAACGCTATCGTGGCGCGACCTTGCTGACTCCAAATCTGTCTGAGTTCGAGGCGGTAGTCGGTAAGTGTAAAACGGTCGAAGAGATTGTCAGTCGTGGCATGCAGTTAATCGCTGACTATGACCTCTCTGCGCTGCTGGTCACTCGTTCAGAGAACGGCATGACCTTACTGCAACCGGGCAAAGCGCCATTGCACCTGCCAACACAAGCGCAGGAAGTGTATGACGTCACCGGTGCGGGCGATACGGTGATTGGCGTGCTGGCCGCGGTGCTGGCGGCGGGCGATAGCCTGGAAGAAGCCTGCTTCCTCGCCAATGCGGCAGCCGGTGTGGTTGTCGGTAAGCTGGGTACTTCGACTGTCAGCACGGTTGAGCTGGAAAATGCCATTCACGCGCGCCCGGACAGTGGATTTGGCGTAATGACCGAATCTGAGCTTAAAGCGGCCGTTGCTCAGGCGCGTCAGCGCGGTGAAAAAGTCGTGATGACCAATGGCGTGTTCGACATCCTGCACGCTGGCCACGTTTCCTACCTGGCGAATGCGCGCAAGCTGGGCGATCGTTTGATCGTTGCAGTGAACAGTGATGCTTCCACCAAACGTCTGAAAGGCGAAACCCGTCCGGTTAACCCACAGGAAAACCGCATGATCGTGCTGGGCGCACTGGAAGCGGTGGACTGGGTGGTGCTGTTTGAAGAGGACACGCCGCAGCGTTTGATCGCTGAAGTGCTCCCCGATCTGCTGGTGAAAGGGGGGGATTACAAACCGGAAGATATCGCGGGCAGCAAAGAAGTGTGGGCCAACGGCGGCGACGTGCGAGTGCTTAACTTTGAAGACGGTATTTCTACCACCAACATCATTAAAACCATCCGCAGTCATTGATACTGTCGGGGCGACCTTAAGGCCTGATTTTTGTCATTCAGGCGCATTCCGGTCGCCATAAATGGCAACCCTACGATGATCGTGCGCGGTTTCGTAGGGTGCGCATTTATGCGCACCGGCTTGAAAATGCCCTAAGCGGTATTAGAGCTTTCAGGCCGGCCGACGCTATTGCGCGCGTGCCAAGGCACGCCGCAACATCACTGTGGTGTATCGATTTTACCGGCTGGATCCGGTGTCACCACCGCAGGAGCCGGAGCGGCAGGGCTCTCACTCTCCAGTTTTGCCAGACGCTGTTCCAGTGCGGCCAGCTTCTCACGCGTACGCAGTAACACCTGCGTCTGCACATCAAATTCTTCCCGATTAACCAGATCCATGCGGGTTAATTGCGCCTGCAATACCTGACGAATTTTCTTTTCGACATCGTCGCCAAAGTCGCGAATGCCTTTCGGCATAGCTTCATGTACCTGGCGAGCCAGTTGTTCAATTTTTTTCGTGTCGATCATGGTAATTTCCTGGTTGCGGTGGCTGATAACAGCGCGTGTTCCGACTCAACAAAGGGTAAGTGTAATGCCTGAACCGAAAAGGTTAAACCTGAATTGCGCAACGCAGGAAATGCAAAAGCATTTGCACTTTTGGCGATTGCCCGTCCAGATGATTGGCGTTATAGTGACCTCGCTTATTCTCAGGGCGGGGCGAAATTCCCCACCGGCGGTAAATCAGCTTCGGCTGAAAGCCCGCGAGCGCTTTCGCTTCACTGTGAAAGGTCAGCAGATCCGGTGTAATTCCGGGGCCGACGGTTAGAGTCCGGATGGGAGAGGGTAACGACATCAGCCGGGCTCACGCCCGCGTCACGTTTTTGCCATGTGTTTTTTTGCGCACTCCTAAGCACGCCCTGGTTCTGGTAACTCATATATTTTTTATAAGGTTTTTTACCATGAATCAGACGCTTCTTTCTGAATTTGGCACGCCTGAACAGCGTGTAGAACGCGCCATCGATGCGCTGCGTAACGGTCGCGGTGTAATGGTGCTTGACGATGAAAATCGTGAAAACGAAGGCGACATGATCTTTGCCGCCGAAACCATGACCGTAGAGCAGATGGCGCTAACCATTCGTCACGGCAGCGGCATTGTCTGCCTGTGCATCACTGAAGAGCGCCGTCAGCAGTTGGATCTGCCAATGATGGTGGAAACCAATACCAGCTCTTATGGCACCGGCTTTACAGTGACCATCGAAGCGGCTGCGGGTGTGACAACTGGGGTATCTGCAGCAGACCGTATCACCACCATTCGCGCTGCGATTGCCGATGGTGCTAAACCAAGCGATCTCAATCGCCCGGGCCACGTCTTCCCACTGCGCGCCCTCGAAGGCGGTGTGCTTTCTCGTGGTGGTCACACGGAAGCCACGATCGATCTGGTCACACTGGCGGGATTCAAATCCGCTGGCGTGCTGTGTGAACTCACCAACGACGACGGCAGCATGGCGCATGCACCGGAAGCCATCGTGTTTGCTAAGCAACACGATATGCCGGTCGTGACCATTGAAGACCTGGTGGCTTACCGCCGCGAGCGCGAGACACGCCAAGCAAGCTAAACCTTGTCGGGGCCGCCCGCCGCCGCCTTCGGGCGCAGTTCAAAGGCGCGCCCCTACGAAGAACGGTTACTTCCGTCTTGGACTCGAACTTTAGGGGGCGAGCCCCCGGCAAATAACCGTAGCGGCGCGATTTATCGCGCGTGTCTAAAGCGGCAATACTGCTGACAGATACGCAATGAATTGCGCCGTCCATCATCATCCCACCTTCAAATTCTTATTCAAATTCCCTGACAGACATCATCACCGTTATCAGCGTTATTACCGGTAGAAAAGCGCGTATCGTAGCGATTAATAAAGCGACACTTCGTCAGAGGAACCCTCATGAGCCACAACCGAATGCCCGCCCTGTTTTTAGGTCACGGCAGCCCGATGAACGTACTGGAAGACAACCCTTATACCCGCGCATGGCAGCATTTGGGTACAACTTTGCCGCGTCCGCGCGCCATTCTGGCGGTGTCGGCACACTGGTACACTCGCGGTACCTCGGTGACGGCGATGAATAATCCGCGCACCATTCATGACTTCGGTGGTTTCCCGCAGGCGTTGTTTGACGTGCGTTACCCAGCGCCAGGATCACCCGAACTGGCGCAGGAAGTGATCGATCTGCTGGCACCGATTGACGTGCATGCCGATCACGATTGGGGATTTGATCACGGCTCATGGGGCGTATTAACCAAAATGTACCCGGACGCGGATATCCCAGTGGTGCAGTTGAGTATTGATGGTACCCAACCTGCTGAGTGGCACTTCGAGTTGGGCCGCAAACTGGCGACGCTGCGTGATGAAGGTGTGATGATCGTTGCCAGCGGTAACGTGGTGCACAATTTGCGTATGCTGCGCTGGCAAGGCGCGGCGACAGCCTATCCGTGGGCTGAAAGCTTCAATGAATATGTGCGTGAGAACCTGAATTTTGAAGGCGCAGTCGCGGATCACCCATTGGTGAATTACCTGCAGCACGAAGGTGCAGAGTTGTCGAACCCCACACCCGAGCACTATCTGCCGTTGCTGTATATCCTTGGTGCGCGTGCCGACGATGAATCTATTACGATTCCGATCGAAGGTATGGAGATGGGTGCGATCAGTATGATGTCTGTGCAGATCGGCTAACGCTCTGGCCGCCCAAGTGTTCCGGGCGGCGCAGCGATCATTCGATAAAGGTGTGCGGGTAGAAGCGAGACAGATCTTGGGTGATCAGGGCGCGATCTTCACGAATACCGATACCGGCTGGTTGATCATCAATCAGCCAGCTACCTATCAGCGTGTAGCTATCGCCAAATTTAGGCAGCGGATGGAACTGCTGAATAATCATCCCTTCTTCGCCATACGGGCCGTCAGCACGCGCGATTTCCTGGCCATTTTCGATGATGCGAATGTTGGCACCCTCACGAGAAAACAGCGGTTTCACCACGTACTTGTCCATCTGCGGGGCATTCTTGTCATCAGCAAAATAGGCGGGCAGCAAGTTAGGGTGATTCGGGAACATCTCCCACAGCAGGGGCAGCAGCGCTTTATTTGAGATGATGCTCTTCCACGCAGGCTCTAACCAGCGCACACCCGCATCGGCGAGCTTAGTGGAGAACACTTCGCGCAGCATGAACTCCCACGGATAGAGCTTGAACAGGTTGCTGATCACTTGATCCTGCGGATCGGTGAACTGTCCTCTCTCACCCAACCCAATCTCATCGATGTAGAGGAACTCGTTCGGCAGGCCCGCCTCGGTGGCGCAATCCTGCATATATTGCACCGTAGCACGATCCTCTTCGGTATCCTGGCAGCAGGCGAAGTGCAGCAGATTAAAACCATGCTCTTGATGCAGCACCGCGAAGCGCTCAATCAGCTTTTCCTGCAGGCTGTTGAACTGGTCACTGCCTTGCGGCAGGTTGCCTGCACGCACCTGATCTTCCAGCCAGATCCACTGGAAAAATGCCGCCTCATACAGCGAGGTGGGCGTATCGGCGTTATTCTCCAGCAGCTTGGCATCGCCTTTGCCATCCCAGGCTAAATCCAGGCGCGAATAGAGCGAAGGCTGGCGCAATTTCCAGGAATCACGTACGAAATCCCAGGTATGTTTCGGAATGCAGAAGCGGGTGAGCAGTTCATCACTGTTCACCACCTTCTCGACGGCCTGCAGGCACATCTGGTGCAGTTCGGCGGTGGTCTCTTCTAACTGCTCAACTTGCGCCAGCGTGAACTGGTAGTAAGCCTCTTCACACCAGTAAGGCTCGCCGTACATGGTGTGAAACTGGAAACCGTATTCGTTGGCCTTTTCACGCCAGTCCGGGCGTTCGCTGATGGCAATGCGTTGCATACTGCGGCTTAGCCTCCCATCGAACGGCTGCTGCCGGTGCTGCTACGATTGGTGCTGGTGGCATTACTGCGCTGCATGGTGTTTTGCTTCGCGACCGTTTCACCAAAGCCACCACGGGTAATCGTGGTGGTGGTCGCTGGTTTCGGTGCCATGGCGGTTTTCGGCACGTTCATGGTACGGCCTGAAGTGGCAGCACCGTAGTTTTTGCCTGAGGCATCAACGAACTGACCGTTGGCTGGGCTGTTCGGTGTTTTCGGTGAGAACAGCGGCTGCTGCGCGAAGCCTGCGCCACCGCCCATCAGACGGCCCATCATGTAACCGGCCATCAGTGGCATCCAGAAGCTACCGCTCTGCTGTGCTTCAGCATTGTTGGCAGTGGTACCAACGCCGGCCTGTGCTGGCGTCTGCTGGCACTGGTTCTCACCAAATTCCGCCACGCAATCTTCACGGGTAGCGTATTTTGGTGCAGTGCGCTCAGCTTCTTTCACTGCGTTGTTATACGCCGTGGTGCATTGTGCGCTCTGGCTTGGATTGGCTTTCGCACAATCATCCGCATTTTGATACAGCGAGACTGTTTCATCGCTCTGTTCGCAGCCTGCCAGCATAAACACCGCGGTCACCGCGAGTGCAACCGGCGTTAAGTGGCGAGCCTGCCAGCTTTTACGAAAAGCGGCATGACGAATATTTTTAGTCCGTTTCATTTTGTTTCATCCTGTGCCCAAAGGTGTGGCTTAGGATAGGTGATGAGTGGTGGAAAATGAAGCGAGAAGCCGGAAGGCTGGGGGATCTTTACGTAGTTATACGTTAAGGGGCCGCAAGCGACCCCTTAACAGATTAATTACCGAATGGATTTCCACTGCTGTGAGCGGCTGCCGGACGGGTTTTCGCTGCGGCTGAAGCGGTAGTGGCTTTTGGACCATTATCCACGCGTGAAGCCTGCTGGCTGTTTTCCGGGGCAACCACTTCAGGTGCGGTGGTCACTTCTTTACCCAGCGAGCTGTTCAGCACCTGCAAATCCTGCTCGTTCAGCGTACCCAGCGCATATTTAATATTCAGCTGGTTAATCAGATAGCTGTAACGTGCATCAGAGAGCTGCTGTTTGGCGTTGAACAGCGTGGTGGTCGCATCCAACACATCAACGATAGTACGCGTACCTACCTGATAGCCAGCTTCCATCGCATCCAGTGAGCTCTGGGCAGACACAACGGCCTGTTTGTAAGCATCGATACTACTGATAGAGGCGTTGACGTTATTGAAGGATGAACGCACGGTCTGGATGGCGCTGCGATGCGCACCTTCCAACTGTTCGCTGGCGGCAACAAAATTATATTGCGCCTGCTTCACCTGAGAGGTCACCGAACCACCGCTGTACAGCGGCAGTGAGAAGCTCAGACCAACCTGGTTGGATCCCGTGATGGAATCGGTGGTACCTGAGCTCTGATTCGCACGGCTGCCGCCATATTTGCTGTTAGACATGCCCGTTGAAGCGGTCAGATCCAGCGTTGGCATATGGCCAGATTCAGCAGAGCGAATCTGTTCACGCGCCAGATCCTGGCTCAAACGAGCAGATAACAGATTGAGGTTACGGCTTTCAGCCTGCTTCAGCAGTGTTGCTACTGCATCTGGACGGGCAGTTTTGAAGCGATCGATGTTCAGTGATGCCAGTGCCAGATAATCCATGCCGGTGATCTGGCGCAGAGATTCCACCGCGTTATCGAGGTTGTTACGCGCCGTCACTTCGTTGGCCAGCACGCTGTCATATTGCGCACGGGCGTTCTGCACATCGGTAATGGCAACCAGTCCAACGTTAAAACGCTGAGTGGTTTGATCCAGTTCACGGTAGATCGACTGTTTCTGCGCTTCTGTGTAAGAAAGGGTATCAATCGCCTTCAACACGTTGAAATACGCGGTTGCAGTGTTCAGGATCAAATCCTGTTGGGCAACCTGATAGGTGACGTCCTGAATCCCGGCTGTTTTTTCCTGCAGCGACAGAGCGCGCCATTTCGACATGTCGAAAATAGTTTGAGTTAATTGCAGAGAAGCACTGGTCGTGTTGGAATGGAGACCGCTGCTGTCACGGTAACCGTTGTTATAGGTGTAATCTGCGCCTAAACCCAGCTGTGGTAATAAAGGACTACGCGCTTCGTTAATTTTCTCAAAGGCTGCATCGCGGTCAGCGGCTGAAGCACGCAGATCCGGGTTGCTAAGGCGCGCCTGCTGGTAAACCTGCAACAGGTTTTCTGCCTGGCTGGCAAGGCTAAATCCGCCCAGGCTCAACCCAATAAAAAGTGGGAGCAGTTTTTTCATTTGCATTCCTTTTGTTGCAGCAAATTGCACTGGTAGTGCTGCAGGTAAGCCAAAAAATAATCGCCGATTCTACAGAGGCGGCGTCAGAGATAAGTTGGCTGAACGTGCCTTCTTCCCCTAATTTACGTAAATAATTCAGAAAGAACCACTCGGACGGAGCACAAGGGTTGGCTTTTCTTCGCTCCATCCCAATCTGCATAAGGAGCCAGATGATGGCGGGTGAAAAAAAATCCCCTGTGACTTTCACAAAAAACGATGTAGAAATTATTGCACGTGAAACACGTTACGATGGTTTTTTTTCCATCGTCAGCTACCGTTTCCGTCACCGCCGCTTTAACGGCGATATGAGTGGTGAAGTGGTGCGTGAAGTTTTTGAGCGCGGACACGCCGCCGTGCTGTTACCCTATGATCCCAAACGCGATGAAGTGGTATTGATCGAACAGATCCGTATCCCGGCTTTTGATTCCAGCCCAACGCCCTGGCTGCTGGAGATGGTGGCCGGTATCATTGAACCGGGCGAAACCCCAGAAGATGTCGCGCGACGTGAGGCGGTAGAAGAAGCAGGCCTCAAGGTGGGGCGCATTAAACCGATAGTGAATTACTTAGCCAGCCCGGGCGGAACGTCTGAACGTTTGTCGGTGCTGGTGGGCGAAGTGGATGCCAGCCTGGCAGAAGGAAATCACGGGCTGGAGGAAGAGAATGAGGATATTCTTGTCCATGTGGTGAGCCGCGAACAGGCTTATCGCTGGGTGGAAGAGGGGATTATTGATAACGCGGCATCTGTCATCGCCCTGCAATGGCTGGCGTTGCACCATGAGAAACTACGACAAGAGTGGAAGCTAAAATGAAACAGCGCTATACCCCTGACTTTCCCGAAATGATGCGTCTGTGCGAAACCAATTTCGCCCAGCTGCGTCGCCTGCTGCCGCGAAATGACGAGGCAGGCGCGTCGGTGATCTATCAGGTGAACGGCGCCAGTTATCAGCTCACCATCCAGGAGTCGACGCGTTATACCACGCTGGTGGAGGTTCGCCAGGTGGCCCCTGCGGTCAGTTACTGGAGCCTGCCATCGATGTCGGTGCGGCTCTACCATGATGCGATGGTCGCTGAAGTGTGTTCCACTCAGCAGATCTATCGTTTCAAAGCGCGCTATGATTATCCTAATAAAAAACTGCATCAGCGCGATGAAAAACATCAGATCAACCAGTTCCTTGCCGATTGGTTGCGATATTGTCTGGCGCACGGTGCTGTGGCCGTGCCGGTTTGCTGATAACAATGGCGTGGAGATAAAGGAAACGCTTTGGATAGCCTGCTCACTCTTCCTGCGGCAAATGGGGCCGATATCAGGATTTTACAAATCACGGATACCCATCTTTTTGCAGGAAAACATCAATCGCTGCTTGGGGTAAACACCTGGTCGAGTTTTGATGCGGTGCTGGACGCCATCACGGCACAACAGCACGATTACGATCTGATTATCGCCACTGGCGATCTCGCCCAGGATCACACCGTCGAAGCTTATCAACACTTCGTAGCGGGTATTACACGCCTGCCGAAGCCGTGCGTCTGGCTGCCGGGAAATCACGATTTTCAACCTGCCATGGTCGATACGCTGGCCGAAGCGGGTATCGCCTCTGACAAACATGTTTTGCTGGGGGAGCACTGGCAGTTGGTGTTGCTGGATAGCCAGGTGTTTGGCGTACCGCATGGCATGCTAAGTGAATACCAGCTGGAATGGCTGGACATCGCGCTGCGCAAACATCCGGAGCGTCACACGCTGGTACTGTTGCACCATCATCCGCTGGCATCAGGGTGCACCTGGCTGGATCAGCATAGCCTGCGTAATCCGCATCAGTTAGAAGCGGTGTTGCAACACTTCCCGCGTGCACGAAACCTGGTTTGTGGCCACATCCATCAGGAACTGGATCTCGACTGGCATGGTCGCCGCGTGCTGGCTTCACCGTCGACCTGCGTGCAGTTCAAACCGCACTGCACCAGCTTCACCATTGATAATGTCGCGCCGGGCTGGCGCTGGTTAACGCTGAAAGCAGATGGCGTGCTGGAAACCGAAGTGAACCGTCTGCAAAGTGATATGTTCCGCCCTGACCTTGATTCCGAGGGATACTAAACGATGGCGGCGCTGATCTATCTGCATGGATTCAACAGTTCACCGCAATCGGCCAAAGCCACACAACTGCAACAGTGGGTACATGAGCACCATCCCCACCTCAATGTGCTGGTGCCGCAACTGCCCACGTTTCCGGCAGAAGCGGCCAGCATGCTGGAAGAGTTGGTGATGCAGTATGCAGGTGAACCGCTGGGTTTAGTAGGATCCTCTCTCGGCGGTTACTTCGCCACCTGGCTGTCGCAATGTTTTATGCTGCCTGCGGTGGTGGTCAATCCTGCCGTGCGGCCGTTTGAACTGCTGGTGGATTATCTCGGTGAAAACCGGAATCCCTACACTGGCCAGCAATATGTGTTAGAGTCTCGCCACATTTACGATCTGAAAGTTATGCAGATTGACCCGCTTGAAGCGCCCGATTTACTCTGGTTGCTGCAACAAACTGGCGATGAGGTGCTCGACTACCGCCAGGCGCTGGAATATTACAGCGCGTGCCGCCAGACGGTCGAAGAAGGCGGCAATCATGCCTATATCGGATTCGAACGCCATTTTGCGCAGATGATTGATTTCCTGGGATTAAATGCTCCCTGATTGCTGCGGGATGGGCCCATTTTCATATTGCTAATCAGACAGTTACGATGAGCCAATCAAGCTATAATGCCGATGCGATTGAGGTCTTAACCGGCCTCGAACCGGTGCGTCGTCGTCCGGGGATGTACACCGATACCACGCGTCCTAACCATTTAGGACAAGAAGTGATCGATAACAGCGTCGATGAGGCGCTGGCCGGTCACGCTAAACGCGTGGAAGTGATTCTTCATGCTGACCAGTCGCTGGAAGTGATCGACGACGGCCGCGGCATGCCGGTGGATATCCACCCAGAAGAAGGCGTACCCGCCGTTGAGCTGATCCTCTGCCGTTTACATGCGGGCGGTAAATTCTCCAACAAAAACTACCAGTTCTCAGGCGGCCTGCATGGCGTAGGGATCTCGGTGGTGAACGCCCTGTCGAAACGCGTAGAAGTCACGGTGCGTCGTAATGGCGAAGTGTATGACATCGCCTTTGAAAATGGCGATAAAGTGCAGGATCTCACCGTTACCGGTACGGTAGGCAAGCGCAACACCGGCACGCGTGTCCATTTCTGGCCAGATGAAAGTTTCTTCGACAGCCCACGCTTTTCCGTTTCTCGTCTGACACATGTGCTGAAAGCCAAAGCCGTGCTCTGTCCGGGCGTGGAAATTGTCTTCAAAGATAAAGTCAACGATACCGAGCAGACCTGGCTCTACCAGGATGGCCTCACCGATTATTTGGGTGAAGCGGTCAACGGTCTGCCCACGCTGCCAGAGAAGCCTTTTGTCGGCAGCTTTGCCGGTGATGTGGAAGCGGTGGATTGGGCGCTGCTGTGGCTGCCGGAAGGTGGTGAACTGCTGACGGAAAGCTACGTCAACCTGATCCCCACCATGCAGGGCGGTACTCACGTTAATGGCTTACGCCAGGGCCTGCTGGATGCGATGCGCGAGTTCTGCGAATTCCGCAACATTCTGCCGCGCGGTGTGAAACTGTCGGCGGAAGATATCTGGGATCGCTGTGCTTACGTCTTATCGGTGAAAATGCAGGATCCGCAATTCGCCGGTCAAACTAAAGAGCGCCTGTCTTCACGCCAGTGCGCGGCCTTTGTTTCTGCGGTGGTTAAAGATGCCTTCAGCCTGTGGCTGAACCAGAACGTGCAGGCTGCAGAAATGCTGGCCGAGCTGGCGATCTCCAGCGCACAGCGCCGTATGCGCGCCGCCAAGAAAGTGGTGCGTAAGAAGCTGACCAGCGGCCCAGCGCTGCCGGGCAAGCTGGCGGACTGTACTGCGCAGGATCTGAACCGAACCGAACTGTTCCTGGTGGAAGGGGACTCCGCGGGTGGGTCGGCCAAACAGGCGCGCGATCGAGAATATCAGGCGATCATGCCGCTCAAAGGTAAGATCCTGAATACCTGGGAAGTGTCGTCCGATGAAGTGCTGGCATCGCAGGAAGTGCACGATATTTCTGTGGCGATCGGTATCGATCCTGACAGTGAGGATCTGAGCCAACTGCGTTACGGCAAGATCTGTATTCTTGCGGATGCGGACTCCGATGGCCTGCATATTGCCACCTTGTTGTGCGCGCTGTTTGTGAAGCACTTCCGTACGCTGGTGCAACATGGTCACGTTTACGTCGCCATGCCGCCGCTGTATCGCATCGATCTCGGTAAAGAAGTCTTTTACGCACTGGACGAAGATGAGAAAGAGGGCGTGCTGGAGCAGCTGAAGCGTAAAAAGGGCAAGCCTAACGTTCAGCGCTTCAAAGGTCTGGGTGAAATGAACCCGTTGCAGCTGCGTGAAACCACACTCGATCCCAACACGCGCCGTTTAGTGCAACTGACGGTCAGCGATGACGATGTAGAGCAAACGCTACGTGTCATGGACATGCTGCTGGCGAAGAAACGTTCGGAAGATCGTCGTAACTGGCTGCAGGAAAAAGGCGACCTCGCCGACCTGGAAGCTTAATCACAGGGGACGCTGCGGCGTCCTTTGTTATTTAGGACGAGTCCCGGAGAACGGATCGTGAAAATCACGCTGGAAGAGTTACGCGCCTGGGTGGCGGTGGTGGATACGGGATCGATCACCGCAGCCGCCGATCATCTCGATCAAACCAGTTCTGGCATCAGTCGGGCGCTCAGCCGCCTGGAATCCAAGCTGCAAACCACCTTACTGCATCGCACCACCCGACGGCTGGCACTGACTGAGGAGGGGCTGATCTTCCTCGATCATGCGCGGCAGATCCTCTCATCGGTTGAGCTGGCAGAAGAGCAGATTGCCCAACGCCGCGATATCCCCTCTGGCCGCTTGCGGGTGAATGCTAACGCCCCCTTTATGCTGCATGTGATTGTGCCGCTGGTGGCGGAGTTCCGGCAGCGCTTTCCGCAAATCCAGCTGGAGTTAAACACTGACGACATCATGATCGATCTGCTGGAACAGCAGACCGATATTGCTATTCGCGTCGGGGAACTGCGTGACTCTACGCTGCGCGCTCGCGTGCTGGGCAGCAGTGCGACGCGCTTAGTCGCCAGTCCTGGCTATCTGCAGCAGCATGGCACGCCGTTAAATGTGGAGGCACTGTCAGCCCATCAGCGGCTCGGATTTAGTCAGTTAGATGCGCACAATGTCTGGCCGGTGTGGCAGCGGGAGGGGGAGTTTTTACAGATCAAACCCACGCTGTTAGCTTCCAGTGGAGAGACGTTGAGACAACTGGCGTTAGCGGGGCAGGGCATTGCACGCTTATCCGATTTTGTCACCCGTGAAGATCGTGCGCGCGGAGATTTGGTGCAGGTACTGGAGAGTGACACGCGTGAGTTGCGTCTGCCGATCCATGCGGTGTATTACCGTAACCAGTCTCTCACTTCACGCATTACCTGCTTTCTTGATTTTCTGCGCGAGAAGATTGAGCAAAACCAGCTGCTGTAATAAAAAAAAGCCTCTGCCAGGGCAGAGGCGCGAGCGGATTAGCGAACCGGCTCCAGCACCAGGATCTTCACATCCACCACATCATCTTTAATCAGGGCGCGATGCGCATCCATATGCGGCATCTGCTGATGTTGCTCCAGATGGCGTAACGATTCCCACTGCTCCAGCATAAAGATCGAGTCCGGTGAATTGTGCTTCCACGGCACCTGCGCCTGGTGATCGACCAGCGCATCGTACTGATGGCAACCTTCCTCTTCCAGCACGGTAGGGATCAGTTTGTTGATGGCTTCCAGCACCACATGACGGCGGCCTGGCTTGATACAAATCTCTGCAACGACAGTTAACATAGTGCTTCCTCTTTTCCCGGTGTGCTTAAAGTTAAGCAAAGATTTGGCTGAGATGAGTCCGATAACGCTCAATATCGCGTGGCACGTCCGGCATCTTGATCACATCGTTACAGATAAAGGTGGGCAGGCTTTCCATACCGAGGAACTGGTTGGCTTTGTGGAAGTGCAGGTACAGGCCGTCAACGCCGACACCTTCAAAGAACTGATCGGGATCGGTGAAGGCTTCCAGCGGGGCGTTCCAGGTCAGCGACAGCATATATTTTTTGCCCTGAATCAGGCCGCCTGAACCGTATTTTTTACTGGCATCGCTGCGGCTGCGGCCATCGCTGGCATACAGTGCGCCGTGGCCTTCGGTAAACACATCATCGATGTACTTTTTCACGGTCCAGGGTTCGCCCATCCACCAGCCTGGCATCTGGTAGATCACCACGTCACTGTCGAGATATTTCTGCACTTCTTCTGCGACGTTGTAATCGCTGTCAGCCACCGTCACCACAACGTTATGGCCGAGGTCACGCAACTGGCTGGCGGCAACGTCCGTCAGCGTGTGGTTCAGCTCGCCTTTTGAGTGGGCGAAGGTTTTACCGCCATCGATAATTAAAATGTTGCTCATGGATGATTCGCTCCGTTATCCGTTAATGGCGCACACTCTACGCGCGCAGGCGAAGCAGAAAAATGCGTGATTGATCACAAGACTTTTGCTAATAAAGCAATAATGCGGCGCTTCATGAAACAATCCGCAGGCAAACCAACATCAACACAATAAAGAAGAATCCATGAAAACCGCGATACTGAGTGCATTACTTCTGGTGACAGGCACGGCTTCGGCGCAGTCTCACCTCGATGAAATTCGTAGCAGTAAAACCCTGAAAGTCTGTACCACCGGTGACTACAAACCCTATAGCTATCTGCGCAGCGACGGTCAGTATGAAGGGCTGGATATCAGCATGGCGCAGTCACTGGCGGCAAGCTTAGGGGCCAAAGTGCAGTGGGTGCCCACCACGTGGAAAACCATGAGCGACGATTTTGTCGCGAAGCAGTGCGATATCGCCCTCGGTGGGGTGTCCGTCACGCTGAAGCGCCAGCAGATTGCCTGGTTCGCTGAGCCGTTGGGTGTGGATGGAAAAATCCCGCTGGTGCGCTGCGATGATAAAGACAAATACCAGACCGTTGAGCAGATTAACCAACCCAGCGTCCGCGTGATTGAACCGGCAGGCGGCACCAACGAAGCATTTGTACACAGCCATTTGCCGCACTCCACACTGCAACTGGCCGATAACGTGGGCATTTTCCAGCAGCTGGTAGATAAAAAAGCCGATGTGATGATCACCGATGCGTCAGAAGCCCTGTTCCAGATGAAGCATTACCCTACATTGTGCGCCATCAATCCGGACAAGCCCATGCAGTATGGTGAGAAGGCTTACATGATTCCGCGTGATGATATGAGCTGGAAGCTGTATGTCGATCAGTGGCTGCATCTCAGCACCGCGACCGGTGAATATGCGCAGATCGCGCAGCAGTGGTTGGGTGTGATCAAGTAAACAACGAGGTCGCCATAAATGGCGACCTTAAGCGCTAAACTGGCGAGCACCAGGCCAGAAATCGCGACCATAAATGTAGGGTGCGCATTTGTGCGCACCAGGTCAATTAACGATACAGCCCCGCTTTACCCAACCCACCAAACAGATTCATCTTGTAGCGAATCACCGCTTTCGCGGCAGCAATCGCGTCCGGGTAAATCACATTGGGATCCCACCAGGTTTCGCGCGCCAGAATCTCACGCAGTTTGGCAAAGTAAGCGTACTTCATATCGCTGGAGATATTGATTTTACCCACGCCCAGCGTCACCGCTTCGGCAATCTCTGCGTCCGGATTGGCGGAGCCGCCATGCAACACCAGTGGAATAGTCACACGCTGCGAAATATCTTTCAGGATATGCATCTGCAACTCTGGCTTCATGTCTTTTGGATAGATGCCGTGCGCGGTCCCGATGGCCACCGCCAGCGTATCCACGCCGGTGCGCTGCACAAAATCTTCCGCCTGCGCCGGTTCGGTGTAGATCACTTTACTCACGCCGCCCTCCACCGTGGTACCGGTATCGCCAATGGTGCCGAGTTCTCCTTCCACTGAAACCCCCACCGAGTGCGCCAGTTTCACTACCTCTTTGGTCAGCGCCACGTTCTCTTCATATGGCAGCAATGAGCCATCAATCATCACGGAGGTGAAGCCGCATTGAATAGCCCGCAGCACCTGGGCAATCGATGCGCCGTGGTCGAGGTGGATAGTGAAGGGCACGCGGCTTTTCAACGTGCGTTCACGCACATAGCCAAAGAATTCATCGGTGACAAACTCCAGCTCGCTTGGGTGAATCGAGATGATTGCCGGGGTGTTAGTGGCTTCGGCTTCTTCTACCACGGCGCGGATAAAGCAGCTGTCTGCCACGTTGAATGCGCCAATAGCAAAGCGATGTTCACGGGCAGGTGCCAACATTTCTTTCATTGAAATCAACATGTTAATATTTCCTTAACGTGAGTTTTACCAGAGCCGACGCGCGCGCCGACCCGATGATGGATAAAATGGGAACACTTTAGATACGCGCGATAAATCGCGCCGCTACGATCGTCAAACCCGGTTTGCCGATCCCGACCAGCTCAAATACTCAATCACCACCTCGCGGCAGGCGGATTCCATTAGCCCAAGCAAATCGGCCAGCTCCGCGTGTGGATGCTGCTTGAGCGCCTGTTCTACGGCATTTTTACCGGCATCAAATACCGCCGCGCCCACGTTAATTTTGGCCACGCCATACTGGCTAACACGGCGAATATCCTCGGCTGGCGTGCCCGATCCGCCGTGCAGCGCCAGTGGACGGGTGGAGACTGCATGCAGCTCCTGCAAACGCTGGAAATCGATCTTCGGCTTCACTCCGGCAGGATAGAGGCCATGCGCAGTGCCGACGGAAATTGCCAGCAAATCGATCTCGGTTTGCTCGATAAAGGGCAGCACATCCGCAACCTGCGTCATCTTCACCGAGGCATCCGCCAGCTCGTAAGTGGGTGCATCCGCGATATGGCCCAGTTCACCTTCAACACAGACGCCCGCCGTGTGTGCCATCTTCACCACTGCCGCAGTCTGGCGAATGTTCTCTGCCAGCGGATCGGCAGAGGCGTCGATCATCAGCCCGGTAAACCCGGCGCGAAACGCCTGGCCGATCAGCGGGAAGGCTTTGCCGTGATCCAGTGCCAGCGCCACCGGCACGCTTGCTGCACCGGCCAACGCCTGTACTAATGGCACGGCCACGGCGGGTGGGAAATGCGTACTGTGCCCCTGATACACATTGAGGATCAGCGGGGCGCGCTGCTGTTCCGCGGCTTGAATCGCCGCACGTGCGGTTTCGAGGTTAAAGCAGTTGATCGCCAGGACTGCGTACTGCTGTTTGGCGGCGGCCTGAATCAGGTCATTCATCATGGCAAACATGGTGGCTCCTTATTCCAGTGTGAATTTGATCTCTTCATCGCGGACGCCAGGGGCTTCCACGTCATCGAACTCTTCATCGGCCTGCGTCACCGGTTTTTTCATCAGCGACAGCATCACGCCGCACACAGCCGTACCGATGCCCAGTGCCAGACAGAACATCAGGGGTTTGGTGAACAGTGGCACCACAAACATCCCACCGTGCGGCACTGGCGCTTCTACGCCCCACACCATGATCAGTCCTCCGGCGATGGCAGAGGCCACCACACAGCTGGCGACCACGCGCAGCAGGTCACGTGCGGCAATAGGGATCACGCCTTCGGTAATCATGCAGATGCCCATCGGGAAGGCGGCCTTCAGCGCCTCTTTTTCCGCTTTGGTGTACTTGTGACGCGTCAGCAGATACGACAGCGTGATACCAAACGGTGGGATCATCGAGCCGACAAACTTCACCGCTTCCGGGCCGTAGATGCCATCAACCAGCATGCCGTCGGCGAACAGCGACATGGTTTTATTGATGGGGCCGCCGAAGTCAAAGGTCGCCATCGCGCCCAACACCGCGCCCAGCACAAATTTTGATCCGCCCTGCATGGATTCCAGCAAGTGAATCAGCGCCTTCTGTAGCCAGACAATCGGCTGACCGATGAAGGTCATCATCAATAGCCCGGCGATGATGGTGCTCAGCACCGGCAGCACCATAATCGGCATCAACCCCTGCATCGACTGCGGCAGTTTGATAGTGCGGCGCAGCAGCAGCACGGTGTAACCGACGAGGAAGCCGCCCAGCATACCGCCGATAAAACCCGTACCAATCTGGCCGCAAATAAAGCCGACAATTAAACCGGGTGCAAAGCCGGGTCGATCGGCAATCGAGTAGGCGATCGCCGCACTGATCAACGGCACGATCAGCCCCATGCCCCAGCCACCGATCTGGTTCAACATCCAGGCGATGGTCCCAGGATGTTTACCGACATCCGGGCCGCCGATCACCTGGCCGAGCGCGATACAGATCCCGGCGGCAACGATCAGCGGGATCATCCACGAAATTCCGGTGAGTAAGTGGCCTTTGATCTCCTGGCCGTACTGACGTTTGTTCTCGTTCATGGTGGATCTCCTCAGGCACGCGCCAGTGAATCCGCCACTTTTTCGAGGAATTTCACCGGTGACTTAATCACCACTTCGGTTTTCACTCGTACGATGGGTTTGCCCTGGAAGCGCTCTTCGCCTTTGATCTTCACGTCAATGGCGAGGATCACCACATCAGCGGCGTCAATGTCTTCACGCGTCAGCGCCGTTTCAGTACCGATGGTGCCTTGGGTTTCGACGTGGATGGTGTGGCCCAGCGCGTGAGCCCCTTTAATCAGTTTTTCGCGCGCAATATAGGTATGCGCGATGCCTGCCGTGCAGGCCGCTACACAGACAATATTCATGTGTCACCTCAGAGAGTTGGGTGTTAACAGAGGTCGGTTTCGGCGTACTGACTAAACAGCCGGATGATATTGCTGGGGTCGTTTTCCACCAGCAATTGGGCAATCACCTCATCATCGGCCAGCGCGCTGGCCACCTGCGACAACAGGCGAATATGGGTGGTGTTCTGATCTTCCAGTCGCACAGCGAACAGGATGATGCAGCGCACCTGGCTGCCATCAAGCGTTTCCCACGAGATATCCTGTTGGGTACGACCAATGGCGAGCGTGGTGTGGAGGACCGCAGAAGATTTGCCGTGCGGAATGGCGACGTGGTTTTCGAAACCGGTGGATCCTTCGGCTTCACGCAGCCAGACGTCTTCAATAAAGGCTGCGCGATCGGTGATGGCCCCGTCCTGATACAGCAGATCGGTGAGTTCATTAATCACCTCTTCTTTAGTGGTCGCGGTCAGCGCCAGATTAACGCGGCGTGGCGTGAGAATGCGGGAAATATCCATGGGTGCTACCTCATTCAATTAATGTTCAGCCAAGGCGCAGGGCGCGCCGTCCGGCAGCTGGCTGCCAATCATGGCGTCAGTCACTCGCCGAATATCGTCATCGTTAAAAAATGCACTGACATACACCGCCGGGATCGCACCGGCGTCGAGATGAATCGTGGTAATCACTAAATCCACCGTTTGGTTCTGGCAAAACGCAGCGTGATTACTGGCGGAGACCACGCCGGCGATTTCCCAGTCTGGGAAGGCACGCAAAATACGGCTTTTCAGTAGATGGGATGTCCCCACGCCGCTGGAGCACACCACCAGAATGCGCTTATGAGCAATTTGCCGCTCCAGCGCTGCCTGGAAATGTACGCAGAGGTAGCCGATTTCATCATCTGCCACGGGCGAAAGGGCATGCGTCCGTGCGGTCAATTGCATCGCCTGTTGGGTCAGGGAAAATATCCCCTTCATTTCCTGCTGAATATCCTCCAGCAGGGGATTACGAATGTGAATATGATATTTGAGTCGATTTAATAATGGCTTTATATGCACCAGTAGCCCATCGAATAATAATCGGTCCTGTGCTAAATCTTGCTGAATAAAAGCGGAAAACCGATCAATTAATTCACAGGTTATTTTTACGGACTCTGCGGTGGAAAACTGATTATGCACCGGGGCATTATCCCCACGCTCTTCCACCACAATGCCGGATGAAACGATATATTGATAAATAAATCCGACTTCATCTTTAGGCAGCGCGCAGCACATCCGCTGCTCAATCTGCACCACCATCTGCTGCGCGATAATCAGGATGCGCTGGTCAAGATCCTGCGCGGTGGTTGAGGTCGCCAGAGCCAGCGCGTTGCCCTGCGCCATACGATGCATCATGATCAGAATATGCGTGCAGAGATTCAGGTACCAGGCATCGCCCAGTGGGTAACTCAGCTGCTGCTCCATCTGCTGTAGCAGCGCCTGCACAAAAGCCACATCCTCATCACCGAAATAATGCACCAACGCTTGCTGGCTGCCGGGATCAAGCCGCGGTAGCAGCGGCGTTCCGGCGACATTTTGCTGCATCACATCATTAATCAGTGACACCATCGCCTGACGCAGCGTGTGTTCATCCCCTTCGATGTGCGTACCGCCAGGTCCGCGCTGCAGCGTCAGCCCCAACGGTTGCAACCACTCCTCAATCACTTTCAGGTCATTCACTATCGAAGCATGGCTGATAAAATAGCGCTCAGACAGTTTGCTGATGGAGGTGGCGCGGGGCGCATCACTCAGCAGCTGTGAGGCAATTTTCACTCTGCGGCTGTTTTGCCCCAGCGCATCGGCGCTGCTCTCATCGCCGTTTAACTGCTGCTCCAGCTGCAAGCGTTGCTGAATGTCATCAACCCGCAGACGTACGCCGCGTCCCGGCGTCTTTTCCAGCACCATTGACCATCCGCTCAGCCAGCTCTCCAGCCACTGCAAATCGCGTTGAATGGTTTTCTCTGACACGCCAAGTTGTAAAGCTAACGCTCTGGTCGGCTGCGGTGCAGCGTGTTGCAACAGCATTTTGACTAAACGGTGTTGTCGCGAAGTCAGTATTTGCATTCGGTCACCCTTTATTTTGGCAAATCGTTTTTAAGATTATTTCCTCGATATATTTATTTGGTGCCAGAAATCAGGAGCGCAAAAAATTGTTTTGTTGAGTGTAAATTTAGAAAAGGATGGCGTAAGCAACAATACTAAATGTTGTCCATGGATGCGGACAGTATTAATACGCTTCTCGCGTGAGATATTTAATTGCGATCCTGCTCACAATTTATTACGGATATTAATTGTGATGCTGCTCTCATTCCTTTTTATTTTTCTAACCAATATCACGTTATTTAACCTCACAGGTTTCTCTTCTCCACCACTGGCTTCCCTGTGACTAACTCGCACGAATAAGGTACTATCCTCGCCAAATGACCGCCGGATGTCCCGCCGTTGCGGGCCACGAAGTGAGGATGCGAGCTTAATGAGCGAATTGACGCAGGATGGTGCAGAGCGTCTTGCCCTGCACAAGTTTACGGAAAACGCGTACCTGAATTACTCCATGTACGTGATCATGGACCGCGCACTGCCGTATATCGGTGATGGCCTTAAGCCAGTGCAGCGCCGTATCGTGTATGCGATGTCAGAGTTGGGCCTCAACGCGAGTGCCAAATTCAAAAAATCGGCGCGTACCGTGGGTGACGTATTAGGTAAATACCATCCGCACGGCGACAGCGCCTGCTATGAAGCGATGGTGTTGATGGCGCAGCCCTTCTCCTATCGTTATCCGCTGGTGGACGGGCAAGGTAACTGGGGTGCACCGGATGACCCCAAATCCTTCGCCGCGATGCGTTACACCGAATCGCGTCTGTCGAAATATGCGGAAGTCCTGCTGGGTGAACTGGGTCAGGGAACGGTCGATTACATTCCCAACTTTGATGGCACCATGCAGGAGCCGAAAATGTTGCCGGCGCGTCTGCCGAACATCCTGCTCAACGGCACCACCGGCATCGCGGTGGGCATGGCCACTGACATTCCTCCGCACAACCTGCGGGAAGTGGCGGAAGCCGCCGTGCGCCTGATTGATAAACCCAATACCACGCTTGATGAGCTGCTGGATATTGTGCAAGGCCCGGATTATCCGACCGAAGCGGAGATCATCACGCCACGCGACGAAATTCGTAAGATTTACCAGAATGGTCGCGGATCGATCCGCCAGCGTGCGGTGTGGAAAAAGGAAGATGGCGATGTGGTGATCACCGCACTGCCGCATCAGGTATCCGGTGCACGTGTGCTGGAGCAGATTGCTGCGCAGATGCGTAACAAAAAGCTGCCGATGGTGGAAGACCTGCGTGATGAATCCGATCACGAGAACCCAACGCGTCTGGTTATCGTGCCGCGTTCCAATCGTGTTGATCTTGAGCAGGTGATGAATCACCTGTTTGCCACCACCGATCTGGAAAAAAGCTATCGCGTTAACCTGAATATGATCGGGCTGGATAACCGTCCGGCGGTGAAAAACCTGCTGGAAATCCTGTCTGAGTGGCTGGTGTATCGCCGTGATACGGTGACGCGCCGCCTGAATTACCGCCTGGATCGCGTATTGCGTCGCCTGCATATTTTGGAAGGCTTGCTGGTCGCGTTCCTCAATATTGATGAAGTCATCCACATCATTCGTACTGAGGACGAGCCTAAACAGGTCTTGATGTCGCGCTTTGAGCTGACCGACACTCAGGCCGAATCGATCCTGGAATTAAAACTGCGCCATCTCGCCAAACTGGAAGAGATGAAAATTCGTGGTGAGCAAGCGGAACTGGAAAAAGAGCGTGATCAGCTGCAGGCGATTCTGGCTTCCGAACGCAAGATGAGTAACCTGCTGAAGAAAGAGTTGCTGGCTGACAGCCAAACCTATGGCGACGATCGTCGTTCGCCGTTGCATGAGCGTGAAGAAGCCAAGGCGTTGAGCGAAAACGAGCTGGTAAGCGCCGAGCCGGTGACCATCGTATTGTCACAAATGGGCTGGGCGCGCAGCGCCAAAGGCCATGATATCGATGCGGCAGGCTTGAGCTACAAAGCCGGTGACAGCTATCTGGCCGCAGCACGCGGTAAGAGTAACCAGCCGGTGGCGTTTATCGACTCCACTGGGCGCAGCTACACGCTGGATCCGACTTCGCTGCCATCCGCACGCGGGCAGGGCGAGCCGTTAACCGGTAAGCTCACGCCACCACCGGGCGCGGCATTTGAACAGGTGCTGATGGAGCCAGACGATCAAAAACTGCTGATGGCTTCGGATGCCGGTTACGGCTTTATCTGTACCTTCGCGGATTTGATTTCACGTAACCGTGCGGGTAAAGCGCTGCTGACGTTGCCAGATAACGCCAAAGTGATGACGCCAATGGCGGTGCATTCGGGAGATGACATGCTGCTGGCGATTACCCAGGCTGGCCGTATGTTGATGTTCCCGGTGGGCGATCTGCCACAGATGTCGAAAGGCAAAGGCAATAAAATCATCTCGATTCCATCCGCAGATGCCGCAGCGGGCCTGGATAAACTGCAATGGTTGTTGATTCTGCCACCGGGCAGTTCCATCACCATCCATGTTGGCAAGCGCAAGTTGATTATGCGCGATGAAGACCTACAGAAAGTGCGTGCCGATCGTGGCCGTCGCGGCAGTGTGTCGCGTGGCTTGCAGCGTATTGATAGCGTGGAAGTGAATGCGCCTGCGCGCCCAAAGAGTGACGCGAGTAGCGAAGAATAATACTGACCAGGCGATGGAATGCCAACTTTGAGGAAGCTATGTTACTAATTTTACGTACGATTATTGTTATCGTTTATTCGATTTTGGTCTGTATCTTCGGCAGTATCTGGTGTCTGTTTTCACCGCGTAATCCGCGTCACGTCGCGACTTTTGGTCATATGCTCGGTCGCCTGTCGACGGTGTTTGGCGTCAAAGTGGAGTTGCGTAAACCGGCCGATGCGGAGAGTTACGGCAACGCGATTTATATCGCTAACCATCAGAACAACTACGACATGATCACCGCGGCGAAGATCGTGCAGCCCACCACGGTTACCGTGGGTAAAAAGAGCCTGCTGTGGATCCCGTTCTTTGGCCAGCTATACTGGTTGACTGGCAATCTGTTGATTGATCGTGATAACCGCGCCAAAGCACACGGTACCATCGGTGAGCTGGTGGCGCAGTTCAACAAAAAGAAAATCTCCTTCTGGATGTTCCCGGAAGGCACGCGCAGCCGTGGTCGTGGCCTGTTGCCGTTCAAAACCGGCGCTTTCCATGCTGCAGTGGCCGCTGGTGTGCCGATCATCCCGGTGGTGGTGTCTAACACCCACGACAAAGTGAAACTCAACCGCTGGAACAACGGCCTGGTGATTGTTGAAATGCTGCCGCCTGTTGATACCAAACAGTTTGAAACCACCTCGGTGCGTAAGTTAGCGACCCATTGCCGCGAATTAATGTCTGCTAAGCTGGAAGAATTGAACGCCGAAGTCGCCGAACGTGAAAAAAACGGTAAAATCTAGCCGATTACGGGGCAGTACCGCTGCCCCATGCTCATCACAGCAATAACCCACTAACAAAAACAACATGGACACGGCGTCTTCACGCCCCGCTCAAAAGGTCTGAAGTTTTATGTCTTGCAGCAGACGTCAGTTTATTCAGCTTACCGCCGGCGTTGCGCTGGCTTCAGGCAGCATGCCTTATGCTGCCCATGCTGCGGCACCGCCTGGTGATGTGCCGCTTCCGATTCCGCCATTGATCGAATCACGTCGTGGTCAGCCGCTGTTTTTGACGCTACAACGCAGCCATTGGTCGTTCAGCGGAAACAGCAACAAGGTGCCGGTATGGGGTATTAATGGCATGTACCTCGGCCCCACCGTGCGCGTATACAGCGGCGATGATGTGAAGCTGATTTACAGCAACCGCCTCAACGAACCGGTGGCGATGACCGTCAGCGGGCTGCAAGTGCCGGGCGCGCTAATGGGCGGTGCCCCGCGCTTAATGTCTGCGGGCGTAGACTGGGCGCCGGTGCTGCCGATTCGCCAGGGGGCTGCCACGCTCTGGTATCACGCCAATACGCCAAATCGCATGGCGCCGCATGTTTACAACGGCCTGGCTGGCATGTGGCTGATTGAAGATGACGTCAGCAAAGCGCTGCCGTTGCCAAAGCACTATGGCGTCGATGATTTCCCGCTGATTATTCAGGATAAGCGTCTGGATAACTTCGCCACACCGGTTTACAACCCCCCTGCAGATGGCGGTTTCCTCGGCGACACCCTGCTCGTAAATGGCGTACAGAACCCGTACATCGAGGTTTCTCGCGGCTGGGTACGCTTGCGCTTGCTGAATGCGTCCAACGCGCGCCGGTTCGATCTGAGCTTCTCGGACAACCGCCCGTTCACGGTGATCGCCAGCGATCAAGGCTTCCTCGCCGCTCCTGTGGCGGTGCAGACGCTGTCACTGGCACCGGGTGAACGCCGTGAAGTGCTGGTCGATATGTCGCAAGGTGATGAAGTGTCGATTACTGCAGGTACCGCCGCCGGTCTGATGGATCGGCTGCGCGGCCTGTTTGAACCCTCGTCCATCCTGGCGAATACGTTGGTGCTGAGCCTGCGACCAACGGGCTTGCTGCCGTTGGTTACCGATAATCTGCCGATGCGTTTACTGGCGGATCAGATTCTGGATGGTGTCGCGGTGCGCACGCGCGAATTCCGCATCGGAGACAGTGCGCCGGGCATTAATGGCGCGCTGTGGGATATGAGCCGCATCGATACCACCGTGCAGCAGGGCACCTTTGAACGCTGGATTATCCACGCCGATCGTCCGCAGTCGCTGCATATTCAGGGTGTGATGTTCTTGATTAAGAACGTCAACGGCGCGCAACCGATGGGGGAAGATCGTGGCTGGAAAGATACCGTGTGGGTTGATGGCGACGTGGAGCTGTTGGTGAGCTTCCCGCAGAGTTCGTCGGATCACTTCCCGTTTGTCTACTACAGCCAGACGCTGGAGTTGGCGGATCGCGGTACGGCAGGGCAGTTGCAGGTGAACCCGGTTCCTTGATTTACCCTCACCCTAACCCTCTCCCACAAGTGGGAGAGGGGATCGTTAGTGCAGTATTTGGATAGGTATGAGAACTTCAAATCGCAGCGTAGTGCTCCTTCGCCCGCTTGCGGGAGAGGGGATCGTTAGTGCGGCATCTGGATAGGTAAAAGAACTTCAAATCGCAGCGGAGTGCTCCCTCGCCCGCTTGCGGGAGAGGGGATCGTTAGTGCGGCATCTGGATAGGTAAAAGAACTTCAAATCGCAGCGTAGTGCTCCTTCGCCCGCTTGCGGGAGAGGGGATCGTTAGTGCGGCATCTGGATAGGTATGAGAGCTTCACATCGCAGCGGAGTGCTCCCTCGCCCGCTTGCGGGAGAGGGCTGGGGTGAGGGAAGACGTCCGCACTATCCTACCCGTTAAACTTCTCCGGATCCGGCCCCAAACGATTGCCGCTATCCAGCTTGGTAATCTCGCTGATCTCCGTTTTTTCCAACCTGAAATCAAACACCTGGAAGTTTTCGCGAATGCGTTCTGGCGTTACGGATTTAGGGATCACCACCAGTCCGCTATCCAGATGCCAGCGAATCACGATCTGCGCCGGGGTCTTGCCATACTTTTTGGCTAAATCGCGGATGATCTCCTGGTCGAACACGCCTTTACCGCCTTGCGCCAACGGACTCCAGGATTCTGTTTGAATGTGATGCATTGCATCCCAGGCATGCAGGGTGCGCTGTTGCAGCATCGGGTGTAGCTCAATCTGGTTCACCACCGGTGAAACCCCGGTCTCATCGATCAAACGCTTGAGGTGTGCTTCGTGGAAATTACAGACGCCGATACTTTTGGTTAAGCCCTGTTTTTGCAGCTCAATTAAGCCTTTCCAGGCTTCAACATAGTGATCTTTCTCTGGGCACGGCCAGTGCATCAGGTAGAGGTCGACGCTCTCCAGCTGCAATTTCTTCAGGCTGGTTTCCATCGCCGCCTGCCAGTTTTGCTGGTCGTCATTCCACAACTTGGTGGTAATGAAAATATCTTCACGCGCCACGTCGGTATCCTGCAGCGCCTGCCCGACTGCTTCCTCGTTTTTGTAAATAGCGGCGGTATCGATGGAGCGATAACCCACTTTTAACGCTTCCACAATCGCATTGCGGGCATCCTCAATGCTTGCCTGCCATACGCCGAGTCCAAGCTGAGGCATCATATTGCCGTCGTGCAGTTTAATAATGGGTTGCTCTGCCATAGTTGCTCCTTATCTGTCGCAGTGACTTACCGTTAAAAGCGCTGTGGTTAAGTCTAGTCAACAAACTTAACCGAGGAGATGATTGTGGCAATCAAAGCGCCGTTTTGCCCTGGTCATTTCTGCCAGAATCTTGCCTGATTCTCCAGAGTGGTGGAGCTTTAAGCAGTATTGCGGCACACTGAATTTTTGCTGCCAGAGAGAAAACCATGCCGAATGATGCCCTTTGCCGCCAGCTGGCGCAGCGAGTGATTGCGTTAATGAGTGATGCCCGGCAACCGTTGTGCGCGGTGGATAACGTCAAGCTGATCTATGCCTGTGAAACGCTGCCGCGCACGCCGATGATGTACCAACCCGGCATTGTGATTCTGTTCCAGGGACGTAAAACCGGCTATCTCGGCAGCACGGTGTTCCACTACGATGCCACCAAATATCTGATGCTGACCGTACCGTTGCCGGTGGAGTGTGAAACCGAAGCGACGTTAGAAGAGCCGCTGGCAGGCATGTGTCTGAGCGTGGATACGGCCAGTCTGCAGGATCTGCTGATGGATATTGGCGATGATGAGCAGTTTCAGCCGCAGCTGCATACCTCGGGCATCCATTCGGCTTTTATGAGCGAGGAGATGCTCTGTGCAGCCGAACGCTTGCTGGATGTGATGAACAAACCGCGTGACGCGCGTGTGTTGGGTCCGCAGCTGGTGCGTGAGATTATTTACTATGTGCTAACCGGGCCGATTGGCGGCGCACTGCTGTCGCTGGTGAACCGACAGACGCAGTTCAGTCAGATTGCGCGCGCGTTGCGCCGCATTGAAAACCATTTCTCAGAAAGCCTCAGCGTTGAAGTGCTGGCGGCGGAAGTGAACATGAGCGTGTCGGCATTTCATCACAACTTTAAAGCGGTAACGCAAACCTCGCCGCTGCAATACCTGAAGCGCTATCGCCTGCATCAGGCGCGATTAATGATGTTGCAGGATGGCATGAAAGCCAGTGCGGCAGCGGTGCGCGTGGGTTACGAAAGCCCTTCGCAGTTTTCGCGGGAGTTTAAACGCTATTTCGGCGTAACGCCGGGAGAAGAGGCCAGCCGCGTGCGTCTCACGTTACCGTTTGACGCCGCGTGAATGACAGGTGCGCATAAATGCGCCCCCTACAAAACCTTGTTTGGTCGCCATTTATGGCGACCAAATACATGACAGCGTTTATTTACGCTTTCTGGCGGCGCTTTTTCCAAATCACCACAATGCTGCCAGCCAGCCCGACACACAGCAGCACCATCGGTAGCACCATCAGCACGGCCATCACCTGGTCTTCGTGGCGCTTGATAAACGGCACCTGACTGATGCCATAACCCATGGCCACCACAATGCCGACCCACAATGCGCCACTCAGCCAGTTGAATATCTGAAAGCGACCGTTCTGTAAGCCAGAGATGCCCGCCATGGTAGGCAGCAAAGTGCGTACAAACGCCAGGAAACGACCGACCAGCAGCGCCATCAACCCGTGGCGGTTAAACAGATTCCACGCCCGCTGATGGTATTGCGCGGGAAGGTGCATCAACCAGCTTTTCACCAACCGGGTATTCCCGAGCCAGCGGCCTTGCAGATAACTCAGCCAGCAGCCGAGGCTGGCGGCGGTGGTCAGGATCACCATAGTCGGCACGAAATCCATCACGCCTTTGGCAATCATGGCACCCGCGAGCAGCAGCAGGCTGTCGCCCGGCAAGAAAGAGGCCGGCAACAAACCGTTTTCCAGAAACAGCGTCAAAAACATCACGCCGTAGACAACCCACACGACATCCGGATTGGCCAGCGCGGCAAAATCCTGATGCCAGAGCGCGTGGACAATCTCATGTAAAACACCCATCTGCTATCCCATCGAGTCACAAGGATTCTATTTTAACGTTCTGTGGCATCGTATTCGTTGATCTCACCTATGCCACACAGAACGGTTTAGGTTTTGTTTATCTTTTTACTGCTTTAAACGGGCAAAGCCGGCTTTCAGGTCATCTAACAGGTCATCGACATGCTCAAGACCGATGTGCAACCGCACCAGCGTTCCGGTGAAGTCCACGCCGCCTGCTGGGCGAATCTCTGCCAGTTCTTCCGGCTGGTTGGCCAGAATCAATGATTCATAACCGCCCCAGGAATAGGCCATGCTGAAGTGGTGGAAGTGATCGAGGTAATTCGCCAACTGCTCGTGGCTCAGCTTTTCATGCAGGATAAAAGAGAAGAGTCCGCTGCTGCCGTTAAAATCACGCTGCCAGAATTCATGCCCTTTGCATTGCGCTAACGCGGGGTGATTCACACGCGCCACTTCCGGCTGTGCAGCCAGCCATTCTGCCACCTGCAAACCGCTCTCTTCATGCTGGCGCAGGCGCGTACCCAGCGTGCGCAATCCGCGGCTGGCCATGTAGGCGGTATCGGCATCCACCATTTGGCCCATCAGGTACGAATTCTCACGCAGCTGTGGCCAGCAACGTTCATTGGCAACGGCGGTACCGATCATCGCATCGCTGTGGCCAATAATGTATTTGGTGCCCGCCTGGATAGAGATATCGATGCCATGCTCCAGAGCGTTAAACAAGACGCCCGCCGCCCAGGTATTATCGATCATGATGATCGCGTCTGGCGCTTTAGCCCGCACCGCCGCCACAATGGCGGGGATGTCCTGTACTTCCATGGTGATGGACGCGGGCGACTCAAGAAACACCACGCGCGTATTCGGCTGGACTAACTCACCGATTTCGCTTCCAATGCAGTGATCAAAATAGGTGGTGGAGACGTTCAGCTTACTGAGGATTTTTGAGCAGAAATCCTGCGTGGGTTCATACACCGCGCCGCTGACCAGAATATGATCGCCTGCTTCAACAAAAGAAAGAATCGCGTTCGACACCGCCGCTGCACCGCAAGGATAAAGCGCACAGCCAGCGCCGCCCTCCAGTTCCGTCATGGCGTCCTGGAACGAGAAGTGGGTGAGCGTGCCGCGACGGCCATAAAAAAGCTCACCGGATGCACGACCTGCGGTCGCACGTTTTTTGTCAGCAACGGTGTCAAAAACCAGTGACGAGGCGCGTTGAATCACGCTGTTAACTGAGCCCTGAGTGTAACGTTTGCTGCGTCCCGCGCTGACCAGCGTGGTATCAATTTTATTCGTTGCCATCACTGCCTTTCCTGACACTTACCGCAAAACATCCACGTTACCACGAAATGTCGCACTGGGTTGATCCAGATTACGGAATATCAGAGTGGTGCCAGTATTCTGTAAAACATTTGCCAAATTGTGGAAATACAAGGCACTTTTGGATTGTAAATAGTAATGAGAACTACTATCACTTCGGTCAATTTTTTTGCTATGATCCGCGCTTCAATCGTGAACTGTGCAACAGAAGTTGGAGACGCAGCGTGGTAGCCAGTGATTTGATGCAAACGGACCTCTCCGTTTGGGGCATGTATCAGCATGCCGATATCGTGGTAAAAATTGTGATGATTGGCCTGTTACTGGCCTCAGTTGTCACCTGGGCGATTTTCTTCGGCAAGTTTGCTGAGCTGAGCGGGGCGAAACGTCGCCTGAAACGCGAACAGCAGGCACTGGGCGAAGCACGATCGCTTGATGATGCTTACCGCGCCGCCGAAAGCTTTAAAAGTAACAGCCACAGTGCTGTGCTGCTGAATGATGCACAAAACGAGCTGGAACTCTCCGCGGGTGCCGACGATCTTGATGGTATCAAGGAGCGCACCAGCTTCAGCCTTGACCGTCGCGTTGCGGCATTCAGCCGTCATGCCGGTCGTGGTAATGGCTTCCTCGCCACTATCGGTTCTGTTGCGCCATTTATCGGTCTGTTTGGTACCGTGTGGGGCATCATGAACAGCTTTATCGGTATCGCTAAAACGCAGACCACCAACCTCGCCGTTGTGGCGCCGGGCATCGCAGAAGCGCTGCTGGCTACCGCCATTGGTCTGGTTGCTGCTATCCCTGCGGTGGTGATTTACAACGTTTTCGCCCGCATGATTGCCAGCTACAAAGCCTCATTGGGTGATGTGGCCGCTCAGGTCATGCTGCTGCAAAGCCGCGATCTGGACCTCGGTAACGTCGATACCGCGAAAGAAGCGACCCGTCCGACGGCGGCACAGAAACTGCGCGTAGGATAAGTATTATGGCGATGCGTTTAAACGATGACTCGGTAGGCGATGGCGAAATGCATGAAATCAACGTGACGCCGTTTATCGACGTTATGTTGGTTCTGCTGATCATCTTTATGGTCGCCGCGCCATTAGCCACGGTGGATGTGCGCGTTAACCTGCCTGCTTCCACCAGCGCACCGCAACCGCGTCCGGAAAAACCGGTCTATCTGTCGATCAAAGAAGATAAGCAGATTTACATCGGTAATGATGCGGTCACCAAAGAAACCCTGGTGAATGCGCTGACGGCACAAACAGAAGGCAACAAAGAGACTACTATCTTCTTCCAGGCTGACAAGTCAGTGGATTACGAAACGCTGATGAGCGTGATGGATCAACTGCGTGAAGCGGGTTATCTGAAGATTGGATTGATGGGTATGGAGACGGTGAAGAAATAATTCACCTTTCTCATCCCCCCGAGGGCCGCTATTCACAGCGGCCCTTTTTATTTGCCTCGCCATTCTAATGTTAATTTCTTGTTACTTTTGGTCTCACTTTTGTAAACTGCAATGGTGAAGCAGATCACATCTATTCCTGGCGTATCCGGTTAAAACGGAAGAAAAACCCCAGGAAGATCAATATGAGTGCGAGCCAGTCTTTACAAAAGCCATCGCAAGGCGGTGCCAAAACCATCTTTAGTGTCACCAGCGGTAATTTCCTTGAAATGTACGATTTCATGGTATTTGGTTATTACGCGACGGCGATTGCTAAAACCTTTTTCCCCGGAGATGACCCTTTCGCCTCACTGATGCTCACTTTGATGACCTTCGGTGCGGGCTTCCTGATGCGCCCCCTTGGCGCGATTATTCTCGGTGCTTACATTGACCATCACGGTCGCCGCAAAGGGCTTTTATTGACGCTGGGACTGATGGCGTTGGGTACGCTGACGATTGCCCTGGTGCCCGGTTATGCCACTTTGGGAGCCGCCGCGCCGATTCTGATTTTGCTGGGGCGTCTGCTGCAAGGTTTCTCTGCGGGTGTCGAATTAGGCGGTGTGTCCGTTTATCTGGCCGAAGTTGCGCCGAAAGGGCGCAAGGGCTTCTACGTCAGCTGGCAGTCTGGCAGCCAGCAAGTGGCGGTGATCTTTGCTGCACTGCTGGGTCTTGGCCTAAACCATCTGCTGGCGAAAGATGCGGTCACCGAGTGGGGCTGGCGTATTCCGTTTGTGGTCGGTTGTATGATTGTGCCGTTCCTGTTCTGGATCCGTCGCATGCTGGAAGAGACCGAGGCGTTTAGCCAGCGTAAGCATCACCCTTCGATGGGCCAGATTATGCGCTCAGTGGGGCAGAACTGGGCTCTGGTGCTGGCGGGCATGTTGATGGTGGTGACCACCACTGTGATGTTCTACATGATCACCGCGTTCACCCCGACCTTTGGCAAAACCGTGTTGATGATGAGTGATGAGCA
Source organism: Pantoea sp. EA-12 (assembly GCF_030053355.1). Taxonomy (NCBI): domain Bacteria; kingdom Pseudomonadati; phylum Pseudomonadota; class Gammaproteobacteria; order Enterobacterales; family Erwiniaceae; genus Pantoea; species Pantoea sp. EA-12. The sequence goes on along the minus strand of NZ_JASGBY010000005.1, from coordinate 271,107 downwards.
GAGCTTTATGGTGACGCTATTTGTCGGCATCTCCAACTTGATCTGGTTGCCGGTGATGGGGTCACTATCGGATCGGATTGGCCGTCGTCCCTTGCTGATCACCTTTACCATTCTGATGATCCTGACGACCTGGCCGGTACTGCACTGGTTGGTGGGTTCACCAAGTTTTGCGCATCTTGTCGAAGCCGAACTGTGGTTGTCCTTCCTGTATGCCAGCTATAACGGTGCGATGGTGGTGTATCTGGCTGAAATCATGCCAGCGGAAGTGCGCGCATCTGGTTTCTCGCTGGCTTACAGCCTGGCAACAGCCCTGTTTGGTGGCTTCACGCCAGCCGTTTCCAGCTATCTGATCCATGCCACCGGTGATAAAGCGATGCCTGGCGTCTGGCTGTCGTTTGCTGCGGTATGCGGATTAATCGGTACGCTGTTAATTGGCCGTATGGTGAAGCAGTATCAGGCACGTCACAGCGGTTCGCCGGTGAGTGCATCCTTGTAAGATTTGGGCGGCCTCAAGGCCGCCTTTACCCCCTCTAAAACGATAAATCCACCACCACACTGTCGGTATAGCTGCCTGCGGCTGGCGTATTCTGCGTGGTCAGGATCTGCGCCGTGTAGGTGAAATTGCGCGTAATCAGATCGCTGCTCAGCGATGTGGCGCTTGCGCTGCTCCAGCGATCGGTGCCCGTTGGTCCCCAGCGGGTGGTGGTAGTGGTACCTTTATAGATGTCATAGGCCAGCCGGTTAGTGCCGCTCGCCATCTGGCGTGTCGTGCCGCTGTAATAACTGCCGTTGCTCAGTCCCACCGTGAAGGTACTGCCTTTTGAACACACCACGTTAATGGTCTGCTGCACGGTAGAGAAACTGCCAACCAGCGGCGCACTGCCGAAACTGACGTTGGGCGCGGTGATGGTGGTGCAATCGTTCGTAAGGACCAGGTTAACCGCAAACGTCATCGCTGTGCCGGTACTGGTTTGCACGGTGCCAACGCATAACCCCGCCACGTTGAGCCCCGCACACACCGTGTAGCTAACGGTCATCGTCACCATCGTGGTGTAACTGCCCGCCGCCACCACCTGTCCAGGTACGGTGCGGAAATAGAGCGGAATGTTGAAGTTCAGGCTGTTCCCCAAACCCAAGAGCATGGATGAACTCCAGGTATATTTCCCACCCTGTTGCAGTTCAGTAGCGCAGGCGCTGTCGATGCATATCTGAAACGGGATAGTATCGGTGCCGGTACTGCCGGTTTTCAACGCTGCGCGCGTGCCACTCAGGTAGGTTGAGGTGGTAAAGGTGTAGGCCACATTATCGGTGCCCAGCAGCGACAAGGTGCCTGAACCACAGTTAACGTTGGTGATGGTTGAAGTGCTTTGCGCGGTTGAGCCGACGGCAAAGGTGGTAACAGAACCAAAGGTCGCCGTCGGTGCCGATAAGCTACACAGCGCGTAGCTGGTACCCGGCAGAATAAACAGCGCCAGCAACAAAAGTAGCTTTCTCATGGTGAAATCCCTGACTGTGAATTATTTGCCGAACTGATTGCTGATCCTGGCGGCGGTGGTGGCAGAGCACAGGTGAGCGGCCCATAGGTTTGCAGCGCTTTGGGCTGGCCACCCTCAATAGTCAGCGTGGTGTCGCATGTGCGGCCATCCGGTGTGACCACGTGAATAGGGTTCTCAGCGCTGAGATTCTCCATCCAGACAATCCCGTCCCAGCCGACATATTCGGTCGCCTGGCTGGGACGTAAAACCTGGCTGGAGATAGGGATCGGCTGACCGCCGCTGTCGTGCAGCACCACACTGGCAGCACGCAGACGCTCGACCGGGAAGTGAAGCAGATAACCGCTTTTCCGTTTCACCGCGAAGCGTTGTTCCACTTTGGGTGCGGTCCGGTCAGCGGGTAAATCCAGGGTATCGAGATCGTATTTCGCGCCGTAATAACTGCTGATCGAGGGCACCAGTAAATAGCCCTCTTTATCGGTGCGTCCCATTGACTGGTTCTCATAGCGCACCGTTACATCCGGATAATCGGTTTTCACCACCACAAAGGCATCGTTGATATCGTTGGCGGCGAAGACGCGGTTATCCATGAGCACCAGTGATCCGGTTAAATCTGCCCACTGCGTGGTGTTGTCGTTATCCCCGTAGAAACCGGCAGAGGTATCAATTTTGTTGTTGCGATAGCGCAGGCTCGCCTGGCGATAATCTCCGCTATCGCCGCCCTGATTGGCCCATGCGGCATCGTATGCAAACCCGCCGTCCGTTGGCATGGCGCGTGAAACGTAGACGCGCTGGTTATTGCGGCCTTGCTGATCACGTTCATAGCTGACCGAGGCGCTGCTCTGCTCACCGAAGGGAATGACGAGGGAAATTGCGCCGCTCCAGTCGCCTTGTTCCTGATCGCGGCTGGCCGAGATATACAGGCTGCTGTTGCCCCACAGATTCTTACTCCATGACAGGTTCCACAGTCGGGTGCGGTCGCCAGTTCCCCCGGCGATATCAAAGTAAGCCAGGCCAAGACTGCCGTATTGGTTAAGGGAGACGCTGGCCGTATATTGCGCGCTGCGCCGTGCCAGCGAGTAGCTGGTATTGGCGCTGTCACCACGGCTGCCGACCAGGGCCAGGTTGCCGAAATCAGCCGTTCGCAGCGTGTGTTGCGTCCCTAAACTGAACCAGCTGTTGTTGTACTGATAGCCCCAGCTGTATTGCGTGCCCGGTTTGCCCTCCATTTGGCTCTGCGCCAGCGCACCGTTCACCACGCCCCAACTGCCAATTTTCACTAATCCTCCGGCTCCCCCCATCGCCACGCTGTCGCTGCCCTCGGCATGGCTCTCTAATGTCAGCCAGTCGGTTAAACCATAACGATAAGAGCCGCTGGCGGCTGCCGCCCCGTAATCGAAGTTTTGCAGACCGTAGTTTTCGCGAATCGCACCGGCAGAGAAGGAGTAATCGGATAAGCCCTGACGCAACAAACTGCTGGAAACATAAAACGGCAGCGTGGTCGTCACCTGGCGCCCCACGGCATCGGTAGTGGTGATCACCGCATCGCCCGCACCATTAACAAACGGGACATTGGTCAGTGACCAAGGGCCGGGTTGTACGTTGGCCTGGGTGCTGCGATAGCCGTTAATAAACAGATCAACCGACGAGGGAACGGCAGCCTGGCCAGAAAAAGCAGGCAGGGGATAGGTCACCAGATCAGGGCGCACGCTGAAATCACGTGCGATCTGAACCCCGCCAAGGCGCACGCTGTTGCTCCAGCTTAGCGCGTCAGTGACCAAATCCCCGGCGCGCCAGCTAATGGCATCATTTTCATCTTCGTTACTGAACCAGGTGTCATAGCGGATATAGCCCTCTTGCTGACCGCTCACGCCACCTTCCAGCTGCTGGGTGTAAACTCCGTTGGTGGAGAACTGTCCCACGGGACCGAAGAAGCGCAACTCGTTCCAGCTGGAGAGGCGCGAACCTGCGTTATCGGTCCGCGTCGCATAGAAATCGTAATTGAGTAAGGCCCCGTTGCTGGAGCGCCCCGGATAGCGCGGTCCTCGCTGATCTTTGCCTATCACCTGGCCTGGCAGCCATGCAGGTGGAACCGTCAGCAGCAAGCGTTGGCGACGCTCGTCGTAATCCACCTTCACGTCCGCCAGTTTATTGATGTCGATTTGCTGGCCCTGCAGCTTTTCGGCGGGAATACCCGCACGCTGCAAATCGCCGCTGCGTATCCAGAAATCTCCGTTTTTACGCTCAACCGGCACGATGTCACCGCGATCGCTCTGGTTAACCACCAGCTCCAGCATATATTGCTGGCCGCTGGCGTTATTCTCCATGGCAGGCGGGGGCGGCAGCTCGGAGAAGGTTTCCGCGCCGCTGGTCAGGGGGCTGAGACAGAGTACGCTGCCAACGGCGAGCGCACAGGGATGCAGCGTAAACCTCATTAGCGCGCGGCCGCGCTGCTCCAGTGGCCTTTATTCACCTCGGCCGATAGCTCGCCACTCACGCTACTGGTTAACGGCCAGCGGTTGCTGCTGTTGGCGAGCACATAGCCAAACAAGCCATTCCCGAGGCGACGACCACCAACAGTGACGTTACTTAACCGCGCATGGCCATTACCCCGGTTAGTGAGTTCTAGCCAGCGTCTGCCACCGCTTTCAATTTGTTGCCAGCTGAGCTGCGGTTTCGCACTGTCACTGGTGACGCCGTTACCGTAGACAAACAGCGGTACCGAATAGCGCATCTGGAAGGTCAGCCCCGCCTGATTCTCACCCGGCGTGCGTGGCGTAGGGATCTCATCCAGCACCACGCGGTAGGACATTTCACGTCCTGCTTCGGGTGGCGTTTGTTTGATCAAACGAACCAACTGTTTCTGACCTGGCTCGAGGCGCACCATGGGTGGGCTCGCTACCACCTGTTGTTGGGTTTGATACTGCTCCTGACCGCCGACTTGCAGCCAACTGAAGATGCGGACCTGCATGATCGTGGTGGCGTTGCCGCGGTTTTCCAGCCACAGCTCGCTGGCCTTATCTTCGGGATTTATCGCCGGATCGATCGGCCAAATCATCAGCGAATTGGCCGCGTGGGCGGCGGGGATTAGGGCCATGACAAACAACAGTAACAGGGCGCGCAGGTTCATGATTATTCATCCTTCTTTAATACTTCCGTCACCAACTCAGTGTGACGGTTAAGGTGTCGGTATAAGTCCCGGCGCGCGTCGGGCCGGGCAGCGTTAACAGGCCGTAAATCGGCAAAGTGATGTTATTAGCGTTGCTATAGCTCAATGCCACAGCCGTATTCACCGGGATGGCGGTGGTATGTGCCGCATTGGTATACAGGCTATAAGCCACGGTATTGGTGTTACCGGATATCTTGAGATTGCGGGTGGTGGTGTAATTGCTGCCGCCGTTGATGCTCATGCTCACGGCGGTGCCTGGCGTACAGGCGAGGGTGATAGTGGTGCTTTGCACATAACTGGCGCTGACACTGCTCGACGCCACGCCAGACTGCGTGCCGAAATTAAGCGTGCCAAAAACCCCGGTATTGGTACCGGAAACCACACAGCCTGCCACCACTGACGCAGAGACCTGAAACGTTGCCGTTGGCAACGCCCAAGCGGAGACGCTCCCTATCAGCAGGGCCAGGCCGCCTACACTGTGCACCCAACGCACCACGGCCACCCTGATTACCCCAACCGATCCCTTAGTAATTCACCGCCACGTTGATGGTATCGGTATAGGTTCCCGCTGGAATGAGCGGGTTAAAGCCACCCCCAACCACACGGCCATAGATGGCGTAATTGGTGCCCAGTGTCGGGTCGGTGGTGCCGCTGGCCGCAATGTTGGTGTTATTGGCAATCGCGGTAGTGAACGCGGCGTCGCTGTACAGGGTATAAGCAATACCTTGGGTGTTATTGGAACCGAGAATTAAATAGCGCGGCTGACCGCTCACGGTGCCATAGATGGTGGCAGGGGCGGCATTACTGCTGGTGACCTGCACGTTAAACGTTTGGCCGGTGGTGCAGCGCACATAAATACCGTTACCCGATGCGCCAACCAAAGTGGCGTTTAAGGTATCAAAGGTTGCAGCACTGCTACCAAAGTTCAGGGTACCGAAGTTGACACCGGTAGTGGCAGACTGACCATTCACCAGACAACCGGTGGTGAGGGTCAATGTGGCATTGATGGTTCCCGTTGTGGTGGCGGCAAAAGCAGCGGTTGGGGCGAGCGCGACGCTCAGGCTGGAAGCCAAAAGAAAAAGCTTGAGTTTCATAATCATTCCTTACTGATTATCCAATGTCATTGCTTTTTCACCTGGTGATTCATTTATGTAACGAATCCGAATTAAAACAAGAGCCGCGATCGGCTGCACTTCGTAAGTGCCCGTCACCTAGGAATATTCTTAGATGGTGGGTTTATGATTTATATCAGTTTTCTTTACTATAGATCAGCAATTCAGCAGTTGTGATGCTGCGCTTAGTTTTTTCACTAATCAATTCACACTTTTCGCCGATAACTCAGTGACTACAAGGGGTAGCGACCTGTTAAAAAAACTAAACAACGAGTGATTTAACCCTCTACCGCGACTCACGGTTCAATGCTATGTTCGTGCATTAATCAGATATTATTAATTTTTCTGACTGCGGCAGATGATGAAAATAAAAAAACACAGCGCGGTGATTCCAGAATTGTCTGGATCGGCTCCTTTCTCTGCCTCACTGCATGCGGTCATTAATCGCCCTTAATCGATGTTCGAATACTCTTTGACCTTTTTTGACGATACAGCACCTGCTCCGCAGCGGGCTGAGCTTAGGAGCGCACATGCTGCTGGTTACCTGGGATAGCGTTCTGGTTACGGTTTCACTGATTGTGGCCTTTATCGCCGCGTTTACCGCGCTGGACACGGCTGGGCGCGTCGCGGTTTCGCGCGGCTGCCTGGCGAAGATGTGGTTAGTGGGCGGCGGCACCGCGATGGGTATTGGTATCTGGGCGATGCACTTCATCGGTATGTTGGCGATGATGATGCCAATGACCATGCGCTATGACATCCCCCTCACGGTCATTTCTCTGGTGGTGGCGATCCTCGCCTCTATTTTTGCCTTTGCGCAGGGCGTTCAGGGCAGCCATCTGACCCGTCGTCGGCTGATACGTGGCACCTTGATACTCGGCAGTGGCGTGGTGATGATGCATTACATCGGCATGAACGCTTTGATGATTGAGCCCGCGATCCGCTGGGATGCGTTGTTAGTCGCGGTGTCGGTGATCATTGCTTACGTCGCCTCTGGCGCCGCATTGTGGCTGGCTTTTCATTTGCGCCAGGGCGAAAGTGTGCTGATGATGCGCGTCTGTGCCGCGTTGGTGATGGGCATTGCGATTGCGGGCATGCATTACACCGGTATGGCGGCGGCAGAGTACAGCATGCCGAGCACCATGATGCAGCATCACGGCGTCAGTGAAGATGGGCTGGCGGTGTGGGTGACCATCATTACGCTCACCATTCTGGGTTTAACGCTGTTGGTCTCGATGCTGGATGCGCAACTGCGTGCCGCGCGTCTGGCTGCCAAACTCAAACGTGCCAACAATGAACTGCGTCAGTTGGCGATGCATGACAACCTCACCACGCTGCCTAACCGCGTACTGCTGGAGCAGCAGCTCAACGAGCAAATCAAGCAGGCGACTTTACAAGATCAAACCTTTGCGCTGATGTTCATGGATCTCGATGGCTTTAAAGCCGTCAATGACACCTGGGGGCATCATGTGGGTGACCGTTTGTTGATTGCGGTGGCAGAGCGGCTGCGTGTGCAGCTGAGTGATGACATTTTCCTTTCCCGACTCGGCGGTGACGAATTCGTGCTGCTGTGTCCGCAATACAACGCTTTGCAGGCTTCAGCCTTGGCGCAAAGGTTGGTCAATACCATCGATTTACCTTTTGAGTTGGATCGCTACTCGCTGCGCGTATCGTTAAGCGTCGGTATCGTCACCTTCCCCGAACACGGTCGCAGCCAGCAGGAGATGATGTTCAACGCTGACTCTGCCATGTATCACACCAAACACAGTGGCCGAAACGGTTGGTGCTTATTTGAACCGGTAATGAGTGCCACGGCACAACATCAGTTGGCCTTGGCCAATGACCTGTGGAATGCGCTGGAGCACCAGGAGATGTGCCTGTTCTATCAGCCAAAATTCCGCGCGGGCGGCACGGTGTTGATGGGCTTTGAGGCGCTGTTGCGCTGGCAGCATCCCCGCCGTGGTTTGCTGATGCCCGATATGTTCCTGCCGCGTGCGGAAAAAACTGGGCAAATTGTTGCACTGGGTAACTGGGTGATCGATGAGGCCTGCCGCCAGCTGAAACAGTGGCACAATGAAGGCAACAGTGACTGGAGCGTGTCAGTGAACCTCTCCGCGCTGCAATTTCACCAGCGAGATTTGATCGACAGTCTGCGCCTGGCACTACAACGCCATCAGTTGCCGGAAGGGGCGCTGATGCTGGAGATTACCGAAAATATTGCCATGCGCGACCCGCAATTTAGCCAGCAGCGCATCTCCGAACTGCATCGCCTGGGGGTGAAAGTCGCGATTGATAACTTTGGTATTGGTTATGCCAATCTGCTGCATCTCAAGCATCTGGAAGCCAGTGAACTGAAAATCGACCGTGCTTTTGTGAATAGCCTGCGGGCTGACAGTGAAGACGCTACGGTAGTGAGCGCGATGCTGACGCTGGCACAAAGCCTGAACCTGCGCATGGTCGCGGAAGGGGTCGAAACCGAGGAACAGCAACGTTTACTTACTGGTTTAGGTTTTGACACCTTACAAGGTTATTTGTTGGGTAAACCGACACCCGCAGAGCGCATTGGTGAATTTACCGCTGCGCTTAATATGCCGCTGCCCTTTGCCGATAACGTCATGCCACTGGCAGGTGCATAACAAACAATTTTTATTTTCTTCCGCATCGGAAGGTTTCATCGTTCAAAGACTCAAATCGGCAGTGATTCTGCCGATAATTTCAACAATAAAACTAATAGCCTTCATTTTTCTTTCATAACACCACAGCTGATTTAAAACGGCTTTAACTTGGGAAATCACTATGTTAGTGACTTCGTATGATTCGTTTACCGTGATCGTCTCGATTCTGGTGGCGATGCTGGCCTCGTTTACCGCATTAGATATGGCGGGACGCGTGGCCTCCTCAACCGGCAAGGTGGCGCTGGTTTGGTTGTTGGGCGGTGGATTCGCCATGGGCGTTGGCATCTGGGCGATGCACTTTATCGGCATGCTGTCGATGAGTCTCGACATGGTGATGAGCTACGATCCGATGCTGACGGTGACCTCCATGGTGGTCGCCATTCTGGCCTCGATCTTTGCCCTGTGGCTGGTCTGTTCCTCGGCGGATTTACCCTGGAAGCGGTTACTGGGCGGTGCCTTCGTGCTCGGTTCGGGCGTGGTTGCCATGCACTATACCGGCATGGCGGCACTGATGTTCGCGCCAGGTATCACCTGGAACTGGACGTGGGTAGCGGCTTCGGTGGTGATTGCCATGGTGGCTTCCGGTGCGGCGTTGTGGCTGGCCTTCAATCTGCGTGAAGGGCACGGGCGCGTCACACTGTTGCGCCTGGGTGCATCGGTGGTAATGGGCTGCGCGATTGCCGGTATGCACTACACCGGCATGGCGGCGGCGTCTTTCCCGATGCAGAGCCACGCGACGCACATGGGCGTCAACAGCAACTGGCTGGCGATTGTAGTCACCGTCGTCACCCTGGCAATTCTGGGTATCACGTTGCTGGTGTCGATGCTTGACGCCCGCTTGCAGGCGCGCACCTCGATTCTGGCGCACTCCCTTGCCGAAGCCAATCGTGAACTGGCGCAGCTGGCGCTGCACGATAACCTGACGCGTCTGCCCAACCGTATTCTGCTGGAAGATCGTCTGGAGCAATCTATTAACAAAGCCAACCGTGAAAAATCACAGTTTGCTCTGATGTTTATGGATTTGGATGGTTTCAAAGCGGTCAATGATGCCTTCGGCCATCACGTGGGAGATAATCTGCTGATCGCCGTGGCCGAACGCATGATAAGCCAGATGAAAGGGCACTTCACCCTGGCGCGCATGGGTGGTGACGAGTTTGTGCTGCTGATTGAAATCGACGATCCCAACGATGCGGCAGCCGTGGCGGATACCTTGGTGAAAGCGGTGGACCGTCCGTTTGATATTTCCCGCTATGAGTTAATGGTTTCGCTGAGTATCGGTATCGCAGTCTATCCTGGCGATGGTAAGGATGATCGCGAGCTGATGTTCAATGCCGATGCCGCGATGTACCACACCAAAAACAACGGTCGCAACGGTCACAACTTCTTCCAGCCATCAATGAATACGCTGGCGCAGTCACAGCTGCAGTTGAATAACGATCTGTGGCAGGCACTGGATAATGGCGAGCTGCGTTTGTTCTACCAGCCGAAGTATTGCGCGCCCAGTGGCCCGATTATCGGCTTTGAAGCGCTGTTACGCTGGCAACATCCGACTCGCGGTTTACTGGCACCGGACACATTCCTGCCGATGGCCGAGAAGACCGGCATGATTATTAATATCGGCAACTGGGTGATTGATGAGGCTTGCCGTCAGTTGCACAGCTGGCACATGCAGGGCCATCCGCACTGGTCGGTGGCGGTGAATCTCTCTGCGCTGCAATTTGAGCAGTGCAATCTGGTGGAGACCGTCACGCAGGCGCTGGCAAAGCATAAGATTCCCGCTGAGCTGTTGACGTTGGAGGTGACAGAAACCACGGCGATGCGCGATCCGGAAGAGAGTGTGCGCATCCTGACCGAGCTGACCAATATGGGTGTCAAAGCCTCGATCGATGACTTTGGTACCGGTTATTCCAGTCTGCTCTACCTCAAGCGCCTTCCCGCGAGCGAGCTGAAAATTGACCGCGCGTTCGTTAATGAACTGCAGGCCAAATCGGAAGATGCCACTATTGTTTCTGCCATTGTGGCACTGGCGCAGTCGCTGGACCTCAAAGTGGTGGCCGAAGGGGTGGAAACTCAGGAGCAGCAGGCGTTCCTGACAGGCCTCGGCTGCGATACGTTGCAAGGCTATCTGCTCGGCAAGCCGGTACCGCCAGAGCGCGTTCACGAGCTGGCCAATTTTGTAGAGGAAGAGCTGGAGTTGGTGCGGCTGCCTTGATGGTGCGGTGATGCCCCCATCCCCTCATCCCAGCCTTCTCCCGCAAGCGGGAGAAGGGGCATTCCTCTGCACAGTGAATGTTGTTTGCCTGACTAAAAATCACTGCCCAACGGTCCCCTCTCCAGCTTGCGGGAGAGGGGGTATTCCTCAGCAGAGTGAATGTTGTTTGCCTGACTAAAAATCACTGCCCAACGTTCCCCTCTCCCGCTTGCGGGAGAGGGTTAGGGTGAGGGAAAATAGCCGCACAAATCCCAAACAGCGGAGGTCGGGTGGCGAAATACCAGCAGTTGGTCGATCAGTTACGGGCACAGATTGAAGCCCGTATCTGGCCGCCAGGAGAAAAGCTGCCGTCGCTACGTCAGCAAGCGGAGCAGAGCGGGCTTAGCCTGATGACGGTGATGCACGCCTACGAAGTGCTGGAGAGTCAGGGCTGGATCGTCTCTAAGCCGCAGTCCGGCTACTATATTGCCCCGCGCGCCGCTGAAAGCCGTCCACGTTTACCCACGCAGGCCATTGCCAGAACTGAGCAGGCAGACACCAACAGCTTCGTGTTCGATGTACTGCAAGCCACGCGCGATCCGGCCATTATTCCCTTCGGCTCAGCGTTTCCCGACCCTGAACTCTTTCCGCAGCGCCAGCTGATGCGCTCGCTGGTAAAAGTCTCGCACAATCTCAAACCCACTGACGCGCTCAACAATCTGCCGCCGGGGAACGAAGCGCTGCGTAAAATCCTGGCTCAGCGTTACGCCCAGCAAGGCATCACCTTATCACCCGACGATATCGTCATTACCAATGGCGCGATGGAAGCCCTCAATCTCAGTTTGCAGGCCGTAACGGAACCCGGCGACTGGGTGGTGATTGAGAACCCCTCTTTCTACGGTGCATTGCAGGCGATTGAGCGCCTGAAGCTGAACGCCATCGCTATCGCCAGCGACGTCGAACAGGGCATCGATCTCGATGAACTGGAGCAGGCGCTACAGCGCTGGCCGGTGAAAGCCTGCTGGTTGATGACCAACCGCCAAAATCCGCTCGGCTTTACGCTGAGCATCGAGCGCAAGCAGCAGTTGGTGGCTTTGCTGGCGCGGCACAAGGTGGCGATGATTGAGGATGACGTCTACAGCGACCTCTACAATGGTCACGACAAACCACTGCCCGCGAAAGCTTTTGATCGTGAAGGGAATGTCCTGCACTGCGGCAGCTTCTCAAAAAGTCTGGTGGCGGGATTTCGCGTCGGTTGGGTGGCGGCCGGACGTCACGCCCAGCGCGTGCAGCGCATTCAACTGATGAGCACGCTCTCCACCAGTGCACCGATGCAGCTGGCGCTGGCCGATTTCCTCAGCACCCGCAGCTACGATACGCATCTAAAGAAGCTGCGTCAGACGCTGGCAAAGCGCAAGCAGCAGGCACAGCAGGCGCTGCGCCGCGTCTTGCCAATTGAGGCGCGCATCAGCGATACGCCAGGTGGCTATTTCCTGTGGATTTCACTTCCCGAACAAATCAACACCACGCAGCTTTATCATCTGGCCTTGAAAGAGGGCATCAGTATTGCGCCGGGCCAGCTGTTCTCGGGCAGTGAAGGATTCAGCCACTGCTTCCGATTCAATACCGCCTGGCCGTGGGATGCACGGGCCGAGGCGGCGGTGGAGACGCTGGGCAAATTGATTGCGCAATTGCGGTCGCCATAAATGGCGATCCTACACGTAGCGCCGCATCTGTCTGCGATGGCACGGCTTTAATTTCGCGCGATAAACCGCACCACTACATGCCATTAAATCGCGCCGTGACAGCCCTTTAAACCGTTGCCGCCTGCTGGTGGCCCCAGGTCAGATAATACACATCGTAAAAATCGACTTCGCCTTTCTGTTTCATCAAACGATCGATACCACTGCGCACGCGATCGGGCGTGCCGGGATGGTCCACAATTTTATCCAGCGCCTGCTGTGAAACCGGCTGCACGTAATACCATTCGCCGTTGTAGCACACGCGCAGATCCAGCGTATCGATATCTTCGAAGCGATATTTGGGATTGATGTCCATCAGCATCAGCACACTCATCACTACCACAAAGGCGGTGGCAAACCAGAACGCTGGCCAGCCCAACATCTCAGTGGAGAAAATCAGCGCCACGCACAGTGCGTAACACAGGTACATCACCGCCCAGAGGCCGGGATGGGTTTTGAGGAAAGAAAAACTAAAGCGCGGCAGATTATCGCGCTGGCCTTCACGGTTCAGCGTGGCGATCTCATCGAGCAGGATTTGTTTGATCGTGTCCATTGTTCACCTCTCATTATCACTGCCTGCCAGTTAATCACATAACAGTGAAGTGAATCAGATACAGATCTGGGATGTTTTTATATAACAGTTTAGGCTTCTCTCCCTCACCCCACGAAATGTTAAATATGTTGCCAACTAATTTGACTTTAGTAAGGTAAATCATTCTTTTATGTGAATTTTGTTGGTGGGCGCACATTGCAATGCCTCCGGGCTTTGCCACAATTAAGCAACGTGGCTTTCCGGAGAAAGAGTATGACTGCCAACACTTCCAGCCTGCTGTTACTGATGTCTTTCGCCGCCGGTACCTTTTCAGCAGGTTCATCCAGCAATCCGCAGCATTTGATGCTGTCGCTGCCGTCGGGCGGCATACCTAACAATCTGCTGCCGCTGATCATCTGGCCTGGCATCGCACCAGACTATGATGAGGAACTGCAGAGCGACAGTGCGGCCTGGTTCGAGAAAACGTTTAGCGCGAACGGCTGGCCTGCTGCGTGGCGCGCGCCAATCTACCCTTATACCCATTACCATCCCAATACCCATGAAGTGCTGGGCATTGCATCTGGCTGGGCTGAAGTGCTGTTCGGCGGCGACAGCGGCCGCATGGTAACGCTGCGCGAAGGGGATGCGGTGCTAATTCCCGCAGGCGTTGGCCATAAACAGGTGTTTGCCTCGGACGATTTTTTTGCCGTTGGCGCCTATCCTGAAGGAATGTCGCCAGAAACCGTGCGTGATGAGCCTTCTCGTTTACGTGCTGCGAAAGATCAGATTGCGCGCGTACCGCTACCGCATCGCGATCCTTTTACTGGCGGCGACGGAGCAATGACCGATATCTGGCTGCCAGTTGCGCAGCAGTTGATGCACCAGTAAGGTGCAACACCACCGTTATCCGGCGCTGCTCCGCTATTGGGGCGCGTGTGCCGTTGCGGACGCGAGCCTCTGGCACACTTTGTGCAGGAGAGGAGATACGTCCTCTGACAAGCGCCGGGTAAATCATGAAAGAAAGCTACCAGATAGCGTCACACTTCTATGATGAGATGTTGCTGAGCGACGGCCAACACCGCGCGCACTATCAGCATTACTGGGAATGGTTACAACAGGCGGACAAAGAGGCAGTGGCGCGTAAGCGCGAAGAGGCGGAATTATTGTTTCATCGCGTGGGCATCACCTTCAACGTCTATGGGGATGATGGCGGAGCGGAGCGATTAATCCCGTTCGACAGTGTGCCGCGCATCATTCCTGCTCGCGAGTGGTCGATGCTCGATCGCGGCATCCGCCAACGTGTGCAGGCACTCAATGCCTTTCTGCACGACATCTACCATCAACAACACATCCTTAAAGCCGGAATCGTGCCTTCCGAACAGGTGCTGGTGAACGACCAATATCAACCCTGCATGCAAGGCGTTGATCTGCATCGCAATATCTATGCGCACATCACCGGCGTCGATATGGTTCGTAATAATGACGGCGACTATTACGTGCTGGAAGACAACCTGCGCACGCCGTCAGGCGTCTCCTATATGCTGGAGAACCGCAAGATGATGATGCGCCTCTATCCGGAGCTGTTTATCGAACAGCATGTGGCCCCGGTGGAGCGTTATCCTTCGCACCTGCTACAAACGCTGCGCGAAAGCTCACCGGTCAACGATCCGGTGGTGGTAGTCCTGACGCCAGGCCGCTTCAACAGTGCCTACTTTGAGCACAGCTTCCTCGCCCAGCAAATGGGTGTGGAGCTGGTGGAAAGTGCCGATCTGTTTGTGAAAGATGGTGCAGTGATGATGCGCACCACCGCAGGACCGTGCAAAGTCGATGTGATCTATCGCCGCGTGGATGATGCTTTCCTCGATCCTTTGGCGTTTAGGCCGGATTCAATGCTGGGCGTGCCGGGCTTATTGTCGGTGTATCGATCCGGCAACGTGGTGCTGGCCAACGCCATCGGCACCGGCGTAGCGGACGATAAATCGATCTACCCTTACGTGCCAGACATGATCCGCTTCTATCTCGACGAGGATCCGATCCTCAACAACGTGCCGACCTGGCAGTGTCGCAAACCGCAGGATCTCTCCTACGTGCTGGCGAATCTCAACAAAATGGTGGTGAAAGAGGTTCACGGCGCAGGGGGTTACGGCATGCTGATTGGTCCGGTTGCCAGCCAGCAAGAACTCAGCGATTTCCGCGATCGCTTAAAAGCGCGACCGGCTAACTATATCGCGCAGGACACGCTCTCCCTCTCGACTTGCCCGACCTTTATCGACAACGGCCTTGCGCCACGCCACATCGATTTACGCCCCTTTGCCTTAAGTGGCGCGGATATCCGCATCGTGCCTGGCGGCTTAACCCGCGTGGCGTTGACGGAAGGTTCGCTGGTGGTGAACTCATCGCAGGGCGGTGGCACCAAGGACACCTGGGTTCTGGAGGATGACGCATCATGCTAAGCCGCACGGCCAGTGGCCTTTACTGGATGGCGCGCTATCTGGAGCGCGCAGAACAACTCGCCCGGGTGTTGGATGTGACCAACCGCCTGTCGCTGATGCCGGTACGTAACAGCCACGGTGATGAGCTGCTGTTGCCGCTGAATCTCACCGGCACACGACAGTTGTTTGAAACCCTCAACGGGCGTTTCACCATGCCGCAGTTGTTTAACTTCTTTGCCCTTGATGACCGTAATCCCAGCAGCATTTTCAGCTGCTGGCAGGAGGCGTGGAACAATGCGCACGCGGTGCGCGGCAGCTTGTCATCGGAAGTGTGGGAGAGCATCAACTCCACGTGGATCGAGATGCGTAACACGCGGCGGCGCGGCATCACCAGCGCCAATGCCGACAGCTTTTTTGACTGGGTCAAAGATCGCTCCCACCTGTTTCGCGGCGCGATGTTTGGCACCTTGCTGCGCGGCGATGCGATGAGTTTTATCCGTCTTGGCACGTTAATGGAACGCAGTGACGGCACCGCGCGTCTACTCAGCGTCAATCAGCAGCTGCTGGAGCAGCATCCCGACTCGGTGCGAGAGTACTATTGCCTCGATACGTTATTGCGTGCGGTATCGGCGCGTGAAGCTTACAACGCGATCTTCAAGCAGCAACTGATGCCGGATCTGGTCAATGAGATGCTGATCCTTCGCAGTGAAAGTCCACGATCGCTGCACTCCTGCATCGAAGAGATCGCCACGCAGCTGGAGGAGATCGGCAGTAGCGGTGAAGATCGCCCGCGCTATCTGGCCACGGTGCTGTTAGCGGAAATGCGCTTTAGCACCTGGGAAAGCCTGACGCGTGAAGGGTTGTACAGCTGGCTTAATCACTTTCTTTCGCAAATCAACGCGCTGGCGGAAAGCATCAATCAAACCTATCTGGAGGCGAAATGAGACTGAACATCGAGCATAAAACCTGGTATGCCTATGAGCAGCAGGTGAAACTCAGCACCCAGTATCTGCGCCTGACGCCGCAAAACTCGGTCCATCAGCAGATTCTGTCGTGGGACCTGGAGCTGCCTTGTGAAGCCACGCGCACCCTGGATGCTTACGGCAATGTGATGCATGTGTTAACCCTGGATATGCCACACCAGCAGTTGGAGATTGCGGCGCGCGGCGTGGTGGATATTCTGGATGCGGGGGAATTGTCGCCGGATCCCGAATGCACCTTGTCGCCGTTGGTGTTTTTGCGCGCTACACCGCTGACGCTACCAGATGCAGCTATTCGTGATTTCGCGCTGCGCTACTGGCATGCGGAAAAACCCCTCGCCAGCCTGGAAAAGCTGATGGGTGAGCTGTTGCTGAAAATGCCTTATCGGCCAGGCAGCACCCAGGTCAGCGATACCGCAGCGAAAGTATTTGCCGCCGGCAGCGGCGTTTGCCAGGATCACAGCCACGTGTTTCTGGCGTGCTGCCGTAGCCTTGGGATCCCCGCGCGCTATGTCAGTGGTTATCTCTATACTGATAACGTTGAACACGTTGCCACCCATGCTTGGGTAGAAGCCTGGCTGGATGGCAATTGGCACAGCTTTGATATCACCAATAATACCCGCAGCACGCGCCAGCATTTACGGCTGGCGGTGGGTGTGGATTATCTCGATGCCTGTCCGGTGCGTGGTATGCGGCTGGGCGGTGGCGGTGAAGATATGCTGGCGGTCGCCGCGGTGCAGCAGGTGCATTCGCAGCAGTAATTTTTTTGCAGGCGTGACTATGACTTATTGTGTGGCAATGCGTTTATCGTCAGGGATGATTTTTGTGTCGGATTCACGCACCAATGCGGGCGTCGACCATATTTCCTCGTTCCGTAAATTGCACGTGTTTCAGGTTGATGATGAACGCACCCTGGTGCTGCAAAGCGCCGGTAATCTGGCGACCACGCAAAGCGTCATGAGCCTGCTGCGGCGCAACAGCCATGACAGCGATCAGCCCAACTTATTGAATGGGCGATCGCTGTATGACATTGCGCTGCTCGTGGGGGAAACTCTGCGAGAGGTGATTAAACGTGACGGCGAAGAGTTTGGCGGCACGCTGCTGTTAGGCGGGCAGATCCGCGGTGAAGAGCCGCGCCTGTTTCAAATCTATCCGCAAGGCAACTTCATTGAAGCCAGCGTGGATACGCCCTATTTCCAGATTGGTGAAAGCAAATACGGCAAACCGATAATTGACCGGGTGTTGCGTTACGAAACGCCATTGAGTCAGGCGATGCAATGTGCGCTGATTTCAATGGATTCAACGCTGGCGAGTAATATTTCTGTGGGGCTGCCACTGGATGTGATGATTTATCACACCGACACCTTCAGTGATAATGAGCAGTATCATATCACTGAACAGCACCCCTATTTTTCGCAGATTCGTCAGCTGTGGAGCAAAGGTTTGCTGAGTGTTTTCTCGCAGTTACCGCCGTTGAAGCTGTAATTCTCCCCTGTGTGACTAGCGCTTTCGGTCGCCATAAATGGCGGCCCTACAACGACAAGGCACGATTTTCGTAGGGTACGCATTGATGCGCACCTGCAATCGGCCATGAATGACGCTTCTCTTCCGTTCTACGCTTTTTCCGGTCCACCCCGCCACCAGTCATAAATCTGAAAACAAGCCTGTTTACCTTCGGTGCGATAACCTCTGCGCACAAAAGGTGAATGATGTTCTCTGTTGATCAGCTTCTCGATACTTACTGGCCAGGCCATCACCCCGCGAACTGGCAAAAACGCCTGCTGAAATGGGCGGTTCGCGAACATGAATTCCAATCCTTTGCTGACCGTTATCGCCACCTGAAAGGGGTGGATATGGTTGAGCAAGTACTGGAGCACCTGGATGTGCGCTGTGAATTAAGTGAACGCGATCTGGAGCAGATCCCGACTCAAGGCCCGGTGGTGATTGTGGCTAACCATCCGCTGGGCGCGTTGGACGGTCTGGCGCTGCTGGCAGCGGTTTCACAGGTGCGCCGCGACGTGAAAATTGTCGCAAACCGCATGCTGGTGATGCTGGAACCGATCAACAACCTGATGTTACCCGTGGATAACATGGGTAACCGCACCAGTCGTGAACAGCTGTCACGCATGCAGCAGCATCTCGACAATCAAGGTGCACTGATTATCTTCCCTGCGGGTGAAGTCTCACGCCTTGGCACTCAGGGCGTACGCGACAGCAAGTGGCATCACAGCTTCCTCCGTCTGGCGGCCCGTGCTCGCGCCCCGATTGTGCCGGTGCACGTGGTGGGTCGTAACAGCCTGGCATTTTACGCGGCGGCAAAAATTGCCTCGCCGTTGGCGCTGCTGATGCTGGTGCGCGAGATGTTCCGTCAGCGCGGTTCCCGCATCAAGCTGCACATCGGTGAGCAAATTCCCTTCGCCAACTGGCACGACGGCCACACGCCGGGTAAAGAGCTGGCAAAACGGCTGCGCAAACATCTCTATCGCATTGGTCAGGGGCGGCGTGGCCTGTTCCTGACAGAAGCGGCGATTGCGCGTCCGGAAGATCGTGCTGAACTGAAAAAAGCGCTGATGGAGAGTGAGCGACTTGGCTCGCTGCCGGATGGCAAGCAGATCTATCTGTGGCGACGTAACGGGGCTACCTGGGTGCCGCTGTTGCGTGAGTTGGGACGCCTACGCGAGATTGCTTTTCGCGCGGTAGGCGAGGGCAGCGGTCGCCGCCGTGATCTCGATAAATACGATGATGATTACTATCACCTGATTTTATGGGATGACGATGCGCTGGAGATCGTCGGGGCGTACCGCTTCATTCCGGGGGCCGAGCAGTTAAACCGTCGTGGCCTGGAAGGCATCTACAGCGACAGTCTGTTCCATTACGACGAGCGCATGCTGCCGATCATCAATCAGGGGCTGGAACTGGGGCGCAGCTTTATTCAGCCCGCCTACTGGGGTAAGCGCGGCTTGGATTATCTGTGGATGGGGATTGGTGCCTACATCGCTAAATACCCGGAAACCCGCTATCTGTTCGGCCCGGTGTCGATTTCCGGAGGCATGCCGCTGGCCGCGCGCGATCTGTTAGTGGCGTTCTACCGCATGTACTTCCCGACCGAGTTGCCGCTGGCGAAGTCACGCCGTCCGTATCCGGCTTCGCTGCCAGAGGTGCTGGCGCAGTTCACCGGGGATAATTACACGGAAGATTTACGTCGCCTGAAGCATCTGCTGGCAAACCTGGGCACCGCGATTCCAACGCTCTATAAGCAGTACTCAGAGGTGTGCGAACCCGGTGGGGTGCAGTTTATCGATTTCGGCAGCGATCCCGATTTCAATAACTGTATTGACGGGTTGGTGTTGGTGGATCTGACACGCGTTAAGCCATCACGTTATGAACGTTATATCGGCATGCATTTGCAGATTGCGAGCGCCGAATAACTCGGGCGGCCCAAGGGCTGCCCTTACCACGACATTGAGCATTTCGCTGTAGGGGAGGCCCTTGGGCCTCCCGCTGTCCATCGCGCACGGAAACGTCAAATGGGTGTCACGGGATCGTCATCTGATTGTCGTAGGGTCTTAGCCGGACTGTCAGATAAAGGCCAGAAACATGGCAACGATCACACTTCGCGGGTTGTGCAAATCTTTCGCCGCGCAGCCGGTACTGCAAGATATCTCCCTGCAGATTGCGCAGGGCGAGTTTATCGCCGTGCTCGGTCCTTCGGGCTGCGGCAAAACCACTTTATTACGCCTGCTGGCCGGGTTTGAAACCGCCGATGCCGGTGAAATCCACGTTGGCGAACGCTGCTTTGCGGCACCGGGCGTGCATCTGCCGCCGGAAGATCGTCAACTCGGCGTGGTATTCCAGAGTTATGCGCTGTGGCCGCACATGACGGTGGCAGAAAACGTCTGCTACAGCCTCAAAGTCAATGGTGTGGCACGCCAAGAACGCGACAGCCGCACCCAGCAAGCGCTGGAATTGGTGGGGTTGGAGAAATTTGCCGCGCGGCGTCCGGCGGATCTCTCTGGCGGTCAGCGTCAGCGTGTGGCACTCGCCCGCTGCCTGGTGGCCCAGCCCACGCTGGTGCTGCTCGACGAGCCGCTCGCCAACCTCGATGTGCATCTGCGTGCCACCATGGAAGAGGAGTTCCGCCGCTTCCATCGCCACAGCCACGCCACCTTAATTTACATTACCCACGATCAGCACGAAGCGATGGCGCTGGCCGATCGCATTGTGGTGATGGATGGCGGCCGCGTCATGCAATTCGCCACACCCCAAACCCTGTGGCGCGAACCGGTGAACGCCATGGTTGCGGGATTTATCGATGACGGCAAAGTGCTGCCAGTCAGTGACATTGAACCCTGCGCTGACGGCCACGCCTTTGCCACGCTGTGCGGCCTGCGCGTGACGTTACGCTGCGCACCCGATCAGCGTCCGATGCCCCACGGCTACGCCAGTTTCCACGCGGTGGATTTTCGTCTGGCGCAGCCGGACGAGCCACAATTCGCGGTGCATGTTCAGCGGGTGATCTATCGCGGTGGGCACTATCAGATCGATGTGGCCCCTGTGGCCGCACCCGACACCAGCATCACGCTGCTGTCCGATACCCCTTTACCCGTTATCGACGCGACGCTGGGTGTCGCGCTGCGTGACGGTTGGATTCTTCCTTTATAACGTTCAGATACTTAGGGAAATTGCTATGCGCACGTCGTTTAACGCTTTGATGTTAGCCAGTGGATTACTGCTTGCCGCCGCCAGCCAGGCGGAAGATGCACCCTCCGGGAAGCTGGTGATTTACACCTCCCAGGCGCCAGAAATCGCGCAGCAAACCGTGGATGCGTTTAAAGCCGCCTATCCGAACGTGCAGGTGGAGTGGACGCGTAATGGCACCACACAGCTGATGAACGTATTGCAGACCGAGATGATGAGCGGTGGGGCCAAGCCTGATGTGCTGCTGATTGCCGATGCGATCAACCTCGGCGCGCTCAAGAACCAGAATCAGCTTTACAGCTACACGGATGCCCCGCTGAGCCACATCAACCCTTCGTTTTACGATAAAGATAAAACCTTCTTCGGCACCAAAATCATCGCTACGGTGATCGCGTATAACACCCAACACGCAAAGCCGATTGACAGCTGGAACGCGCTGGCGGTGGAAGCCAACAAAGGCCAGATCGCCGTGCCAAGCCCACTTTACTCTGGCGCGGCGCTCTACAAACTGCACACCGACATCAATACGCCAACCATTGGCTGGAACTTCTACAAGAAGCTTGCGGCAATCGGTGTGGCACCGCAGGGCGGAAACGGCCCGGCGCTGAAAGCCGTGGCCAGCGGGCTGGATAAATACGGCATCATCACCGATGCCGACGTGATTCTGGCGAAGAAAAAAGGTTCGCCGGTGGATCTGGTGTATCCGAAAGAGGGCGTTTCCTACGTCACTGAGCCGGTTGCCATCATGAAATCGGTACATAACCTGCCGGCTGCCAAAGCCTTCGTGAATTTTATGCTGTCCGAGCAAGGCCAGAAGCTGGTGGTCGAGCAGGGTAACCGTCCGGTTGACGATCGCGTCTCTGCGCCAGTAGGCTTCACGCCGATCAATAAAATCAAGCTGCTGACGCCTGATGTGGCGAAAGCCATCAAGGAAGATGCCACGGTGCGCGATCAGTTCACCGCGCTGTTTGGCGGCTAAGCATGAGCGTGGTGAGCAACGAATGGCGTAACGCGACGCGAGGCGCTCAACGCCTCCGTTTCAACAGTGAAAAGCTGGTCTTAGCGCTGATGGTGCTGCTGATTGGCCTGCTGTCGGTTGCGCCCTTAGTGCGGCTGGTGTGGACGGCGATTGCGCCACAGGGCGTGCCGGATATGGCGCGTCTGATGCGCCTGATCGCCAGCGACCGCGTATTGATCGCCAGCGGCAATACCTTGCTCATCGCGCTGAGCTCAACCCTGATTTCCGTGCTGCTGGGTACTGCCGCGGCCTGGCTGGTGGCGCTCAGCGATTTGCGCGCGAAAACGGCCTGGGTATTCGCCTTTATCCTGCCGCTGATGATTCCGCCGCAGGTCACGGCACTGGCTTGGCTCCAGGCGTTGGCCCCGTCGAGCCCATTAGCGCTGCTGTTTGGCTCGCTGGGTTTGCCGTGGTTTGCGCCGGGCGAGCAGCCGCTCTATTCGCTGAGCGGCATTGTGCTGCTGCTTGGCACCCACAATGCGCCACTGGTGTTTCTTACGGTACGCGCGGGTTTACGCCGCCTGCCCGCAGACCTGGTGGAAGCGGCGCAGGTCAGCGGGGCATCCCGCACTCGCGTGCTGTTCACCATTATTCTGCCGCTGGCACGACCGGCGATCTTTGCCGGGGCCGCACTGACCTTTGTTGCCGCCGCCGGTAACTTTGGCATTCAGGCGATGCTCGGAATCCCCGCGCGGGTGCCAACACTCATCACGCTGGTGTATCAGCAGCTCAACGGTATCGGCCCCAGCGCTTTGCCGAACACAGCCGTTTATGCGCTGCTGATCGCGGTGATTACGCTGGCGGGCATGGCGGCCAGCGCCTGGCTGGGCGGACGCCACGATGTGCGCGTCAACGGCGCACCGCGCCTGTGGCAGCAGTCGTTGGGGCGTGGACGCATGGCGATTGAAGGGGCGGCCTGGCTGTGGATGGCGTTGACGCTGTTGCTGCCCATCAGTGCGCTGTTGATTACCGCGCTGACCCGCGGATTTGGTCAGGCGCTGACATGGCAAACTCTGACGCTGGAGAACTTCCGTAGCGCACTGTGGGGCTATCCCGCGGTGCGGCATGCGTTTATGACCAGTCTGGGATTAACCTCGCTGGCCGCGATCATTTTGACCGCCACCGCGCTCTTCCTGGCCTATTTCCTTAGCTGGCGGCGGACCAAACTGGTACGTGGCCTGTGGCTGGCCAGTGAACTGACCTACGCATTACCGGGCATTGTAACCGGTGTCGCCGCAATGCTGTTCTTTCTACGTCCGCTGCCGATTATCAATGTGTCGCTATATGGCACGGTGTGGATCATCCTCGCGGCGTATCTCGCCAACTTCCTCGCGCTGGTGCTGCGCCCAACGCTGGCGGGATTCGCCCAACTCGAACCGGCATTAGATGAAGCGGCACGGCTGTGCGGTGCCGGATTTATGCGTCGCATGCGCGATATTTTGCTGCCGTTAGCGGCGCCTTCTGCGCTGGCGGGCACGGTGCTGGTGTTCCTCACCGCACTCAATGAAATTCAGGTCTCGGTATTGCTGGTCACTTCGCAAACCCAGACCATCGGACCCACCATCGTGTTTCTTGACGAAGGGGGCTCCGCCTCGCTGGCGGCCGCGGTAGGCTGCCTGATGATTCTGGTCGTCTGTTTGCTGATGGGACTGGCAACGCGGCTGGCGCGGCGATTGCCGCAAGGGGTATTACCATGGCAAGCGTAAGCCAGTTGGTGACATCTAACATCGCTCATATCCCAGAGCCACTCTGTCAACGCAGCATAATAAGTTGAGTATCCCTCTGAATAATTTTTCGCCACTGCCGATAATCTGACTACCAACTTTTGTCTGTTGACGATTAGCGCTTGTAAGCCAAGCGCTTTTGCGTTTAAGTCAGCACATTGATTAAGAAATATCTTAAGCAGCAATGTACACCAGGCCAGCAATAGGCGAACAACAATGAATAATAACTCTGACGTCATGTACCGGCTTCTGGTGCAGAGCGTGGTGGATTATGCCATTTACATGCTCAAACCCGACGGCACCGTAGCAAACTGGAATGCTGGGGCGCAGCGTGCCAAAGGCTATACGCCGGACGAAATCGTCGGCAAAAACTTTGCGCTGTTTTACAGCGAAGAAGATCGTAAAAATGGTGCACCGCAACGCGGGCTTTCCATAGCGACAGCGGTGGGGCGCTTTGAGACCGAAGGTTGGCGCTATCGCAAAGATGGCAGCGCTTTCTGGGCACATGTGGTGATCGATGCGATTCGTGACGACTACGGCGAGCTGCTCGGCTTTGCCAAAATCACTCGCGACTGTACCGCACAGCAGGAGCTACAGCGTAAGCAGCGTGAGCAGGAGCAGCGTTTCCGTTTATTAGTTGAAGGCGTAACGGACTACGCCATCTACATGCTTGATCTCGATGGTAATGTCGAAAACTGGAATGCCGGCGCGCAGCGTGCAAAAGGCTATGTGGCTGAAGAGATCGTCGGCCAGCACTTCTCGCGCTTCTACAGCGCGCAAGACCGCAAAAATCATATCCCAGAAAAAAACCTCAGCACCGCTTTCAGAACCGGACGTTTTGAAGACGAAGGCTGGCGTTATCGCAAAGATGGCAGCGCGTTTTGGGCGCATGTCATCATTGATGCCATTCGTGATGATTCAGGCAAGCTGATTGGCTATGCCAAAATCACCCGCGACTGCACCGAACAGCGTGAGCTTCAGCGTAAACAGCGTGAATATGAGAAAACCTTCCGTCTGCTGGTGGAAGGCGTCACTGACTACGCCATCTACATGCTGGATTTGCAGGGGCGTGTAGTGAACTGGAACGCCGGTGCACAGCGTGCCAAAGGCTATGTCTCTGATGAAATCGTAGGTCAGCATTTCTCCGTGTTCTACGGTTCGCAGGAACGTCTGGCCAATACCCCTGAGGCTAACCTCGGTATCGCACTGAAAACCGGCCGCTTCGAGGATGAAGGCTGGCGTTATCGTAAAGACGGCTCCGCGTTTTGGGCTCATGTGGTGATCGACGCGATTCACGACGAAGACGGCAAGATGATTGGCTTTGCCAAAATCACCCGCGATGTCACTGAACGCCGTGAGAACGAACAGCAACTGCTGCGGGCGCGGGATTTGGCGCAGGCGCAGAGTGCCAAAATGTCTGAGCTTTCTACCTTCCTCGACACCGTCATCGCCAATATTCCGTCGTGCGTGATTGTTGAAGACGCCATCAGTCGTGAAATCCTGATGGTCAACGACAAAGCTGAGCAGCTGTTTGGCATCAGCAAACATCTGATCATACATAAACGCCCGCATGAATGTATGTCTGCGGAGCAGAGCGATTACTTCAACAGTCTGGCGGATATCGCACTGCGCAGTGAAGGTATCCACTCGCGTGAGCAACTGCTGTTGACGGCGGGCGGGGAGCGCATTCTGCATACCCGCGCCACCACCATCAGCGGCAAGGATATGCGACAGAATTACGTGATGCTGATTGTGGAAGACGTCACCGATCAGCGTGAAGCGGATGCGCGTATTCATCACATGGCGCATCACGATACGCTTACCAGCTTGCCAAACCGTGTACTGTTCCGGCAGAAACTGAGCGAAGCGTTGCGCGTGGATAATCAGCACCATTCGCTGAGTGCCACGCTGTGCCTTGATCTTGATAACTTCAAGAACGTCAACGATGCGCTGGGTCACCAGATTGGTGATGACCTGCTGCGGGTGGTGGCGAAGCGTCTGCGCAGTGCGCTGCGCGATCAGGACACGCTGGCGCGTATTGGCGGCGATGAGTTTGCCATCGTGCTGCCGAATATCAACAACGCGCAGGAAGCGGCGGTGGTGGCACAGCGCCTGATTGAAGCGATCCGTCCACCGGTCAACGTGGAAGGGCACAACCTGTCGGTTGGCTTGAGCGTCGGGATTGCTTTAACGTCGCAAACCACTAACACGCCGGAGCACATGCTGCGCTGTGCGGATATGGCGCTGTACGAAGCCAAGCGTAATGGTCGTAACCGCTTTGAGCACTTCACGCTGGAGATGGATGACCTGGCGCGTAGTCGTCGTGTGATTGAAAACGATCTGCGTGATGCGATTACCGGTCGTCAGCTCAAGCTTTACTATCAGCCGATCACCAATGAAGAAGGCATTATCGGTTATGAAGCGCTGATGCGTTGGCATCATCCGATCAAAGGATTGATCATGCCGAATGACTTTATTCCGATTGCCGAAGAGACCGGGCTGATTCATATGCTCGGCGCGTATGCGCTGTATGAAGCCTGCCGCGAGGCGCAGAGTTGGGGCACGGACCAGTCGGTGTCCGTCAACCTGTCGCCGCTGCAGTTCAAGAACAGCTCTCTGGTGTCGGTGGTGGAAGGCGCGCTGCGAGAGTCCGGTCTGGCGCCGCATCGTCTGGAAGTGGAGATCACCGAATCGGTATTACTCGACGATACGCTGGGCAATATCCGCACCTTGCAAAGCCTGAAAGCGATTGGCGTACAGATCGCGTTGGATGACTTCGGCACCGGTTACTCATCGCTGAGCTATCTGCGTTCCTTCCCGTTCGACAAGATCAAAATCGACAAGTCGTTTATCAACGATATGGGTGACAGCCGTGAAGCCATGGCGATCATCCGCGCGATCACCGGCATGAGTCGTAGTCTGGACATTCAGATTACAGCAGAAGGCGTGGAGAGCGGCGAGCAGTTCGCGAAACTGCGTGAAGAGGGTTGTACCCTGTTCCAGGGATACTATTTCGGTCGCCCACAGCCGTCCGAATTGCGTTTGAAAGAGTTGGAATAATTAAGGTCGCCATTATTGGCGACCTTACAGCGGCATATCGTAGAGTGCGCATTGATGCGCACCTGGCCGATAACCGCATTTCGTGACGCAAACATTTGTTAATGCATAAAAAAACGCCCGGCAATGCCGGGCGTTTCGCTGTTTGCTGTGTGTAATCTTTGCTTATGACTGACCGTGGCCTTCCACGTTCATGCGGCCCAGGTCTTTATCGACCAGGAACAGGCCTTCGCCTTTATTGCCGACCAGTGCCAGTTTATCCAGCACGGTTTTGAACAGCTTCTCTTCTTCGTGCTGCTCAGCCACATACCACTGCAGGAAGTTGAAGGTTGAGTAGTCTTGAGACATCAACGCGGTGTGCACCAAATCGTTGATGCGCTGGGTGATCAGTTGCTCATGCTTCAGCGCTTCTTCCAGCACGTCATTCAGTGAGTTCCAGCTAACGGCAGGCGCGGCAATGCTGCCCAGCACCGGCAGTGAACCGGCATCGCTGACGTAATCGAACAGGCGCTGCATGTGCTCCATCTCTTCACGAGAGTGCATCTTCAGGAAAGAAGCAGCACCTTCAAAGCCTTTGTCGCTGCACCATGCGCTCATCTGCAGATACAGGTTGGCTGAGAAGAATTCCAGGTTCAGTTGGTCGTTCAGGCGAGAGGTCATTTCAGCAGTTAACATGGCTGAGTCCTTTTTAATTTGTCAGGTGAAGTACGGTGAATTATGCATCAATCTATACTTTTTTGTGAAGGCTTTTTCGCAAAAAAGTTGAATTTATCTTATTGATTGTAAATGGAATTATTCCGTTTGTTGAATGCGAAGAGTTCTCAGTTTTGACTCATTTTCATTCACGCTGGATTGATTATAGCTGCGCATCGGCGGATGCTGGAGCGAGCCTTTACTTGTCAGGAGCTTAGCGGTGTCGAACGTATTAGATCATTACCATTACCTGCATGAAATCCCGGAACTGGGATTCGAAGAATTCAAAACTTCCGCCTATATCGCCGAACAGCTGGAGCAAGCTGGGATCAAGGTGACGCGCGGCATTAACAACACCACCGGCATCGTGGCGGAAATTGATAGCGGCGTGCCAGGTCCGGTGCTGGCGTTGCGCGCGGACATGGACGCGCTGGGTCATATCATTAACGGTGTCGCGTGTGCACGTCATACCTGTGGCCATGATGGGCACTCTTCGGTGGTGCTGACCGCGGCGCAGGAATTGCTGAAAGAGGACGCAATCAAAAAGGGCAAACTTAAGCTGCTGTTCCAGCCCGCTGAAGAGTTGGGTGCCGGTGCGCTGGCGATGATTGAAGGCGGCGCGATGGATGACGTGGAGATGATTCTCGGCTTCCACGTCCGCCCACTGGAAGAGTGCCATGTTGGTCAGGCGACACCCGCCGTGATCTACTCAGCCTGTAGCACGCTGGAAGCTACTATCAAAGGCGTTCCCGCCCATGCGGCACGTCCCCATTTAGGGGTGAATGCGTTAGACGCTGCCGTACAAGCGGTGCAGGCCGTCAACAGCATTCATCTCGCTCCGGGTTTGACCTGGAGTGTCAAGGCAACGCGTTTCCTGTGCGATGCTGGCGTCACCAACTCGGTGCCGGATGAAGCGCGCGTGGTGTGGGACCTGCGTTCACAGGAGAACGCGCCAATGGATGTGCTCAAGGATAAAGTCACCAAGGCGATTCAACACAGCGTGGCCGCGCTGGGTGCCACTGCTGAAGTGGTGGTGTTGAAAGAGATGCCAGCGGCTGAGATCCATGAAGACGCTACGGCGGTAATTCGTGCGGCGATTGTCGATGTGCTGGGTGAGGAAGGATTGCTGGATACCAAAACCACCCCAGGCAGTGAAGATTTCTTCTACTACCCGGTGAAGCGCCCGCAGGTGAAAGCCGGCTTCTGGGGCCTGGGAACCAATCTGGTGCCGGGCCTGCATCATCCTGATATGCGCTTTGAGCTGAGTTCGCTGGAGATCGGGGTGAAGATCTTTAAAGCGGCAGTAGTGCGTGTTTTAGGCTGATGAGCTGATTACGCGCAATGAATTGCGCCGCTACGTATCAGCAACATGCTGTAGCGGCGCGATTCATCGCGCTTTATTAATTTTACTGCACGAATCCCACGATTTCCCCGCCTGCCGAATTATTGTATGCTATGCCGCCTCAATGCTGACTGGATAACCGGACTGCCGCCCATGTAGATCGCGCACATCTTGCTGTGAACTGGCGCCTTTGCGTCACTATTGGGTCCGTTATCCTCCGGACAGCCCGGAACAATTTATTCGCAGCGCGCCCCCGCGCGTTGCCCTTGAAGAAGAATTCACTCATGTCTATTGCTCCCTTTTTAGAAGAAGTGGCGCGCCGTCGTACGTTTGCGATCATCTCGCACCCGGATGCTGGTAAAACCACAATTACCGAAAAAGTGCTGCTGTTCGGGCAGGCGATCCAAACCGCCGGTACCGTAAAAGGCCGCGGCTCCAGCCAACATGCGAAATCCGACTGGATGGAGATGGAGAAACAACGTGGTATCTCCATCACCACCTCAGTGATGCAGTTCCCGTATCGCGACAGCCTCGTTAACCTGCTGGATACCCCAGGACACGAAGACTTCTCGGAAGATACCTACCGCACGCTGACGGCGGTGGACTGCTGTTTGATGGTGATCGACGCAGCAAAAGGTGTTGAAGATCGTACCCGTAAGCTGATGGAAGTTACCCGTCTGCGTGATACGCCAATCATCACCTTTATGAACAAACTTGACCGTGATATCCGCGATCCGATGGAGTTGCTGGATGAGGTAGAAAGCGAGCTGAAAATTGCCTGCGCGCCAATCACCTGGCCAATTGGTTGCGGCAAGCTGTTCAAGGGGGTGTATCACCTCTACAAAGATGAAACTTACCTGTATCAGACCGGTAAAGGCCACACCATTCAGGATGTGCGCATTGTTAAAGGTCTGGCGAACCCCGATCTGGATGCGGCAGTCGGTGAAGATCTGGCGCAGCAGCTGCGTGATGAGCTGGAACTGGTGCAGGGCGCTTCACACGAATTCGATCAGGATCTGTTCCTGAGCGGCGAAATTACCCCGGTGTTCTTCGGTACCGCATTGGGTAACTTTGGCGTTGACCACATGCTCGATGGCTTAGTGGCCTGGGCACCTACGCCGATGCCGCGTCAGTCTGATTCGCGTCTGGTTGAAGCGAAGGAAGAGAAGTTCAGCGGATTCGTGTTCAAGATTCAGGCCAACATGGACCCGAAACACCGTGACCGCGTGGCCTTCATGCGCGTGGTGTCGGGCAAGTACGAGAAAGGCATGAAACTGCGCCAGGTGCGTACCGGCAAAGACGTGGTGATCTCCGATGCGCTGACCTTTATGGCGGGTGACCGTTCGCACGTCGAAGAAGCCTATCCGGGTGACATCATCGGTTTGCATAACCATGGCACCATCCAGATCGGTGACACCTTTACTCAGGGTGAAAACATGAAGTTCACCGGTATTCCGAACTTCGCCCCAGAGCTGTTCCGTCGTATCCGTTTGCGCGATCCACTGAAGCAGAAACAGCTGCTAAAAGGTCTGGTTCAGCTGTCGGAAGAGGGCGCAGTGCAGGTGTTCCGTCCGGTGCACAATAACGATCTGATCGTGGGTGCAGTGGGTGTGCTGCAGTTTGAAGTGGTGGTGGCGCGCCTGAAAAGCGAATACAACGTTGAAGCGATTTATGAAGCCATCAACGTCTCGACTGCGCGTTGGGTCGAGTGCAAAGACGCGAAGAAATTCGATGATTTCCAGCGTAAAAATGAAGTGAACCTGGCGCTGGATGGCGGTGACAACCTCACCTATATCGCCCCGACCATGGTTAACCTCAACATCACCCAGGAACGCTATCCTGACGTGACCTTCCGCAAGACGCGCGAACACTGATGCTGTGCGGCCCATAGGGCTGTAGGGTGCGCCCCTTGGGCCGCCCGCCGACTCACTAAGATGCCTCTCTGCTTCAGGGCCAGTGGTTATCACTGGCCCTGTTTTTATCCTACAGACTGTTCCTATTTACGCTGCGTTTATCGCTTTTTGGCGAGATATCAACCACAAAAGCCAGCAAAACCTGTAATCCCTACTATGATTATCCTGTCGGACGAGAAAAGAGACCTCTGGTTTCATTACGTCCATTCACGCAGCGACGCCGTTTGTTGCTGGCGCATTCGCAGTTGCGAGTGAGTTAACTGATAGAAGGATGATATCGATGAATAAGACTAAGATTGCAAAAACCCTGATTGCTGCGCTGGCCAGCTCTGTCTTGCTGAGCGGTGCCGCGTTTGCTGCGGATACCAGCAGTACGGGTTCCAAAATCGATAGTTCTATGAAAAAAGTCGATGGTTTTATGGATGACAGCGGCATCACTGCCAAAGCCAAAGCGGCGCTGGTGGATGATGAGGCGATTAAAAGCACGGATATCTCAGTAAAAACGCATCAGGGCGTGGTCACGCTGAGCGGTTTTGTCGCCTCGCAGGATCAGGCGGAAAAAGCCGTGGCGCTGGTGCAAAAAGTTGAGGGTGTGAAATCCGTCAGTGACAAACTACACGTTAAAGACAGCAAAGAAACCACGCTGAAGGGTTACGCGGGTGATACCGCCACCACCAGCGAAATCAAAGCTAAGCTTTTAGCAGATGACATTGTGCCATCCCGCAACGTGAAAGTGGAAACTAACGATGGCGTGGTGCAGTTATCAGGGAACGTGGCAACCCAGGCACAGTCTGATCGTGCTGAGAAAATTGCCAAAGCCATTGAAGGCGTGAAAAGCGTGAAGAATGACCTGAAAGTGAAATCTTAACGCGAGCAGAACGGCATCAGCTTGACGCCGTTCTTTAATAAAAACAGTGATGTATGAATAAGCAGTTCGATTTTCACTATGGTAAAGGAGAGGCTTATGTTTCGTTGGGGTATTATCTTTCTGGTCATCGCTCTGATTGCTGCAGCATTAGGTTTCGGCGGTCTGGCGGGTACGGCAGCATGGGCAGCTAAAATTGTCTTCATCGTCGGTATTATTCTGTTCCTCATCAGCCTGTTTACCGGGCGTAAACGACCCTGACCGATTGCGTTAACACAACGCTAACCCGCGAGTTACTGAAGCGGAGAACCGTCATTTGCGGCATAATTACCCGCCGCGCCGATTGCTAATGCAATAGGTCAGGGAACGACAATGACTGGTTCTCCGGGATGCTGCCTTAAGCGGCTCCCTCAGAGCAGGAAAACTGAGGGACATCCATTGGGAATACGCATCCCGGTGTCACTGGACACCTTTGAGCCGTTGGCGCTCACCCCATTCAAATCCAACAAAATCGCACTGGTCTGCGAAGGCGGCGGTCAACGCGGCATCTTTACCGCAGGCGTGCTGGACGAGTTTCAACGTGCGGGTTTTAACCCCTTTCAATTGATGTTAGGCACCTCGGCAGGGGCGCAAAACCTTTCAGCGTTTGTTTGCGCGCAGCCTGGCTATGCTCGCCGTGTGATTACCCGCTACACCACCAGCAAACTATTTTTTGATCCGCTGCGCTTTGTCCGCGGTGGTCATTTGATTGATCTCGACTGGCTGGTGGACATCACCAAACAAGAGTTTCCGCTGGCGCTGGACACGGCTCAAGGTCTGTTTGCCAAGGGCAGCGAGTTTTACATGTGTGCCTGTCGTGGCGATGATTACTCGGCTGAGTATTTCAACCCGACTCACACCACCTGGCACGACATTATTAAAGCCTCCAGCGCGATCCCTGGATTTTACCGCAGCGGCGTGGAGATGAACGGCATCAGTTATCTGGATGGGGGCATCAGTGATGCGATCCCGGTGCGGGAAGCGGCCCGGCGTGGCGCGGACACCATTGTGGTGATCCGCACGGTGCCTTCACAGATGTCCTATACGCCGAAATGGTTTAAACGCATGGAGCGCTGGCTGGGCGACAGTGCGCTGCAGCCGATGATTAACATCCTGCATCACCACGAAGAGAGCTACCGTGAGATTCAGCAGTTCATCGATCAGCCGCCGGGCGATCTGCGTATCATCGAGATCTATCCGCCTAAACCGCTGGCCAGTATGGCGCTGGGCAGCCGTCTCGCCTCGCTTAATCAGGATTACCATCTGGGCCGCCGCAGTGGTCGCTATTTCCTCGCTACCCTTGGCCAGTGGCTGAGCGATGCCGAACCGATCCTGCGCGTGACGCCTCCGGCCGCAGTGGCGAATGCCCCCGATAATCGTGCCGTGCATACGCCATTGCTGGCGGATAACGATGCAGACTTTGATGCAGGATCGCTGGCATGAGATTTATCGATACTCACTGCCATTTTGATTTTCCCCCTTTTGTCGATGACGCAGTGGGCAGCATTGATCGGGCGGCGCAGTCGGCGGTGGAACGGATTATTGTGCCAAGCGTTGATGCCAGTCGATTCGCTTTGGTCACTCAACTGACGCAACAGCATGACGCGCTGTATGCCGCGTTGGGGTTACATCCGATCAATATCGCCGTGCATACCGATGCGCATCTGGAGGAGCTGGAACGTTGGCTGCAAACGCCCGATCCTAAACGGGTGGCGATCGGCGAGATCGGCCTCGATCTCTATATGGATGATGCGCAGTTCAGCAAACAAACGCATTTGCTGGATGCGCAATTAAAATTAGCGAAGCACTACGACTTGCCAGTGATCCTGCACTCGCGGCGCACGCACGATCAGTTAGCGCTGCATCTGCGCCGTCACAATTTAGCGCGCTGTGGTGTGGTGCACGGCTTTGCCGGAAGCCAGCAGCAGGCCGAGCGTTTTATTCAGCTTGGCTATGCCATAGGCGTTGGCGGCACCATCACATACGAGCGGGCCAGTAAAACCCGCAATACCATCGCCAGTTTGCCGCTGTCATCGCTGTTACTGGAGACCGATGCGCCAGATATGCCGCTGCAAGGTTTTCAGGGCCAGCCTAATCGTCCTGAAAGGGCGCGTAACGTATTTGATGTGCTGTGCGAGCTGCGCAGCGAGCCGCCTGAAATCGTCGCCGAAGCCCTGTGGCAAAACAGCCTGCGCGTGTTTGCACTCCCCGACTGACACCCTCCCGACAGATTCTGGAAATGCCACTTTTGTGGTCCGAATTGGCTACAGTATTAAAGCCGCTATACACTTTTTCACCAAAAATTGTGATAATATTAACAACCAGTATTTCGCCATAAATCGGTTGTGCCAGCGGTTATTTGTGATGAATATCACGACATAATTGTATTTACATGACAAGTTTTCTTTTTTCGTGTGACTCAAGGCGCAATTAATTCGTGCGAGGATTGTTAGAATTATCACATTCCCCGGTGACACTGTCTGCCGGTTACCTTTTGGAGAGCACCATGACCGATCTCAACGCTGCTGCACAACGTGCACTGCAACTGATGGACTTAACCACGCTGAATGAAGACGATACGGATGAGAAGGTGATCGCACTGTGTCGTCAGGCGAAATCGCCAGCCGGTAATACCGCGGCTATCTGCATCTATCCACGTTTTATTCCGGCGGCGCGTAAAGCACTGCGTGAGCAGGGCACCCCAGAGATTCAGATCGCGACCGTGACCAACTTCCCGCACGGCAACGATGACATTGACATCGCGCTGGCAGAAACTCGTGCGGCTATCGCTTACGGCGCCGACGAAGTGGATGTGGTTTTCCCGTATCGCGCGCTGATTGCCGGTAATCGCGAAATCGGCTTTGAACTGGTGAAAGCCTGTAAAGAAGCCTGCGCCGCCGCTAACGTGCTGCTGAAAGTGATTATCGAAACCGGTGAGTTAAAAGAGGAAGCGCTGATCCGTGCCGCTTCTGAAATTGCCATTGATGCGGGTGCTGATTTCATCAAAACCTCCACCGGTAAAGTGCCGGTCAACGCCACACCAGAAGTGGCGGCGATCATGATGCAAGTGATCCGTGATAAAGGTGTTCAGCAGCAGGTTGGTTTTAAACCGGCGGGTGGCGTACGTACCGCCGAAGATGCGGCCATCTACCTGAAACTGGCAGACGATATCCTCGGCGAAGGCTGGGCGGATGCGCGCCATTTCCGCTTTGGCGCGTCAAGCCTGTTGGCAAGCCTGCTGAACACGCTGGGCCACGCAACGGCGACCAGTAAGACGGGTTATTAATTTCACGCCAATGGGCGCCATAAATGGCGACCCTACAGGTGTCTGGCGCATTTTAGCGGGTTGCCATAAACGGTGACCGACGCATGTCTGATACGTTTTTCGTAGGGTGCGCATGTATGCGCACCTGGCCGATGTTCTGCCATTTTCACAGCAATCTCCGGGGAGGCAACCTTGTTCCTGCCACAAGAAATTATTCGAAAAAAACGCGATGGCCTGCCACTGACTGAGGCGGAAATCCGCTTCTTTATTAATGGCGTGCGCGATAACAGCGTATCAGAAGGTCAGATCGCCGCGCTGGCGATGACCATCTATTTCCACGACATGAATCTGGAAGAGCGTGTGGCGCTGACCATGGCAATGCGCGATTCCGGCACCGTGCTCAACTGGCAATCGCTAAATCTCAACGGTCCGATTGTTGATAAACACTCAACCGGCGGCGTGGGTGATGTGACATCGCTGATGCTTGGCCCCATGGTTGCTGCCTGCGGCGGTTATGTGCCGATGATCTCCGGGCGTGGCCTCGGACATACCGGCGGCACACTGGATAAGCTGGAAGCGATCCCTGGTTTTGACATCTTCCCGAGCGACGATCGTTTTCGCCAGATCATCAAAGAGGTCGGTATCGCCATTATTGGCCAGACCAACTCACTGGCACCGGCCGATAAACGTTTCTACGCCACGCGTGATATCACCGCCACCGTTGATTCGATCCCGCTGATCACCGCCTCGATCCTCGCCAAAAAACTGGC
This sequence comes from Pantoea sp. EA-12, assembly GCF_030053355.1. Lineage (NCBI taxonomy): Bacteria > Pseudomonadati > Pseudomonadota > Gammaproteobacteria > Enterobacterales > Erwiniaceae > Pantoea > Pantoea sp. EA-12. The sequence goes on along the minus strand of NZ_JASGBY010000005.1, from coordinate 235,400 downwards.
TGAAGGTCTCGATGCGCTGGTGATGGATGTCAAAGTCGGTTCCGGTGCCTTTATGCCGACCTTTGAAGCCTCTGAAAATCTGGCGCAGGCGATTGTTGGCGTTGCAAATGGTGCAGGCTGCAAAACCACCGCGCTACTCACCGACATGAATCAGGTGCTGGCCTCAACCGCGGGCAACGCGCTGGAAGTGCGTGAAGCGGTGCAGTTCCTCACCGGCGAAGCGCGCAATCCGCGTCTGCTGGAAGTCACCATGGCGCTGTGCTCTGAAATGCTGATCTCCGGCAAACTGGCAGAGAATGACGCCGAAGCGCGGCAAAAACTGCAGCAGGTGCTGGATAACGGCAAAGCGGCAGACGTGTTCGCTCGCATGGTGGCGGCACAAAATGGCCCGGTCGACTTTATCGAACGCATGGACCATTACCTTCCTGCGCCTACGCTCAGCAAAGCGGTGTACGCCGACCGCGCGGGTATTGTCAGTGCGATGGATACACGAGCGCTAGGCATGGCGGTAGTGGCGCTGGGTGGTGGTCGCCAGCGCGCCAGCGACAGTATTGATTACAGCGTGGGCTTAAGTGAGATGACCACGCTCGGCACGCAGATTGATGCGCAGCGCCCGCTGGCGGTGATTCATGCCGCCTCGGAAGCGCAATGGCAGCAGGCAGCTGAAGCCGTCAAAGCGGCTATCACCTTAAGCGATACTGCGCCTGCGGCAACACCGGTGGTTTATCGCCGCGTCAGCGAGTAACGCTTCTTCGTGCCAGGGAGCGGCCGTTCGGGTATACTGATCTGATCGCTTTTTTTTGACTTGTCATCGCGCAGTTGCGCAGGAGACTTGCATGAAACGTGCTTTTATTATGGTTCTCGACTCCTTTGGGATCGGCTCCAGCAAAGACGCCGATAAATTCGGTGATGAAGGATCGGATACGCTCGGCCATATCGCCGAAGCGTGCTTCGAAGGTCGCGCCAATATTGGCCGCGAAGGCCCGCTGCATCTGCCTAACCTGACCGCACTCGGTCTGGGGAAAGCGGCTGAACTCTCTACCGGTCGCTTCCCGCCGGGTCTGGACGCCAATGCGGAAATCATTGGTGCCTATGCCTACGCCAGCGAGCTGTCGTCGGGCAAAGACACGCCGTCAGGCCACTGGGAAATCGCCGGTGTGCCGGTGCTGTTTGACTGGGGCTACTTCAGCGACAAAGAGAACAGCTTCCCGCAGGAACTGCTCGATGTGTTGGTGAAACGCGCCGATCTGCCGGGTTATCTCGGTAACTGCCACTCATCCGGTACAGTGATCCTCGACCAGTTGGGCGAAGAACACATGAAATCCGGCAAGCCGATTTTCTACACCTCGGCTGACTCGGTATTCCAGATTGCCTGCCACGAAGAGACCTTTGGCCTCGATCGTCTGTATGAGCTGTGTGAAATCGCCCGTGAAGAGCTGACCAACGGCGGCTACAACATCGGCCGTGTGATTGCGCGTCCGTTTGTCGGTGACAAAGCGGGCAACTTCGAACGTACCGGCAATCGTCACGATTTAGCGGTGGAACCGCCTGCGCCAACTATGCTGAAAAAGCTGGTGGACGAGAAGGGCGGCGAAGTGATCTCCGTAGGCAAGATTGCGGATATCTACGCCGAGCAGGGCATCACTCAGAAGGTGAAAGCCACCGGGCTGGATGCGTTGTTCAACGCCACTATTGAGCAGATGAAGAAAGCGCCGGACAATTCCATTGTGTTCACCAACTTCGTTGATTTTGACTCAACCTGGGGTCATCGTCGCGATATCGCGGGTTATGCTGGCGGCCTTGAGTTTTTTGATCGTCGTTTGCCAGAGCTGATGGAACTGGTGAAAGAGGGGGATATTTTGATCCTCACCGCCGACCACGGTTGTGACCCAAGCTGGCAGGGCACCGAGCACACGCGCGAGCACATTCCGATTCTGATTTACGGTCCGAACGTGAAACCGGGATCGCTGGGTTACCGCGATACCTTCGCCGATATCGGCCAGACCATTGCGACCTATTTTGGCCTGTCCAGCATGGACTACGGTAAAAGCCTGCTGTAAAACAGCCCACCAATTTTAAAAAGGAAAATAACCATGGCAACGCCTCATATTAATGCAGAAATGGGTGATTTCGCAGACGTCGTACTGATGCCGGGCGATCCGCTGCGCGCGAAGCACATCGCAGAAACCTTCCTGGAAGATGCGGTTGAAGTGAACAATGTGCGCGGCATGCTGGGTTACACCGGGACGTACAAAGGCCGTAAGATTTCAGTGATGGGCCACGGTATGGGCATTCCTTCTTGCTCAATCTACACCAAAGAGCTGATCACCGATTTTGGCGTGAAAAAAATCATCCGTGTCGGCTCCTGTGGCGCGGTACGTGCAGATGTGAAACTGCGTGATGTTGTGATTGGTCTGGGTGCCTGCACCGATTCCAAAGTGAACCGTATGCGTTTCAAGGATCACGATTTCGCGGCGATTGCCGATTTCGACATGGTGCGCAACGCGGTTGACGCGGCAAAAGCACTGGGTGTCGATGCCCGCGTGGGTAACATCTTCTCCGCTGATCTGTTCTACACGCCAGATCCGCAGATGTTCGACGTGATGGAAAAGTACGGCATTCTGGGCGTGGAAATGGAAGCGGCCGGTATTTACGGTGTGGCAGCGGAGTTTGGTGCTAAAGCACTGACTATCTGTACCGTGTCGGACCATATCCGTACCCACGAGCAGACCACTGCAGCAGAGCGCCAGACCACCTTCAACGATATGATTAAGATCGCGCTGGAGTCGGTGCTGCTGGGAGACTGATTAAACATATCTCCCTCACCCTAACCCTCTCCCGCATGCGGGAGAGGGAACTGTTCGAAGAAAGTATCAAAACTGTGCGGTTTGCTCCCTCTCTCGCTTGCGGGAGAGGGAACGATTCGAAGAAAGTATCAAAACTGTGCGGTTTGCTCCCTCTCCCGCGTGGGGGAGAGGGAACGGTTCGAAGAAAGTATCAAAACTGTGCGGTTTGCTCCCTCTCCCGCGTGGGGGAGAGGGCCGGGGTGAGGGCGTCAAACCGCACTATCTAGTCCGCCGTAAACATCTGACACACTTTTACCCAAGCTTGTGCATCTTCCTGCTGGCTCTAAAGCCATCTCTGCTTATCATTAGCGTGATAACAAAGAGACTAAGCCCCCCTGATGAATTTCCGTAATTTCGAAGCTGAAGAGAAACTGTTTGTCCGACGTGCGCTTGTCGCTTTTGCTCTGGTCGTCATCTGCTTCATCATTCTTGGCGTCAACCTGTATCGTATTCAGGTGGATCAGCACAGCTATTATCAGACACGATCCAACGAAAACGACATCAAAATGATCCCCATCGCCCCCACGCGCGGGCTGATCTACGATCGCAACGGCATTCCGCTGGTGCGCAATGTCACCTGGTACGACATTCTCATCACGCCTTACAAAATCGCCAATATGCAGGAAACGCTCAAAGCGCTGACGCCGATTGTCGATTTGACGCCAGAAGAGATCGAAACCTTTGAGCATGAGCTAAAACAGAACAGCCGTTATAAGCCGGTGGAGTTGAAAGGCGAACTCACCGACGAAGAGGTGGCACGTTTTTCCGTTAACCAGTTCCGCTATACCGGTGTCACCATCGATACCTATCAAGACCGTGAATATCCTTACGGTGCCGATTTGGCGCACGTGGTCGGCTACGTTTCCAAGATCAACGACAACGATTTTAAGCGCCTGAACGCGGAAGGCGTGGGAGAAAACTACGCGGCGGACCATAACATCGGTAAGCAGGGCATCGAAGGCTATTACGAATCGCTTCTGCATGGCAAAACCGGCTATCAGGAAGTGGAAGTGGATAACCACGGCCGCATCGTGCGCGTGCTGAAAGAGGTGCCGCCCGTCGCCGGGCAGAACATCTACCTTACGCTGGATCTGCACCTGCAGCAGTATGTGGAGAGCCAGCTGGCCGGACAGCGTGCCGCGGCATTGATTGAGGACCCGCGCGATGGCAGCGTGTTAGCGATGGTGTCCGCGCCGAGCTACGATCCCAACCCGTTTGTGAAAGGCATCAGTTATAAAGCCTACAAAACGCTGCTGCAGGACAAAAACCTGCCGCTGATCAACCGCGTCACGCAAGGTCTCTATCCGCCTGCCTCCACGGTTAAACCCTATATGGCGATGTCGGCGTTATTAAGCAAAGTCATCACCCCGACCACTACGTTCTTCGGGGCACCGACCTGGACCTTGCCGGGGACCGATCGTAAATACCGTGACTGGAAAAAATCGGGCCATGGCATGTTGGATGTTACCCGCGCCATTGAGGAGTCCGCGGATACGTTCTTCTATCAGGTGGCGTTTATGATGGGCATTGACCGCATTCACACCATGCTGAGTCAATTTGGTTACGGCAAACCTACCGGTATCGACCTGAATGAAGAGTACGCGGGCCTGTTGCCAAGCCGCGAGTGGAAGCAGAAAGTGCACAAGCGTGCCTGGTATCAAGGGGATACCGTGTCCGTTGGTATCGGGCAAGGCTACTGGATCGCCACGCCGATTCAGATGGTGAAAGCGTTGGTGGCACTGCTTAACAATGGCCGCGTCATCAACCCGCATCTGCTGGAGAAATCACAGCGCGGTACTGTGCAGCAGCTCTATCAACCGAAAGAGCCGCAGCCACAAATTGGCGATCCTAAATCGCCGTACTGGTCGCTGGTGCGTCACGCCATGTTTGGTATGGCGAATGCGCCAAATGGTACGGGGTATAAGTACTTCCATACCGCGCCTTACGGCATTGCGGCGAAGTCCGGGACATCCCAGGTCTTCAGCCTGAAGCAGAACCAGGTGTATAACGCCAAGATGATCCCCACGCGGCTGCGTGACCATATTTTCTATACCGCTTTTGCACCCTTTGATGCGCCGAAAGTGGCGGTGGCGTTAATTCTGGAAAACGGAGGAAGCGAAGGGGTGACGGCGGCTCCGCTGATGCGCAATATCCTTGACCACATCTTCCTGCCGCCGGCAACGGACCCACCAATACAAACGGCGCAGAAAAATTAGCGAGCGATTGGCCTGTAGGGTGCGGCCTTCAGGCCGCCCGTCGCAGCGAACGCTGTTATTTAACGGAAAAAGACCCGATTACGGCCATGGTTCTTGGCATCGTATAACGCGGCATCGGCATTGTTATACAGGGTTTCAAAATCGGAACCCGGCTTGCCATAGCTCACGCCGAGGCTGGCTGTCACCAACTGCCCTGGCAGTACCGCCAGCGGTGAAGCATTAAGGGATGCGTGAATTGCGCCCGCCACGATCACCGCATCTGAGAGGCGATAGTGGGGCAGCAGTACGGTAAACTCTTCGCCACCAATGCGGCCAATGCTGGCATCTTCCGGGCAGTGGTTCTGAATACGTGATACCAGTCCACAAATCACTTTATCGCCCATCGGATGGCCGAACTCGTCGTTGATCTTCTTGAAGTGATCAATATCCAAAATGATCAGCGCCGCCGGGCCATTGCTCAATGTATTGGTAATACGCTGAATGATGGCACCGCGGTTCCACACCGCCGTCAACGGGTCGTGAGTGGCTTTGTACTCCAGCTCTTGCGCCAACTGCTGCAACTGCTCATTAACGCGGTTGAGTTCTCGCTCGGCGCGATCGCTGCGTGAGATCATGCGATAGGTTTCACGCATCAGGCGCTGATAATGGCGATTCACCATTTGCAGCGCATCACGGTAATCTTCCGCGCTCAGCGCGCTTTGTGCCGCAACATCTTGTGAACGAGTCAGTACCTCGCTCTCTTCGCGAAACAGCTCGTTCAGGTCCATCATGACGCCATTTCCGCTCGCAGATTGACCTGCAAATCGGTGAAGTCCAGCGCCAGCTCCTGACCGAACTCTTCAGAGACATCATCTTCTTCATCGAAGAACCAGTTCAGTTCAACCGTCTGGCCTTTTTGCGCCAACTGGTTAAACAGGTCGAACAGGCTGAACAGCATCTTGGTGCTGGAGCTGTTGAAGTAGCGCAGTGCGATGTTCACCTCGACCTGGCCGCCTTGCTCGGGCTGCCAGTTTTCCAGGGCATCCAGCAGGGGGCGATAAAAGGCCGCGGCATTCTCGGGCCAGGACTCGCCGCGCAGAGCGAACTGGCTGGTTTCGAAATCAAAATTGACCTCGGGGGTGCTTTCTGTGGCAGCAATAAAAAGGTTTTGCATAGCAAAATCAATCCTGGTGAATGGTGGCTTTCAGCCAAAACGTGGCGTAACCGCTGGACTCCAACGGACGCAGTTCATACTCCAGCGGTTCGCTGACGTCACGTGCCAACGTCAGTAAACCTATGTTGGCCCCTTTGCTTGTCGCAGGGCTCTCAGCACGCAGACCTACCCGGTATGCCTGTTTGATCTCTTCATTACTCATCGTGCGCAGCAAATCCAGCCAGTAACGCAACTGCTCGCAGGCGACTTCATCCACCTGGTTGCTGCTCTCCAGCACATAGTTGTCACCCTCAACGTGCAGGGTAACGGTGCCAAAGCGAAAATCCTGTTCGGCATAACTCATGCTGCGACTGTCCTGCGAGTAGCGCAGGATGTTCTGTACGATTTCAACAAAACTGGAGAACAAGCGGCGTCGGACTTTGACGGGCGCTTGCTGGTTCTCCAAAAAGACCTTGATCACCTCGCCCATGGCGGTGATGTTCTGCGGCGAGAAAAAGCCTGTATAGTGCAGCGCAACACTTCTGGGCGGCACGTTGCTAAGGGTTGAACCTGAGTTCATACGGTGCTCATTAATAACGGAAGCCAAACCAGGTGACGTCATCGCGTCGCGGCTGGTTGCCTTGCCAGTTGAGAAATTCCCGCTCAAATGTCGCTGATAGCTCAGCCATCGGCAGGGTTTGATATTGTGAAACCAGCGTCTGAATGCGCTTTTTGCCAAACATAATATGACGTTCGCCGCCGGGCTGATCGGTGACGCCATCGGTCATCACCAGCAGCATGTCGCCGGGGCTGAGCGTGCGTTGATGCTGAGGCCAGACATAATCCTGCGGCGTATCGGTATAACCCACCCCCACACGATCGGCCTTCAACGATTCCGCATCGCCCTCGGCAGGGTGCAGCAGCGCATGCATACGTGCACTGGACCAGCTGAGTTGATGTTGTTGCGTATCGAGGCGCAGCGCGATGGCATCACAGCCGTCATTGGATAAAGACGTTTGCTGTGAGGCATTGAGCTGACCTAAGGTTTGCTTGATATGTCGATTCAACGATTGCAGCAGATCGGACGGTGCACGACGATTTTTCTGTAAGGCGTTTTCCAATGCCGATTGCAGGATCACCGTCATAAAGGCACCCGGAATGCCGTGGCCGGTACAGTCGGCAATCAATGCCAGCCAGCCCTGTTCATCCTGATGAAACGCATAGTAATCGCCGCCCACGCCATCGCGCGGCTGCCAGTGCAGGCACCAGTCGTTAAGCTGCTGTGCCATTTGCTGTTTAGAACGGTCGAGCATCGCGTCCTGAATCACGCGTGCATAGTCAATACTCTGCAAAATCTGCTGATGCTGCTGCGCCTGCAAATCCGAGACGGTGCGGATCAGATCGATACCCAAACCGATGCCGATATAGCGGCCTTGTTCAGTGAGAATGAAGCCATCGGTAACCGATTTATCGCCGCTGGCCACCACCTGTTGTGCCACTTGATCAAGCTCGGTATCGGCATCAATCACCAGTGGCTCTTTATCCATAAAGGCGATGCAGCTTTTGCGGTCGTAGAGTTCGCGGAAGAAGGGGCGCGTCATCTGCGACAGGAATATATGGCGGTTAATCATGCCGAACGGCGTGCCGTTTTCGACCACCGGCAGACCAATCAAATCTTTATGTTCAGTAAACAACGCCATCACCGCGGTATTGTCGATGGCTGGACTCACAAACGGGACTTCAATGCACAGCGAACGCGCACGGGAGCGGCTCGACAAGGAGGCTAATCCTGCGCGTAAATCAGGCAACTGCATGGGAGTATTCTGGCGTTGGTTAGGAATTATCCTAGATTACTGCAATGCTATGACAGTTTTATGTCATCGCACGTGTCGAGGGCGGCGCGATTCCTCGCGCCGCTGAGATTTATTGCTCGTCTTTCAATGCCTCAGCCACATGGCTGATTGCGCGTACCACTTCACTGGAGCTGCCGCGAATCTCTGAAATCACGCCACCGGCTTCTTTAGCGAGAACGACACCATGATCGGCGCGTTTCAGGTTCGATTCGATGCCTTTCAGCGCTTTTTCCGCCAGCATATGGTTCTGCTGCACCATGTTCTCAATCTCGGTGGTTGCGCGGTTAATGTTAGCTGCCAGGGTACGCACCTCGTTAGCGACCACGGCAAAGCTACGACCATGCTGACCGGCGCGAGCGGCTTCCACCGCTGCGTTGAGCGCTAACAGGTTGGTTTGATCGGCAATACGACGGATGCTCTCGACAATCGCACCGATGCGATCGGAAGACTCGCTCAGATTGTTGATATCACCGGAGATGCCATGCAGTTCACCCGCCAATTCATTGATGGTCTGCACGCTGTTTTCGATCACCGTGGCACCGAGTCGGGTACTTTCGCTGGTTTGCAGCGCGGTTTGATAGGCCTGCTGCGCGGCCTCACGCTCCAGTTGGTTCTTCTCGACTTGCGCGGTGACATCGGTGGCAAACTTCACCACTTTGTAGAGTTCGCCGGCTTCATTAAATACCGGGTTGTAAGTCGCACGGAGCCACACGGTGCGACCCAGCTTATTTACGCGCTCAAACTGTCCTGAGATGTATTCGCCTTGGTTCAGTTTGTGCCAGAAGCGGCGATACTCTTCACTGTGACGCATCTCAGGCGGACAGAACTGGCTGTGGTGTACGCCGACCACCTCACTGGCGCGATAGCCCATGGTTTTGAGGAAGTTGTCATTGGTCATCAACACTTCGCCTTTAAGGTTGAAGGCGATAACCGCCATCGAACGCTCAATGGCGGTGGTCATGGCGCGCTGTTCTTGTGCATCAATGATGCGTGCGGTGATATCACTCGCCAGCTTCACAATCTTGATCACCCGACCGCTGCGATCCTGCACCGGCACGTAGTTGGCTTCGAGCCAGATCGGGCGGCTGTGTTTTGCCACGCGCAGGAATTTATCGCTGAAGCCTTCGCCGCGATTTAAGCGGCGCCAGAAGTCGCGATATTGCGGCGAGTGAATCAAATCCTCTGTACAGAACATGCTGTGATGCTGGCCGACAATTTCCGCCAGCGTATAACCCATGCGCTCAAGGAACAGCTCATTAGCGCTGATAATCTTGCCTTCCGGTGTAAATTCGATCATGGCAATCGCATCCTGCAACGAGTTGAGCGTTGCGCTGCTATTGCCGCGTTTCTGCCACGCAAGACGCGACAGGATTCCCGACGTAATAGTGCTAAACATGGTGGACCTTATAATTGGTATTTGTCGTCAAATCGGTTATCGGCGGGTGCGGTTAAAAATTCACCGCTAAAGTTGGTAGTTGCACAATTTTTTTACCGGATGGTCTGAAGGTTGCTGTAAAAGCCAGCAGTTAGCGGTTTTTTGCAGAAAAGCGTTTGACGGTGCGGCCTGAGTAGGGTTTAATGCGCCCCGTTGCCCGGATAGCTCAGTCGGTAGAGCAGGGGATTGAAAATCCCCGTGTCCGTGGTTCGATTCCGCGTCCGGGCACCAACATTCTGAAAACCCAGCCTTATGGCTGGGTTTTTGCTTTTGTAAGAACGTGAAACTTAATGAGCTAAGTTGACTATGCAATAGGGCGTTCGTTCCATGCATCTGAATACTGAATGTTGCCATCCATAATGCGCCAGGTGATTTTTTCATATTGCATGCTGACACTTTCCGAGTGATTCATTTTATCGTTGCCCGACAGTTTTACATTGGGTACAGCACAATGAACGCCGGTGATTTTCACGTTTTCCAGTAGCACCGTGTAATAACAAACCTCCTGTCCAGCATCACTGATGTTGTAGAAGCGAATTTCAGCACTCTTCAACGTTTGGCCGGTTGCTGCTGCCTTGTAGAGATATGGCGTAGAGCTATCAACTTCCTTTTCAATTCGCATCGAAGAGTGTTGGCGCGTACCAGTGATTTTACCGGCAGCGGTGTCTACTGGCAGGTTAATACCGTGGCTTAACCCAAAATCTCAATGCTACCTTCACGTTCGTGCACATCAACAGATCCTCTAATGTCCGCGGCACCATCATCTTTGAGCCACATGTAGGGAGGGATTGGCATTTAATTTTTCCTTAGTTTTTTTAATAACTTCATTGTTAATATGTAAGTTACAGTGGTGATTGAAAAAACAGATATAACGGAGATATAAAAGTAAAGATCATAGAAATTATCGGCCCCGATTTCCCCTTTGCCATAAATAAATTTGGCAATGTGAGTCGCTAAACTATGATCAAACCATTCTTCAGGGCTGCCAAGGGTACGTCCGACGATCAATGACATGATGAAATATAAAATGACTTTCGATGTTTTACGGACAAGTGTTGTTATGACCACTGGCAATGACCTCAATCCAACCTCGCGCCATCAGCGATTTCATACAGGGAACTGGCATCGGTGCGGTCGGTATCTCATTTTTTAACGGAGGGCGGTATGTTAAGTGTTTTTATCCATGGTCATAATAGAAAGTGAATTTGAACATCTCAATAATTTATAATGATTACATTACGTAAGGAGTTTATGTCGAAATGAAATGTTGTCAGGTATTCCTCTCATTGTTTTAATCTTTTAATCCATTGAATGCCATTTGTTGTTTGTATATCTTTTGCGGGTTGATGTAAATCAATGCGCGAAACTTATAACTCTCTTTATCTGGCGATAATCAACTATTTCACATCCCGCCTGAAATACATGATCGCGAGACAGGAGTGCTATTTTTTAAACTAACAAATGGATGCGTTACCATGTCTAAAATCATTAAATTAACAACCGTTGCGGCTATCGTGGCTTTCCTGTCTGGATGTACTGGCAGTGTCTCTAATAAGGCAAAAAACTGCGATTATGACTACCTGCTCCATCCGGCTATTTCAATTTCAAAAGTGATCGGTGGTTGTGGCCCTGTCGATAAATAACCGACACCGTGTTTTTGCGTTGATAGTCGATTGGTGGAAATAAATTATAGATCCAACTGAATCGCCTCTATCTCGCCCTCCTGCTGCGCCGGAACCGCGCAGCAGATCAACACTTCGTTCTCTGCCACTTTGGCACTTGGTCGCGTTTTATAGGTTACGGCACCTTTAAGCAGTCGGGTTTTGCAACTGCCGCAGTGACCCTCGCGACAGCTGTACTCCGGGCTCAGTCCGCGCGCTTCAGCCAATTCCAGCAGTGATCCGCTTTGCGGGGTCCAGCGAGCTTCTTTTAAAGACTTCATAAATTTGATTGGCACGGCGCTGTTTGCCACGGGCGGCAATAGCGTTGCAGGCTCTGCGCTATCAGTGTGGCGCACCAGTGATGACGGCCCAAAAGCCTCGGCGTGAATACGCTGGTCGGCAATGTTGTAGCTGCGCAGCCCGTCATACAGCGCCTGCGTGAACTGCGGCGGGCCGCACAAATAAAAGTCGTAATCGTTGAACGGCAGCACCTGCGAGAGCAGGGCCATATCAATGCGTCCGGCAACATCGTAATCAAAACCCGCTTCTGCATCCTCGGTGTGACTCAGCACGCGTATCAGGCTGAACCCACCTTGCGCAGCCGCCAGCAGCGTATCTAACTCGCGCGCAAAAGGGCGTTCAGTTTTGTTGCGTGCCGACTGGATAAAGTAAGTGGGGCGCATGCGCTGTTTGCGGCGTCCTTCAAAAACCAGATGGCGCAGCATCGCCAGCATCGGTGTGATGCCAACGCCTGCCGCCAGCAGAACCGCCGGACGCGTCTCGCTGGCATCAAGGGTGAAATCTCCGGCAGGGGCGCGGGTTTCAAGGCGATCGCCCACCTGCAGATAATCGTGCAGGTAGCTTGAGACCACACCATCGCGCTTCACACTGATGCGGTAAAAACCATCCGATGGCGCGACCGACAAGGTGTAGTGGCGAATCAGCGGTTTCTCTGTGTCGGGCAAGGTCACGCGAATCGGCAGATGCTGCCCGGCCAGATGTGGCAATAAACCCGCGCCATCATCCGGCATTAAATGAAAGGATCGAATCGAGGCGCTCTCATCGACAATTTTCGTCACTTTGAATGGCCGCCAGCGCTGGGCCAGCTCGCTGGCGCGTAACTGGTTGGCGGCAGATTGCCAGTCGCCGGTCATCTCGGAGGCAGGAGAAATACCCTCTGGCTCGCTGTGCCAGCGCAAAGCCAGCGCCGCCCGACGGCGCACAATGCGGCGAGCGCGAAAGGTCCATAGCCGCTCGGCACCCTGGAAAGCGGCAATTTCTGGCGAATCAAGGATGACGCGGGCCTCGCCGGTCATTTGCAGCGTGTCGCCACTTTGATAATTCACAAACAGCAGCCCGGCTTTACCATTCTGGTGGATATTACCGAGCGTGGAGAAGAACAGGTTACCGTTAAAATCGGGGATGGTCAGCAGGCCATCGTCATCGACCCGCACAAAGCCCGGTTTGCCGCCGCGATGTGAGGCATCCACTTGCTGGTTCGCGTAAGTGGCAACGTAAAACGTATCGGCGGTGGCGATGGTGGTGCGAGCCTCCGCATCCAGTGCGTTCAACTCTTCAACATCACCGGCGGAAGGCTCGTCAGGCTGGAGAGCAAAACGATAATCACGCAGTTGGATGTAACGCGGGCAGTTACCAAAACTCTGTTTGACCTGTACCCGAAGTCCTCCGCCGATGGTGCTCAATACGCCATTCATGCGGTTACGGCGGCGGGTATGCAATTCTATGCCGAGCAGACCAACCGATGCGCCATCCGTGATGCCCGCCGCAGCTGGATCGCGGGCGTCCGGCTGCGCTTCAATATCCAGCGTGGTGGCGTTGGGCGAGAAAATAAAACCGGGTTGACCTTCCAACAGCGTGGCCCAGGCATCGCCTTGTGCATCGATGCTGCCCAGCACGATAAACGGCAGCTGTGCATAGAAGTCGCGATGCTGATCGGGCATGAAATCGCGAATGACACGCTGGCCGACCTCGGCCATGCGCTCCGCTACACCTGCCTGCTGTTGCAGAGCTATTTCACCTGCATGCCAAACCGAACGTTTCTCGCCCATGATGACTCACTCACGCAATGCTGCGCAGACCGGCAGCCGTTTGAGGAAAGGGGACAAAACCGGGTAACGCTTCGATGCGGCGTAGCAGCGCATTGACCGCCGGATAACCGGACAGATCCACATTGCCCTCCGGTGCACCGATGAGATAGCTGTACTGCGCAACGTCCGCTACAGTGGGATGATCGCCGACCAGCCAGTCGCGTCCGGTCAGATGCTGCTCCATCAGCGCCAAAATCGCATGCGCGCGGGCGATGACTTCATCCGGGTTAAAGGGGCGGCCAAATACGGTGATCAAGCGCGCTGCGCAAGGGCCGTAAGCCAGTTCGCCCGCTGCTACCGATAACCAGCGCTGCACCTGCGTGGCTCCCAATGCATCTTCTGGCAGCCATTCGTGGCGGCCCGATTTCTTCGCCAGATAGACCAAGATGGCGTTGGAGTCGGAGATATAAACACCTTCATCTTCCAGTACCGGCACCTGGCCGAACGGGTTCATGGCGAGAAAAGCAGGCGTTTTGTGTTCGCCGCCTTTGAGATCCACATCGATGACCTCATGTGGCAAGCCAAGCAGTGACAGGAACAGGCGCGCACGATGCGCATGGCCAGAGAGTGGGAAGTGGTAGAGTTTCATCAGCGGTATCCTTTAGTGGTGGTCGGGGCGATCCCGAACCTTGTCTAAAGGTTGTCACAGCCTGTGGCACGGCAGAATAGCCGGGTTTGCAAAGTCATTATTGCGGAAACTGGAAGAATGGGGATGTGATGAGAGGCGGCCTGATGGCCGCCCTAGAGATACGTTATGATACCACCGGGTTGCCGGCCACAGCCTGCGCCTGCTGTTCGCTTTGCTGCTCTTCGCGATGTTTCAGGCGATCCCAGATGCGGAAGAACGGATAGTAGATCACCATTGAGATCGCCAGATTCACCACCTGCAGCACCGTACCGGAGAGATGGCCGCCGGTGGCTAAATAGCCACTGACAAAAATCGGTGTGGTAAACGGCAGGGCGATCCCGGCGGGTGGCGCGACCAGTCCGGTGGTCATTGCCGCCCAGGAAACAATCACCAGCACCACAGGCGTCAGGATAAACGGCAGGAACAGGTAGGGGTTCATCACCAACGGAATACCAAACACCAGTGGCTCGCTGATGTTGAACAGGGCTGCCGGTCCGGCAATTTTACCCAGCTGCTTCATCTGGCGACTGCGCGAACGGATCAGCATGAAAATCACCAACCCCAATAGCGCCCCGGTGCCGCCGGGTGCAATCCACAAATCATAAAACTGCTGCGTGAAGATGTGCGGAATCGGCTGGTTATGCTGAAACGCCTCAAGGTTCTCGCTCATGTTGGAGAGCCAGACCGGCTGGATAAACACCAACACAATGGCATCGCCATGCAGGCCCAGGGTCCAGAGGATGCCAATCAGCAGCACCGAGAAAATCATGCCCGGCAGCGTGCCGCCCACGTGATGCATCGGCAGCCCAATCACGGTGGCGATCAGATTATTAATATCGCCAAAAGGTGAGGCTTCCACGGCCAGACGGATCAGCAGTACCACCGCCAGCACACAGAAACCCGGCACCAGCGCGAGGAAGGATTTCGCCACCGCAGGGGGAACGCCTTCTGGCATCTTGATCACCAGATTGCGGCTGTGGACAAAGCGATAGATCTCCGTCGACATCAACGCAATCACAATCGCCACGAACAAGCCCTGGCTACCAATCATCGAGATCGGCAGTACGCCAGTCACCAGCTGTGCGGGCGCATTTTCAACCGGGGCGAACAGCGTCTGCTGTGGAATCGTCATCACAAAGGCGACTAAAGCCATCGCTCCACTGGTCAATGGGTCCAGCGTGCGGTACTTCTCCGCCAGCCGATAGGCGATACCAAAGCTGGAGATCAGCGCCATGATGTCGTAAGTGGCGCGCACCGGATAAAGCAGTTTGTTGCGCCAGCTATCACCAAACAGATCCGCCATCAGATGGCCCCATGCCGGGATGGGCAAGTAAGCAAAGATCAGGAAGAAGCTGCCAATCAGCATGAAGGGCATGTTGAGAATGATGCCGTCGCGCACTGAGAGCACATGCTTCTGGCCAGCGACTTTCAGCGCTGCGGGCAACACATAACGTTCAATAAAAGTTCGGTTGGACACAGGGCCTCCTCAGGCTCAATGGCGCAACAATGTGGTGGGCGTCCTGAAGGACGCCCCTGCAAGAGCTGGGTGCAAAAATGTTGTAGGGGCGCGCTTTAGTTCGCCCGCATCACAGCGATCACTGTGCCGTGAACTGCGGTAACCACGGCTTATTCAACGTCAACACCTCTGCCAGCAGGGCTTCCGCCGTGGCAACATCACCGACTAAGGGATTGCCCAACAGCGCCAGCAGCGCCTGATGGCGATCGCCGTGCACTGCCGCTTCGATGGTGAGGCGTTCAAAGGCTTTAATTTGCTGCGTCAGGCCATTCATCAGCGGTGGCAGTTCTCCAAACATCAGCGGATGCGCGCCTTGGGCATCCACCAGGCAGTTGACCTCCACCACCGCATCATCTGGAAGGCCATGGATCGCGCCGTTATTACGGCAGTTCACCACCAGATTCTTGCCGCTGTTGTTATGAATCGCACTGATCAACTCGACCGCCACTTCCGAGTAATAAGCGCCGCCACGGAAACTGAGCTGCTCCGGTTTGTGCGCCAGATGCGGGTCGGCATACAGCTCAAACAGCTCGGCTTCCACCTTCATCACTTGTTCTGCGCGCGTGCCTTCATGGCCGTTTTGCGCTTTTTGCTGCTCTTCGGCCAGCATCTGGGGTGTCTGCCAGTAGTAGCGATGATAAGGGCAGGGAATGGCGTTGAGCGCACGCAGGAACGTCGGCGACCACGGCATATCCTTGATATTGTTCATGGTGAGCGACTGGCCGTCACAGAGTTGTTCAATCACCTGAGCAGTGACATCTTCACCACGACAGGTGACCTGATGCACCCACACCAGATGGTTTAGCCCGGCAAAGCGCAGTTGCACCTCATCCCGCGACGCGTTGAGCATGCCAGCAATCATATGATGCATATTCACCGGCACGTTACACAGTCCGATAATTTTGGCGTTGCTGTAGCGCGATACCGCTTCCGTCACGATGCCCGCGGGATTGGTGAAGTTGATGATAAAGGCATCGGGAGCCAGCTCTTCCACTTTACGCGCGATATTCAGCATCACCGGAATGGTGCGCAGAGCCTTGGCAAAACCGCCGACGCCGGTGGTCTCCTGGCCAAGACGCCCATATTTCAGGCCCAGGCGTTCATCGGCGGCACGCGCTGCCAGTTGGCCTACGCGCAATTGTGTCAGTACAAAGCGGGCACCGCGAATGGCATCGTCGAGTTCAAAATGCACGCTGACTTTGACCTGCTCTAATCCGCTCTTCTGCAGCATCCGGCGCGTGAGATCGGCGATGATATTCACCTTCTCGCGTCCCGATTCCACATCCACCAACGCCAGCTCCGTGACCGGCAGTTGTGCGTAACGATTGATAATCCCTTCAACCAGCTCCGGTGAGTAGCTGCTGCCACCACCAATAATCGCCATCTTAAGCATTGGTTCCTCCTGCCGCAGTACGGCGGTAGAGTTCTATGATTTCGCCCGCCAGATCCTGAATCAGCATGGCGTTCATCAAGTGATCCTGGGCATGTACCAAAATCAGGGTGACCGTGAGTTTGCCGCTGCCTTCATCAAGGCTAATTAACGCGGTTTGCTGCTGGTGCGCGCCGTTGATGCTCGCTTTCGCAGAGGCTAATTGCTGTTCAGCGGCAGCAAACTGGCCCTCACGCGCCAGTCGCAGTGCGCTAAGTGCTGCACTGCGGGCTGCTCCAGCCTGAACCAGCAGCAACATGATTTGCTCTTCAAAATCGATAACCACGTCTTCGGACATGCAGAATCCCCCACAGCACAGGGCCGTGTTTCAATCAGTAGAGTTGGGTAAAACGGGTGAGTTAAGCGGTGTGCAACGCCAGGGCTTTTTCCAGCACCTGTTCGCCACGCATCATGCCGTAATCCATCATGTCGATGACGGCGACAGCTTTACCCTGCGGCGTCGCGATGGCGGTTAGCCGGGCAGCTTCAAACTGCACCTGTGGGCCGAGCAGCACCACATCGGCATCGGGCAGGATGCGTTCGAATTCCGCCACTGGAACGGCTTTGATATCAATCACCAGTCCGCGGCCCTGAGCGGCACTCTGCATTTTGTTGACCAGCATGCTGGTGGACATCCCTGCTGCACAGCAAAGTACGATACGCATATGATTTCCTCCTGTGATTTGTCGGGGTCATTTAAGACCTGTCTCAGCGATGCTGTAAATACCCTCCGGGCAGACGATTTTCTGATGAATGGATATTTAATTGATTTAAATCAATGTGTTATTAATATGTTTGTTGTGAAAATATTTTTCACGAGTGTGATCGGTGCTGTAATTTATCGTTAACAAACGTTGTTTAAAGCATGATTTAGACTTAAAACGATGAAAAAAAACTCACATTGAAAAATATTTTCATGCATGATGAGTGTTCGCAATTTGAGGATGTGGTGAGCGAATGGATATTGTCTGGCAACTGCGACAGCAGTCGGCACGGGTGGATGCACCGGAATCTAAGCTGGCGCGTTTTATTCTGGATAACCTGCACGTCAGCGCGCAGGCCACAATGGAAAGTCTGGCGACCCAAGCGGGCGTCAGTCCTGAAGTGCTGCGCCGTTTTGCCGCCTCTGCTGGCTGTCGCGATCTGGATGATTTTCTGCATCAGGTACGCAAAGCGGGTCAGCAGCAGGAAGGTGCGTTTATTGAGGTGATCCGCCAGCGCCAGCCGTCGCTGAGCCAGCAGGAAAATCGTGTCGCGTTAGCGATCCTCAACGATATGGCGTTTGCTGCATCTGCTACGATTGAGCAACTGGCCGGGCGTGCTGAAGTCAGCGCCGCCACCATCACCCGATTTGCGCGTTCTGTGGGTTGTGAAGATATCCGTGATTTGCGCATGCGACTGGCGCGTGCCAGTTCGGTGCCAGCAACGCGGGGTGAGCAAGGCATTCCGCAGCTGGAGGCGATTCACCAGGCACTGGCACAGCAGTGGTCGCTGGCTGAAGAGGCGACTTGGGAGCGGGCCGCACTCGCGCTACGTAAAGCCCGAAGTGTGTTATTGATTGGGGCCGCAGGACAGACAACACCGCTGGCAGCAGAAGTTCATCAGCGACTGACGACGGCAGGACTGGCACTGGCATGGATTCAGGACGATAACCTGCTGCGCATGACGCTGAGCCGCTTACAGCCGGACGATTTACTGCTGATCCTCGCGCCAGATACGGTGAACAGCAGCGTGCTGAGTGCAGTGCATCATGCCCACATCCAGAAAGCAGCGGTCATTGCGATCTGCCCGACCATACTGGATCTGGCGAGTCAGGCTGATATTTGGCTGCCGCTGCCGGAGAATCCGAGCGCGCGCAGCTATGGCATTCTCTGCGCGCTCGATCGGCTGGAAGCGGCACTGACACCTTAGTAGTCTTTAAATTTCAGATATGGGTATGCTGCTATGTTTCCGCAGCATCCTAACGATACTCAACAATTATCGTGGCTGTGGCGTTGATAGTGCCAAGACTGATTGAACCCGTGCTAATTCTGACCAGCACTGCACTAAGCGCTGGTTGCGTAGGATAGACAAAATCTATCCAGTTATTTATCGCTAACCTTGTACCGTTGCTCTTTATTTCAATGGCTAAATTATTTTTGTTAGTGCTTAACAAGCTTGCGTTGAAAGCTGCGCCCGTACCCGCGACTTGAAGTTTCAGCAAATTTGATGTGCCTGCAGGGCAATCCACCGTGTAAGGGAGCGGTTTCTCGTGATTAATCCCATTAATGCTGCCAGGTAATATCCCACTGCCGAAATTCACAAAAATATCTCGCCCTCCATTTATCGTACACGGGGGGCTAAGAACTTTGCCTCGTATCGTCACGCCCACGGAGAAGGCGTGAGAAAAAAGAGGGTATAAGAAGAAAAATGCAGACATTGCGCTGAAGCAATATAAGATAACTTTTTTTCTGCTATTCATAATTCAACCTGAAATTAATATTGGCAGAAAAACTTCCTGCTTGTAGCTCTCCTCTTGTGCGCTCGGCTGTCACGTAATAAAGAATGACATCGTCACCGGGGGAAAGTAATACGGGTTTTCCTGTTTGACCGAGTATCACGTTATTGCGTTGAGCGTCTTTGATGCGCAACCCTATTCCTTTTACACCCTCTGCTCTGGCTAATTGTGGATTCGTTGGCTCACCGATCCCCGTAAATGTGAATGAAACAGCAGGCTGATGAGCGCTCCAGGCAACATTGTTGTTTTCAATGTATTGGCTCGATGATGTTCGCAGGCAATCGTGTAAATAGAGTGGAACCGGAACCAACACGCTATGGTCGCCCACGTTTTTTAAATCAGCTGTCGCGGTATTCCCTAAATTGACTGACTGGTCTGCAGAAGCCATATTTAAACGACAGGCACTTTCCGTTAATGTGCCGTAGACATGCAGCACACCAAAATGACTTTCCCTTGAGTCCTCTTCTGAAGCTGCTGAGACAACGGTAGAGCATAAGGCAGCAGCGACAAGCACGCAGGTATTTATTTTAGCCCAACCTGTGATGCTGAGATGCTTAATCACTTTATGATTCCCAATGAGAATATTTTTCATAGTTCAACTCTTGCTGCTATCAACACTGCAGGTTTCAGCCTGGCATTTAAACGTTAACGGCGGTTGTCCACCATAGTCATTGACGTACACTAAAACAGGATGAGATCCCAAGGCTGCTGCACTGCCTCCTAAAGTTTGTTGCCCATGAGGGGCAATCATCATGGCTTCAAATCCGTTAATCACAGTACCTTCTTTTTTAGCACTTGCGCCAATTAAGGTGACGTAATAAGGCGTTGGATTGATGACAGTGTATTTATCACCGTTTCTTTTTAACGTGATCTTTTCCTGGAAGGGAGCAGCATGCTGAGCCGAAGCAGCATCGGCCAGCGCTGCTGGTCGATAGAACAGTTTAATGCGTGTCTGCAGTGCAATTTGCAACACGTTCGGCTTATCACTTTTAGGTGGAATTTCTCTCAGATTAAAATAAAACAGAGATTCCCGATCCTGCGGTAATTTTTTAAACGCTTCGGTGGTGACCAACGCCTGAACTTTGACCTGGCTATCCGCCTTAGGTTCTATGCGTTGTATTGGCGGAACGACAATAAAGGGGCTGTTGGCCTCCAGTTTTTTATCATTTTCATCCTCTAGCCAGCCTTGCGCCAGGTATGGTAATTGGTCGTTTTTATTACCCACGGTCAAACTCACGGATTTTTCAGCACCAGGGTAGATAATGCGGGTTCGGTCAAGGGAGATGGCAGCAAAGGAAGAGGGTACCGTCAGTCCCAGAGCTGAAATAATGACGACCTTTTTCAACGTTTCTTTATTCATACTTAACATTCTCACGTAGTTAATTACTTTTTTTATTTTCATACTTGCGTGAGTATTTACACGCAGGGTAATAGCAAATTGGCTGTCATGTCGGATGGGATGACTTGGGGCAGCGTGATTTGACACTGCTCCTCATTGTTCCAGCGTAATTTCATTGACTCACCCGGCTGAATACCGCTGAGGTAAACCGTTCCGCCATCATTAATGATTCCCGTTTCCTGATTATTTTTATTTAAGACGCTGGCGCCAAAGGGTGGAGCTGAACCATCGGCTAATCTCACTACGGCGATGGCTTTTTCACCGGCAATAACGTCAAAGCGGCGATATCCAATGGCCCCTTCCGTTAGTGTTCCCTGAACAATAGAATTCGTTGCCTCCATGTTGTCAGCTAATTTATCGACATTAATACGCACGCTGTTTCGGTAATAACTGCTGACATCCGCAATAATGGCTTTGCCGGATTGATTGGTTTTTATCGTGTGGCCAGTACCTGATACAGGAACGCCAGCAACATCATCTGTATCGATTAACATGCGTGTTCCTCCCGCCAGACTGGTGCCGTGTAGCGCTGATCCGGAAGGCGTGATGGTTGCTCCACCTTGAGCTGAGAACCCCAGCGCATGATATTGGCCTTCACGATAACTGGCTGAAGTGCTTAATTGTGCGAGCGAATTCTTGTGCGTGTAATAGCCACTGATATCAGTGCTTCGGTTAGCGACGCCGGCATTAATTTGATAGGCATCCTCCTCACTGATACGGCTGTAATAACTGGCATTGTTGAGCGTATTTCCTTTGGTATAAGAACCGTTGTAACTCGCTGTGCCCGCTTTCCCCCAGGGAAGCGACAGCGACATATACATACCATTATCATTTATTTGATTAAATTTATTATGATAAGCAGTCAGCGATAAATTAACGTTTTTGAACTTTAAAATATCGAGATTATGTGACAGCGAAAGGTCATAGCGATTGCTGGCATCCTGATTCCAGTAAGTTTGATGATTGTAATTGAAATAAGTTGAGAGGTTCAGCGACTCAAATTGTTGATTTAAAGAGAGGGTGTACATCTCTTTATTGCGTCCAGAGTTGGTCTCTCCTTTACGATCATTGAGATAATCCCCCATTGAGCGAAAACCGTTGTCTGAGAATCGATAGCCCGCAAAGCTGATTTGACTACCCGATTCTTCAAACCGCTTGGCATAGCTGACCCGCCAGGCGTTACCCCGCTGCGTTTCCTGCTGGGAGAGTTTTGCATTGGACATCGTGACGTCCGTTGACAGGGCACCAAGCCAGTATAAGTCGCGGCCGATACCCAGAGAGTGGGCATAATATTCCCCGCCGCCCATTCCCCCGCCGTAAAGCGACCAGCCATTGGTAATGCCCCATGAAAACTCCCCGGTAGCAAACAGGGGACCTTCCACGTTATGCGCTAAATTTGAAGGCTTGCCCACTGCAGTTTTATAGCGAAATTGCCCCGGGCGCGTCAGATAGGGAATGGTGGCGGTGTTGACCTGAAACT
The DNA here is from genome assembly GCF_030053355.1 of Pantoea sp. EA-12. Taxonomy (NCBI): domain Bacteria; kingdom Pseudomonadati; phylum Pseudomonadota; class Gammaproteobacteria; order Enterobacterales; family Erwiniaceae; genus Pantoea; species Pantoea sp. EA-12. The sequence goes on along the minus strand of NZ_JASGBY010000005.1, from coordinate 213,200 downwards.
GCTGAACTTCGCCATCTTGCTCTTCGATGCGTACATCCAGATTGCCTGATACCGCACTGTCTAAATCCTGAATGCGATAGGGACCCGCGGGAACCTGTACTTCTTTTATGATTCTCCCTTGCTGGCTGATAATCACTTTCGCATTACTTTTTGCCACACCGCTAATTTCAGGTGCATAGCCACGAAGATTGGGCGGCAGCATGTTGTCATCAGACATGAGGTTGATGCCGGTATAGCGAAAGGTGTCGAAAATCGAGGAGGAGAGATAGTCCTCGCCCAGGCTCAATTTTGCGCCCATTTTTCGTAGGGCGCGGTAGCCATAGAAACGGCTCCAGTCCCAGCTATTAGCTGCTGCGGTTTGCTGATTATCGTAGCGGCCTTGCCAATCGGCGCGCACTCGCCAGGCATCAAAATTAACGCCTGCGGTTCCGTTGCCCGATACGGTGTTGCTACTGTTGTTCTGCTGCGCCAGTTGCTTAAGACTTTGTGCATTCAGATTGTAGTCAAACAACATGCCTGATATCCCATCTTCCCACAGCGCGGGTGGGTCCCAGTTTGGGTTAGTGTAAGTGAGGTAGGCTTGCGGAATGCTGACATACAGCGTCGATTTCCCCAGATCGGTTCTCGTGGTCATGCCCTCAAGGCTGGCAAAATTCAGGCACTCTTCGTTATGCCACCAGGTGAGGCGTGACTGGACATCTTCTTTTAATCCTATGAGTGGCATCATAGCCGGCGTGATACAGGCAAGCGTTTCGTCCCCACTCTGTTCGGCAGGGTAAAAATGAATAGGGCGTTCAGGTAACGATCGGCTGTTAAGGTTGATCGATAGCGTATAGGTGCCTGGTAAAATAAAACCTTTACGGGAAAACTGACTGAGATCGATATTCTCACGATCGGTGATATCCAATACGTCAGTATTAAACTGGATTTCAGCCGAGACAGATTTATTTGTTGTCACCGCAAGGGAAATTATCGCCATAAAGACGATGGAGATAAGGGGGACTATATGGTGAGAAAAGAATAACAACACAGTCTGATACCCTATTAATTATAATCAATTCTAAAACGGAGGATTAACTGCACGTTGCCTGGTTTTATTATTTCTTGATTGCCTGCGAGATTCAGCGAATAATTGAAACGCATGTCATTCTCCAGTCGTCTGTCTGGAAGATGTTTGCCAGGTGAGGCGATGTTATCATCCCGATCTCTTATCATGACAACGACACCTGTTGCCGAACCGATATTTTTAAAATGGCCGGCATCTTCTTCTGCTTCGAACATGATTCTGAAAGTATTATTTTTTCTTCCCTGCTCTTCATTTTCCTGTAATGAACAATCGGCCAGGTGAATGGAGAAATCATGTCTTGGTCCCACACTTTCCTTGATGATATAGCCCACTGGGTGGTTACCAATATTCAGGGTTTGATCGGGGGTGCCGAGTTCAATCGTGCAGGGGGAGTTCACTATTGATCCAGTGATATTGATACGCCCGATTTCTGATTCGTTCGCCTTAGTGCTGGTGCTGTGTGTAGTCAGAGAAAAAATAAATAATGTGGCTACCCAATAAGATGAATTCAAACGCATCCCGTTCATTTGCGTACCCAAAAATTTATTAAGATGAAAAGACCTGCGGCAAAACGGCCGCAGGTAAACAGGGCATCGGTTATGACCGATGAATAATTAGTTGTAGCTCAGTACGAAATTCGCTGGAACCTGGAAGGTGCCCGGACGAATGGTTGCCGCCGCACCGCCGCCTTTGACGTTGGCAGTAAAGACAAGGGTATTATTGCCGTTGCCAACCTGCTGTCCGGTTGTCGGTGTGTTGACTTTCACTTTCTCACCATCAATGGTGAAGATCTGAATGGAAGCGCCACCCGCAAGACCGCCCGTCAACGCCAGGCTTTCAGGGTCATAGGAAGAGGTCGCGCCACTAAAGCGGGTAGAGACCTTATCCAACGTGCCCGGAGTGGCAATAACACAGTCTTGCAGCTCAATAGTGAAACGCTGCGGTGTGGAGCTGCCGGTATTGCCATCCTGAGCCAGTACAACATTGGAAATAGCACCCAGTGCAACGGTCTGATCTAATGAACCCGGTGCGATGGAGCAGGCTGAATCAATAATTGAGCCGGTGAAGGTCACTTTACCGGTATTAGCATAGACAGAGGAAACAGAAAACAGGCTTAACATAGACAGGGCTAAAATACACTTTTTCATTTAATATCTTCCATTGAGTTATATCTCCATGCTTGATAAAAACATGGTGTGTTCTGGTTTTGTTTCGACGAGCAGGTAATCATCACCTTTGTTTTTCGTCTGATACCAGTATTTGCACTTTTTTTCAGGTGCTCGGTTACCAAGCTGCAGGGGGACAGCATGATATAATGCACATCGCCATTTTTTAATTTGGTTGGCGTCTGTGTGAGATATTATGGGTGTGAGCGGATGTTGATAGGAATCAGATTTACTTGGTGTTTATGTAGTATATGAATGGGGTGTTTGTCAGGGGAGTATTACAATGGAAATGACTATCTTCCACGGAAGTAAGGAATAAAATATTAATGCTTAAATTCTATTAGTGCAATAGGTAAAAACTTTGCTCATGATGTGATCGTAGAAGTGTGAACTGAAGCTTATTTATTGAACTCTCGATATATAATGAATGCTCACAATTTCACGGCTCACCTGACGTGACCTAAACGTGGTCATTCAGCCCGCGCACAAACCCACGCGCGGGCATAACGCACTAGCGGCTTAACACCTGCGCCCCCGCGTTTTTCTCCAGGCGCCTCACGTCAAACAATGACAGCAGCACCAGCATGGCCACGCCAGCAAAGGCAATGTGGATATCACTTTGTTCGATGTGGGTATGTTCCTGCCACAGCATCGAACCGCGCAGGAACAGGGCTGCCAGCGCGACGCCCGCACTCATACTGAACTGGAAGAAAATGCTGAACACCACGGATGCATCGCTCATTTTTGTTTGAGGGACATCCGCGAAGCCTAAGCTGTTGTAACAGCTGAATTGCAGTGACCGCGATAGCCCGCCGATAAACAGAATCGCAGCTATGGCGAAGTAGCCGAGTGAAGGGCTGAGCAGTAAACAGCCCAGCATCGCCGCCAGACTGATGAAGCCATTCACCATCAATACCTGACGAAAACCAAAGCGCTTCATCAGCCAGGTGGTGGCGGGTTTCATGGCCAGATTGCCGGCAAACACCCACAGCACCATGCCGCCGGCCTGTGCGGCGCTCCAGCCAAAGCCAAGTTGGAATAACAACGGCAGCAAAAAAGGCACCGCGTTAATCGAGGCACGAAACAGTGAACCTCCTACCACGGCGTTACGGAAGGTATTAATGGTAAGCGCGCTAAAGGGGAGCAACGGTTGCGGGTGGCGGAAGCTGTGGCGATAAGCCAGTACGCTGCTCAGTACACCCAGCAGTAGCAGCGGAATGCCAATAGTAAGATGCATCTGTCCAAGGGCTTCCAGCGCGATGATCAACGAGGTGCAAGCGGTTGCCGTGAGAACAAAACCGCACACATCAAAGGGGCGCGGCTGTTCTGTTTTAAACTGCGGCACCAGATAGCCAGTGGCGATTATCGCCAAAATACCCAGCGGGATATTCAGCCAGAATATCCACGGCCAGTGGCCGTAAGTCACAATCAAACCGCCCAGCGGCGGGCCGAGAACAGGAGCAATCAGTCCCGGCCAGGTAATAAAGGCAATGGTTTTGACCATGTCTCTCTTCTCGGTCACGCGGAGCACCACCATACGTCCCACCGGCACCATCATCGCACCACCGATTCCCTGCAAGATCCGGCTCAGCGTGAACATCGGTAACGTGTCGCTCATGCCGCACATCACCGATGCCAGCGTGAAGATGAGAATGGCGCTGGCAAATACGGTGCGTGCACCATAGCGTTCTGCCAGCCAGCCGCTCATTGGGATGCCCACCGCGACAGCCAAGAGGTAAGCGCTGACACCCACATTCAACGCCACCGGGCTGGCCGCAAAGTCACGTGCCATTTGCGGTATTGCGGTGGTGATGACGGTGGCATCAAGGTTTTCCATAAAGAAGGTCACCGCCACCAGTAGCGCCAGCATCATGGTGCGATGGGCCTGAGGTGGGTCTTCACTGCCTGAGTAGGTCATACGCTATCCTGCGAAAACTGAAGAGTAGAACGACTGTTCATGAAAAGCGGGGGTGATGCAAATCGAAATGTTAATAGATTATGAAAAGACGCCGGGCGTGGTTAGCCCGGCGAGAAATATAGCATTTGATGAGCAGAGCGTGTTTAGGCGGTCTCGGCCACCGTCGCCTTCGCCTCAATAAACTGCACTACCGCCCGTGTGACCTCAGCGGTATTGGCCGTTCCCCCCACATCCGGCGTCAAAATCCCTTTCGCACACACATATTCGATGCCTTCCATAATCAGCGCGGCGGCGTTGCGTTCACCGAGATGTTCCAGCATCTGCACCGCAGTCCAGAAGGTGGCAATCGGGTTGGCGATGCCCTTGCCAGTGATATCAAACGCCGAGCCGTGGATCGGTTCAAACATCGAGGGGAAACGACGTTCTGGATCGATATTGGCGGTTGGTGCCACGCCCAGACTGCCCGCCAGCGCACCCGCCAGATCGGAAAGAATATCGGCGTGTAGATTAGTGGCGACGATGGTATCCAGCGACTGCGGATGCAGCGTCATGCGGTGCGTCATGGCATCGACCAGCATTTTGTCCCACTGCACATCCGGAAACTCCAGCGCCACTTCAGCGGCAATCTCATCCCACATCACCATGCCGTGACGCTGGGCGTTGGATTTGGTCACTACCGTCAGCAACTTACGTGGACGAGACTGTGCCAGCTTAAAGGCATAACGCATGATGCGTGTGACGCCGACGCGGGTGAAAATCGCCACTTCGGTGCCGACTTCTTCCGGTAAACCCCGGTGCGCACGGCCGCCGTTGCCGGAGTATTCGCCCTCTGAGTTTTCACGCACGATGACCCAGTCCAGATCGCCCGGACCGCGATTGCGCAGCGGCGAGGTGACGCCCGGCAGGATTTTGGTCGGACGCACGTTGGCGTACTGGTCAAAGCCCTGACAAATCGGCAGGCGCAGGCCCCACAGCGTGATGTGATCCGGCACATCCGGCGCGCCCACGGCACCGAAGTAAATCGCGTCGAATTTTTTCAGCGTGTTCAGGCCGTCTTCCGGCATCATCACGCCATGTTTTTTGTAGTAGTCCGAGCCCCAGTCAAAGGTCTGCACATCAAACTGCAGCTGCTCATCGTGACGTGTCAGCGCCTGTAACACCTCGACTCCGGCGGAGATCACTTCCGGGCCGATACCGTCTGCCGGGATGGCGGCAATTTTGTAGTTACGCATGTTGTTTCTCCAGTTGCTTAATGTGTTTGGGGGATCTCAGCCGTCTCGGGTTTATTCGAGCGGGCAGAAAGAATCAGGACAACGAGGGCAGAGAGCGCCAGCAAGCCAGCGACAAAATAGAGCCCCCAGGTGTAGCTGCCGGTCTGCTGGCGGATGACGCCAATCATCATCGGGCCGACAAAGCCGCCCAGGTTGCCGATAGAGTTGATGGTGGCGATGCCCGCAGCCGCAGCCGGGCCGCTGAGGAACAGCGTCGGCATACTCCACAGCGGCGGTTTTGATGCGCTGATGCCAACCGTCACCAGCGTCAGGGCGACAATCACCGCAAACAGCGTGCTGACGTTCCCGGCGTAAATCAGTCCTGCCGCTGCCAGCAAGCAGGCGCCAATCACATGCCAGCTGCGCTCCCTGGTGCGGTCTGAATGGCGTGCCCACAGGATCATGCCAATCACCCCGATTACCGCCGGGAAGGCGTTCAGGAAACCAATCTCCAGCGAGGAGGCACCGAAGCTTTTGATGATCTGTGGTGACCAGATGCCGAGCGTGTACAACCCGGCGGAGGTACCGAAGTAGACCAACGCCAGGGCCAGCACGCGTTTATCCGCCAGTCCGCGCCAGACGCTGCTGTGGCCCTGGGCTGCGGCACGCGTGCGCTCTTCCGCCTGCATGGTGTTTTGCAGCCACTCGCGCTCCTCATCAGTCAGCCATTTGGCTTTGGCCGGGCGGTCAGTGAGGAAGAACAGCACCACGACGCCGAGCACCAGCGCGGGAATGGCCTCCAGTACAAACATCCATTGCCAGCCCGCGTAACCTAGGAAACCATGCATCTCCAGCAGAGCAGCCGAGATCGGCGATCCCAGTGCGGTGGAAAGCGGGGCGGCCGCCATAAAGATGGCTGTCACCTGCGCGCGTCGGGCGGCCGGGAACCAGTAGCTGAGATACAGAATGATGCCGGGGAAGAAACCGGCCTCCGCAACGCCGAGCAGAAAACGCAGGGTGTAGAAGCTGGTGGTGCCCTGCACAAAGGCCATGCAGCCAGAGACTAAGCCCCAGGTGATCATGACGCGGGCGATCCAGATACGCGCCCCGACTTTATGCAGAATTAAATTGGAGGGCACTTCGAACAGGAAATAACCGAGGAAAAAGATGCCCGCACCCAAACCAAATACCGTGGGTGAGAAACCTAAATCCTGATTCATGGTTAACGCGGCAAAACCGATATTGACGCGATCGAGAAAAGCGATGAAGTAGAGCAGCATGATGAAGGGCACAATGCGTAACGTCACTTTACGCATCACCCTTTTTTCGAGGTGAGAGTTCATATTAAAGTGCTCCAGATTGTGTAGGGTGGTGTTATTTTTTTGTAATCGAGTTCAGTATGCAGTTTTGCCTTGGCGGATCATTAAGCGTGGATTATATAAAGTATTTGAATAATCGAACGGCGAGGGAAATGTGGATATAAATCAACTGCGTTGTTTAGTGGCGGTGGGTAAAGAACTCCATTTCGGGCGCGCAGCCCAAAGAATGGAAATGATGCCTGCGTCACTTTCTCGCTTCATTCGATTACTGGAAGAAGACCTAGGCGTGCGGTTATTGAACCGTTCGACGCGCAATGTTTCACTCACGGCGGAAGGTGCGATCTTTTTTGACGAAGCCAGCAAACTTATCGATCAATTTGACGCGCTGGCGCTGCGTTTTAAAGTGGGATTAAAAGATGATCGCCGCACATTGCGTATTGGCGCGATTGATAGCGCCGCGCGCGGATTAGTGCCTGCATTATTGAATTTATTTGTGCCGCTACATCCCAACAGCGATATTCATATTATTGAAGATAAAACTATCAACCTGATCCCGAAATTAAAATCAGGCTGGCTGGATATGATTATTATTCGTGCCCCACAGGTAATGGATGCCTCGCTGGCGATGCGTTTTATCACCCGAGAAAGCTGCGTACTGGCGGTGCCGTTGCAGCATCCGCTGGCGGGGCGAGTACAAGTCAGCGTTGAGGATTTCCAACATGAGGCGATGATCATTCCCGACCGACGCACGCGCCCGCACAGCCACGATCTCACCATGAGTTTGTTTAAACAGGCCGGATTAACGCCACATATTGCCCAGTTCGCCGAAGAGAAGCAGACCATTTTGAGCCTGGTGTCCGCAGGTTTGGGCCTCGCGGTGGTGCCCGCGTCTTATCGCACCATGAACAGTGACAGCGTCAGCTATATCGCGCTGACATTACCTGAACAAATCAAAGGCCTGCCACTGAGCATTGCCTGGCAAAAGGGCAATGAGGATGATTATCTGCGTGAGATGCTGCGCCTGTTGCATGACAACAAACGCGAACTCACGGAAAAACTGTAATGAGCGATTAACTAAATTCTGATTCCGGCGGGCAGTTCTCGCGAATGTAAATATTGAACGGAGTGTAGCCGCCAGGATTTTTATCACTCTCGACGCGATTAAAATGCACCGCAATAATCTCCAGTGCACGTCGCGCTTCTTCATGCGGATTTTGATCGATAATCACATCAATAACCCCCTCACGTAACATTCGACGTCGCTCAGTAGTGAGTTCATGGGTAATTAAGACCACCTGCTGCTCAAGTTTGAGGGATTTTATTGCCTGAGTAATATTGGTATTGCCCGCCGAGACGTTATAAATACCGCGGATATTTGGATTATTTTGCAATGCCCGCCGTACCACTTCACCGGCACGGGTTTGATCCTCGCCACTTTCCAGCGTTTCGCTGATGGCATACTGCGGAAAACGCTCACGCAGTACCGAGCGGAAACCCATCTCACGCTCTTCATGACCAATCATATGCTGCATACCCAGCACCACTAAAACCTCACCGCCCTGGCTACCGCAAAAACGGCCAATAAGTTCACCAGCAGCACGTCCCATCTGACGATTATCTGGCCCTACATAGGCGATACGCCCGCTGGTAGGGATGTCGGTCACCAGCGTCACCACCGGGGTATTGCCTGAAATCTGGCGCAGTGCTTCCGCGACATCCGGATCGTTGGGGCACACCACAATCATCGCGTCATTGACTGCCGCAATCTGGTGAATTTGCTTAATGGTGCCCTGCGGATTGGCCAGATTGAGGTAGTGGATAAAGCAGTTAAGGCGCATGTCGGACAGGGTCGCGCCAATGTCGGCGAAAGCATTACGCAGACCGCGATAAAAGGGATTCTTGGGCGACTGCATCAGCACCGCCACGCGCAGCATTGGCAAATAACCGCGAAACAATACGCGGTCCACATTGAGCTTATTGGCCCACTCCAGCACTTTGGCTTCCCTGGCCGGAGAAACGCCGCCGCGTCGATTCATCACCCGATCGACGGTACTTAAACTGACGCCCGCAGCGGCAGCGATTTGATCCAACGTGGTTTTTTTGATGTCAGTCACAATAAAGCCCCGATTTGAAGGGAAGCCCTCATTGTATGAATGTTTACCGCCAATTCAGCGATTGATCAATATATCCGCATCACTTAATTTTTAATTCGTGAGGTGTGTGGGATTTATTAATGAGTGTGGCTGAGGTTTAAAAATAAAAGGGCGGTGAGACCATCCTGTTTAATTAAGTTCATTCGATATAAATAACGTAAATAACCAAACAACCATCAATCCTTTTATTTAAGGAGTCAAAAATGACGCAATTAACCGGCATTGCGCTACTCGGCGCGGGCCGCATGGCAAAAGTGCATGCTGCGGCCATTCGCCAGGCCGGCGGGCAGATCGTTGCGGTGTACGATCCCGTCAGCGCGGCAGCCGATGCAATGGCCGCAGAAACCGGTGCGGCGGTGGCATCCAGTGCCGCGGCGGCGATCGGTCATCCTGAGGTCACTGCCGTGGTGATTGCCACTTCTTCAGACACTCACGTGGAACTGATCATCGCGGCGGTCAATGCCGGTATACCGGTGCTGTGCGAAAAACCCATTGCCAGTAGCTTAACCGAGGCGCGGCGCTGCATTGAAATCATCGGCAGCGAGGCCGCTCAGCAGGTATTCCTCGGCTTCAATCGCCGCTTCGATCGCGGCCATGCTTCGGTGCGCGAGGCGGTGCAGGCGGGTGAGATTGGTCGTCTGGAGCAACTCACCCTTACCAGCCGCGATCCGTTTCCGCCGCCGCTGGAATACATTCCCCGTTCAGGCGGCCTGTTCCGCGACATGATGATCCACGATTTCGACATGGCGCGCGGCATTGTCGGCAAAGAGTTTGTCAGCATCACCGCGCATGGATCGTCGATTATCGATCCTGAAATCGGTCGACTGGGGGATGTGGACACCGCCAGCGTCACGTTACTGGCAGAAGATGGCACCCTCGTCACTATCCTCAACTCCCGCCGCTGCAGCTATGGCTTTGATCAGCGCATCGAGGCGTTTGGCTCGCAGGGCATGGTGATGTCCGATAACCCACGGCAGTCAGGCTTCACCCGCTACACGCCAGAAGCCCCCGGCTGTGCCGCACCGATCCTTGAGTTCTTTATGGAGCGCTACGGGCCGAGCTACATCGAAGAGATGCGCTTATTCCTTGAATGCGCACGCAGTGGCACACCGATGCCGGTCAATGCGCTGGATGGCATGAAGGCCGCGCTGTTGGCAGAAGCCGCCACCGCATCACTCAAACTGGGCAAAACACTTCATCTCACCGGATTAGATCAGGAGTTCCCTCATGCATAACACCGTAGGCCGTCATGCGAATACCATTGCCATCGTGACTGGTGGCGCCCAGGGCGTGGGGTTTGCTATCGCACGTCAACTGGTACTGGAAGGGTGCACGCGTCTGGTGCTCGCTGGGCGCGATGCCGAAAAAGGCGCACGGGCCAGTGCCGAGCTGGCTGAGCTGGGTGCCAGGGCGCAGTTCGTGGCGTTGGATTTGCAGGATGTCGAAGCCTGTCTGGCACTCACGGAGAAAGCTGTCACCACTTTTGGTGATGTGAATGTGCTGGTCAACGCCGCTGCATTGGGCGCACGGGGCACGCTGGTGGATACACCGCTCGCACTCTGGGATCAAATGTTTAATACCAATGCGCGTGCACCGTTCTTTTTGATGCAGGGCTTTGTGCGCCATCGGCTGGCGCAGGGAGGCAGCGGGGCGATCGTCAATATTCTGTCGCAGTGTGCGCACTGTGGGCAATCCTATCTGGCGCCTTACTCGGCGTCTAAAGGAGCGCTGGCAACCTTGACCAAAAACGTCGCCAATGCCTATTGCGGTAACCGTATTCGTTGTAACGCCATTTTACCCGGCTGGATGGACACGCCTGGCGAAGATCTCACTCAGCGGAAGTACCACGCTGCCACCGATGGCTGGCTGGAACGTGCTGAAGCATCGCGACCGATGGGGCAGCTTTGTAAACCGCAGCAGTTGGCGGGGCTTGCCAGCTATCTGCTGAGTCATGAAGCCGGTGTGATGACCGGTGCCTTGATCGATTACGACCAGAATGTTGCCGGTGCCTATCCAGAGTGATCTGGGCACTGATTCTGTCCCTTGGTTACCCATAAAAATAAGGTCAGATTATGCAATTCAAAAAACACTTTACCGCGCTGGCGCTGCTGTGCGCGTTACCCGTGAGCGTGATGGCGAAAGATCTCAGCATCGGCGTCAGCATGGATCATTTCGATGATAATTTTCAGACCATCCTGCGCCAGGCCATGGCCAGCAAAATGAAGCAGCTCGGCGATGTGAAAGGGCAGTTTGAAGATGCCAAAGGCGATTCCGCACAGCAGTTGCAGCAGGTTGAATCCTTTATTGGTCAAGGTATGGACGCCATTATCGTCACTCCCACGGACACTCAAGCGATGAAGCCGATTATTGCCCTGGCTCAGAGAGCCAAAGTGCCGTTGGTGTTTGTTAACCGCCGACCCGAAACCCCGTTGAGTGATGGCATGGCGTATGTGGGCTCCGATCCGCGCCTCGCAGGAAAAATGCAGATGGATGCGTTGGCGAAACAGATGGGCGATAAAGGCAACGTGATGATTCTGATGGGGAATCTCTCTGGTGAAGATACCCGTGAACGCACCAAAGGTGTGGAGGAGGTGATTGCACAGCATCCTGGCATGAAAGTGCTGGATAAGCAGTCGGCCCTGTTTTTCCGCAAAGAGGCGAATGATGTCACCACCAACTGGCTGCTCACCGGTCAGGACATCAACGCCATCGTTGCCAATAACGATGAGATGGCGATTGGGGCCATTCTGGCGTTGAAGCAGGCGGGCGCGAAGAACGTGCAGGTGGCGGGCATTGATGGCACGCCAGATGCGTTACAGTTTATCAAAAGCGGCGACATGCGTCTGACGGTGTTCCAGGACGCCAAAGGTCAGGGCGATGGCGCAGTGCAATCGGCGATCGGTCTGGTGAAAGGCGAGAAGGTGGCGAAGGATACCTTTATACCTTATCAGCTGATTACCAAAGACAATGTCAGCCAGTTTGCCAACAGTAATACGCGATAAAGCTGCTGCCGTGTGATTTGACCTGGTCGCCATCAATGGCGACCCAACAGAGTACGCAGGGTATGCCTGTGTATTACCCATTCCCGTAAGGAGCGCATTGATGCGCACCTGGCGAAAACTGGCTCTACGCCGCCCAGAGTGGCTAATTCTCATCACTCTCTCTATGATGGATTTTTTCCCGCATGATTGTCGGGAACGATCAATGACTTAGGGAAGTAATCACGCGATGACCCTGTTAAACGACCTCGATTTGCGCCAGCTGGAAGCCTTCTCGGCGGTGATCTCTGCGGGTAGCGTCACGGCAGCCGCCAAAGCGCTGAACCGCTCGCAGCCTGCGGTCTCCCGCTTGATCCAGGAACTGGAGCAGTCGCTGGGTTATCCGCTGTTTATCCGCAACGGCCCACGCATCCATCCGTCCGAAGAGGCGCTGCAACTGCATCAATATGTGCAAAAAGCTTTGCTGTCGTTGCAGCAGATCCGCCTGCGCGCGCAGGAGATTGCGCATCAGCAGCATCGACCGCTCAGTATTGCGGCCACGCCCGCCCTGGCTGCCGGTTTACTGCCGCAGGCGTTAGCGGCCCTGAATCTGCAGAACAAAGTACAAATCCTCAGTGAATCCGCAGAAAAAACCGCCCACGCGGTGATCACCGCAGAGGCCGATATTGGGCTGTGCAGCTTGCCGCTGGAGCACCATGCTGTGGAGTTACACTGGATTGGGCAGTCGCAGTGCGTGATTGCGCTACCCGAAGAGGATGAACTGGCGGCGCAGGAAACGTTATCCCTCAGCCAGCTGGCAGGTCGCCGTTTAATCGCTCCGTGGAGCCCGCAACGTCTGCGCGGACGCTATGAAAAAGCGCTGAAGAAGGTGAAAGCACCGCTGTTGGAAACCATCGAAACCAACTCTTCGGCGAATATTCTTGGCTGCGTGCGCGCGGGATTGGGCGTGGCGATCCTTGAACCGGTAACGGGTTGGGGGATGCCACTGGCTGGCGTGGCGATCCGTCCGATTGAGGAAGACATTCCCTACTTCTTTGGCGTGATTACGCCGCAAGGGCGTCAGATTTCCAGTGCCGCACTGGCGCTGGTGGAGGCGCTGGCAGAGGCTGCGACCCAGCTTCTGCCGGGCTTTGAACGTCTGCCTGCCAGTGAACATCCGCGCATTATGCGGGTGATTAACCAGAACGGATAACCGCGGTCACCATAAAGGGTGGCCCTACATGCTCTCTGTAGGGTGCACCTTTATGCGCACCGTCTCGCACAATCCCTTTATTTTCAACGCTTATAACTTTTCCGGCATAAGATATAAGAAATCCATTGGTCAAATCCTGAGCGCACTTCTTGACTCCGATTTAGGGCAAGAGGATTATGCGAAAACTTAGTTCTTATTATGCGTATTTATGATTGTTAGCTATCCATTATGCGATTTACAGATAATTAAAAGGGTCGCTTCATCAACGCATTTTAACCGTTTTCGCTCGCTCTCATGGCGATCGCTGACACCAGGGAAATCTCTCTATGACTTATGCCGCTAAAGGTCTTGCCGCGCTGGAAGCCCAGCTACAACAGGATCTGGAGTTTCTGGAACTGCCTGCCAAATCCTGGGTACCGGAACGCACCTATCTGAGTGCACCGGTGCGCGATGTGGTGGTGATTGGTGCAGGTATGTGCGGGCTGGCGGCACTGGCTAAATTACAATTCACCGGCATCAGTAATGTGGTGGCGTATGACGCCGCACCCGCTGGGCTGGAAGGTCCGTGGATCACCTTTGCGCGCATGGAAACTCTGCGCTCACCGAAAACCCTGCACGGCCCGGCTCTCGGCTTGGCTCAACTGACCTTCCGCGCCTGGTTTACCGCGCAGTGGGGCCAAGAGGCATGGCAGGAACTGGACAAAATCCCTAAAGCACAGTGGATGGATTACCTGGTTTGGTATCGCAAGGTGCTGAATCTGCCAGTGCAAAACAACGTGCGCGTGAGCAATATCGCACAGGCAGGCGATTTAATTGCGCTGGATCTGGACGGTGCGGAAACCGGCCGGGTGTACACGCGCCGTTTAGTGCTGGCCACAGGGCGTTCTGGCCTCGGCGGCTTTGCCGTGCCCGATTTCCTGCAAGGCATCGATCGCCAATTCTGGGCGCACTCCGCAGATGACATCGATTTTGCCGCCTTGCAGGGTAAACGTATTGCGGTAATTGGTGCAGGCGCTTCATCGATGGATAACGCCGCCACGGCGCTGGAGCAAGGCGCAGGTGCGGTGGATCTGCTGATTCGCCGCAAAGAAATGCCGCGTATCAACAAGATGACCGGTATCGGTAGCCAGGGCGTGGTGCACGGTATGCACCAGCTGCCGGATGCGTGGAAATGGAAGTTCGTCGATTACACCGCCGCCACGCAAACGCCGCCACCACGTTCTTCAACCTTGCGCGTATCGCGTCACGAAAATGCGCGTTTCTTCCTCGATTGCGGCATCAACGCTGTCAAACAGGAAGAGAATGGCCTGCTCATCGAAACCACACAAGGGGCGCTGCGTTACGACTATCTGATTGCCGCCACCGGTTTCACTAACGATTTCCACGGTCGCCCGGAATTTGCGGCTATCGCACCGCATATCCGCAGCTGGTCTGATGGTCGCTATCAGCCAGAAATGGGGAACGCGCGTCACAGCATGCTGGAAGCGCCCGACCTCGGCCCATCATTCGAGTTTCGTGAACTGTCGCCAGGCGCCTGCCCGATGCTGGCCCATATCCACTGCTTTAACGATGCCGCGATGCTGACGCACGGCAAAGTCTCCGGCGATATTCCGGCGGTGAGCGCCGGTGCCGACCGTCTGGTGCGCGGGATCACTGCCTCGCTGTTTGCCGAAGACGTGGAGCAGCACTACGCCAACTTACAAGCTTTTGACACCCCTGAACTGCAGGGCGATGAATGGGTGGACTCAACCCCCTTACTCAAACAGGAGAACGCGTTGTGAGCGACGCTATTGATCAAGCAGCCGGATTAACACCAGAAGATGCGTTGTATCAAACGCGCCGCCTGCGCCCCGAATTTGTTGCGGGTGCAGAAGCGTGCCGTGTGTCAGTACTCACGCCAGAAGACGATCAGGGTCTGCCTGCGGATCTGCGTCTGGCGCTGGCACAGCGTATGGCGGTGCTGAATTACGATGCGCCGCTGCAACGCGATTATCAGGCACAGCTGGCGGCATTAAACCCGTCTGAAGCTCTGCTGGCGCTGGCCTCGGGTTGCGCCGTAGCGGAAGAGCCGCTGGCGACCATTGCTCGGCATGCCGACATGGTGACGCAGCAGCCGATTCAGGCTACCGAGCAGCATATCCGTCTGCTGGAGCTGGCCGGTTTGAGCAATCCGCAAATCGTCGCGCTCTCTGAACTGATTGCCTTTGTTAACTTCCAGACGCGCGTCGCGGCTGGCTTACGTCTGCTGAGGTCTGCATGATTCCGTCGGTTAATCTCAAGCCTTTGCACTGGCATCCGTACATTCAGCCTGTGGACGTCGAGCAGGCAACGCCAGCCCAGCTGGATGCGATGAAGGTGACGCCATCCAACAAGAAGATCTCTGAGTACGTACGCACGCTGGTGCACGATCCCGAGAGCTATACCGCGCGTACCGGGCTGTTCAACGCGATTATGTATGTTGAAGGCGGTCTCGATCGTGCCGATCGTGAACTGGGCGCGTTGGGTGCATCAATCGTTAACGGTTGCCGCTATTGCGCCGTGGTGCATGCGCGCCGTCATGCGCAACTGGCCGACAGTGACGCGGTGGTCAGTGCCATCTATTTTGATAGAGCGGATGTGTTAGGTGAACGTGATGCGGCGATCTACCACTTTGCTCGCCGTTTATCGGTCACGCCATCAGAAGCCATGCCGGAAGATGTGGCGGCACTGCGCGCGGTCGGCATGAACGATCAGGAGATTATCGATCTGATCCACGCCATTGCCATTTTCGGCTGGGCCAACCGTCTGATGCATGTGCTTGGCCATGCTGACCTGAACAAATAGGGGCTGCACCGGATGTTAGAACTCAACAATATTACGCTCTCTTACGGCAGTAATCCGATCCTGAAAGGTGTCGATCTGTCGGTAAAACGCGGCGATGTGGTGTCGATCATCGGGCCAAGCGGCACCGGGAAAACCACGCTGCTACGCTGCATTAACTATCTGGCCAAGCCCTCTGCGGGCACCATCCAGCTGGATCAGATCCGTATGGATTACCAGTCGCCAGATAAAGCGGCGATCCAGGCGATCCGTTTACGTACCGCCATGGTGTTTCAGCAATTCAACGTGTTCAAAAACATGACGGTGCTGGAAAACGTCATGGATCCACTGATCGTGATCCAGCGTAAAACCAAACAGCAAGCGCGCGATATTGCCGTGCAGGAACTGGAACGTGTGGGCTTGGGTGCCAAGCTCGATCACTATCCGTCGCAGCTGTCTGGCGGCCAGTTACAGCGTACCGGTATCGCACGTGCTCTGGCGGTACGTCCGGATGTGATGCTGTTTGATGAACCGACCTCATCTCTCGATCCAGAGCTGGTGGGGGAAGTGCTGAAAGTGATTAAAGATGTGGCGTCTTCTGGCATTACCTCGCTGCTGGTGACGCACGAGATGCAGTTCGCGAAAAGCATTTCAAATCGCATTGTGTTTATGGATCAAGGTGTGGTGGCTGCGCAGGGCAGTCCGACAGAGATGTTTGATAACCCAACCCTGCCGCGCCTTGCACAGTTCCTCAATAGTGAACGAGCATTCTAATAATTAAAGGAATCAAAGACATGCCTGCAATCAAAACCACATTACGTCGCCTGGCCGCGCCTGGCATCATCGCTTTAGCCCTGATCAGCGGTAACAGCTTCGCTGACGCGGTCCGTACCATCAAAATTGCCACCGCAGCAGAATCCAAACCGCTCTCCTGGGGTGCGATTGGTCACGAACCTGAGGGCTACGAGCCAGACGTGCTGAAAGCCATCAACGCTAAACTGCCGCAGTACAAATTTGTCATGGAAGGCGCGGCAGACATCGCGCAGGAAACCGGTCTGGTGACCGGCAAGTACGACATGGCGACCGGCGGTTACTACAAAGCGCCTGCACGCAGCAAACAGTTCCTGATCCCAGATGCGCCGATTGGTGCCAGCCTGATGAAGATCTACAGCCGCAGCGACAGCAGCATCAACAGTATGAAAGATCTGGTCGGCAAGAATATCGTGCCGGTGACCGCAGGCGGTGGCGTGTATAAGTTCGTCACCCAGTGGCAGCAGGACAACCCGAACGACAAAATCACCATCAAAGCTTCCAGTGCTGGCGTGCCTTACCCGGATCGCCTGAAAGAAGTGCAGAACGGTAAATACGATGCGCTGATCTTGCCTTCAAACCTGGGTGAGCAGACGGTGATCGACAACCAGAAACTGGCGATCAAAGCCAGTGAGCCAGTGGTGATCAACAACACCTATGTGTTGATCCACCGTTCTGCTGAAAACCAGGCTCTGAACGATGATGTGAACAAAGCGCTGAAAGAACTGAAAGACGACGGCACGCTGGATAAGCTGGCGCAGAAGTGGTTCGGCGAAGAAGTGACGAAATACATGAAGTAACAGATTCACTGCGTCCGGTGTTGAGCCGGGCGCATGCTGTCCTTTTTAGCAGGAGTGTTTCACCGTGAATCTATCCTCCATGATTCCTGAACTGTTGTCGGCGCTGCCTTTGACGCTTGGCATCATGTTTGTCGCGATGATTGCCGGGTTCTTTCTGGCGCTGATCGCCACGGTTTTCCGCGTGCGCCGCATCCCAGTGATCAGCCAACTGGCCGATCTCTATGTTTCCTACGCGCGCAGCGTCCCGGTAGTGTTACAGCTGTTTGTAGCCTTTTACGGTATGCCGCTGATCACCGATAACTTTGGCTTTGGCGACTTCTTTACCGCCAACGTGGCGGCGATGATCGGCCTGAGCCTGTATCACGGCGGCTATCTGTCGGAAGTGATGCGCCCGGCGTACCTCGCCGTGGAACGGGGCCAGCACGATGCCACCGACAGCCTTGGCTACAGCTTCCGTCAGAAAATGCTGCGTGTGATTGGGCCACAAGCGGTGCACTTTGCACTGCCCGGCTACGGCAATGCGATTATCTATCTGATTCATAACGTGGCACTGGTGATGTACATCGGGGCGGCGGATGTGATGGCGACCGCGCATTTAATTATGGAACGCGATTATAACCAGTATCAGTTCGGCACCTATCTGGTGTTGGCGGTACTTTACTCACTGCTGTGCGGTGTGGCCTGGTTGATCATTCGTTTCTTCGAACAACGTCATGCGAAGTACAGCTCGAAGTCTGCGGCGCGCGTGAAGTTCACCACCAGCGTCTGAGTAGGGGAGAAAAACCATGTTTGATGCTGAGGTTTTGCTGCCGGACTTCTGGAGCATTCTCGATGCTGTGCCGGTGACGCTGCTGATGGCGGTGACGGTCTTTATCTGTTCGACGCTGCTCGGCGGTTTGTTCGCGTTTATTGAACATCGCCGTATTCCGGTGCTGCGTCAGTTAGTCATCACTTACAAAATCGCCTTCAAAGGCGTACCGATGGTGGTGGTGATTTTCCTCGCCTATTACGGCTTGCCACCGGCGCTGCACTTTGTTGCCACGCTGTTTGGTGTTGAGGTCAATGCCCATTCACTGCCGAACTGGGTGATCATCATTGTGGCGCTGAGTGCCTGCGTAGCGGCATTCCAGGCCGAGGTGTGGAAAGGGGCGCTGAACTCGTTTGACAGTGGGCAATCCGATGCGGCCTTATCGCTGGGTTACAGCGGCGGTCAGCTGTTCCGTCGGGTGATGTTCCCACAGATTATCGTGGCGGCGATCCCTGATTTAGCCAATGCCTTCATGGTGATCATGAAAGCGCTGTCGCTGGCGTTTGCCATCGAAGTGGTGGATATCTTTGCTCAGGCGCAGCTCACCGCCGCACTGAATTTCTACTACCTCGAAGCCTTCCTGATCGCAGTGGTGTTCTACATGGTGATTGCTTATGTGGTGACCAAGATCGCCGATAAGATCGAGGCAGCACTGCGCGTGCGCACCTGAGTGTTGTGTTACTGACACGAAAACGGCAGCCCAATGTGGCTGCCGTTTTTTTTGGATAATGAACACTCCTTGCTTTCATTTTGCAAGTGACTTGCAAAATGAAAGTGACTTTGCGACAGTATTCCGCATCAAATCTCCTGCGGAATACCCCTCATGAAAAACGAACCGCTTTACCATATGCCTTGCCCTATCGCCCGCAGTCTGGGTCGCGTCGGAGATGGCTGGAGCATGCTGATCATGCGCGACGCGCTGGCTGGCTTTACCCGCTTTGACGAGTTCCAGAAAAGCAGCGGCGTTGCGCCGAACATCCTGTCGCGTCGCCTGAAAGAGTTGGTGGAAGATGGTCTGCTGGAGAAGGTGTGCTATAGCACCACACCAGCGCGTTACGAATATCATCTGACTCACGCCGGACGTGATTTGCGCGGCGTGATTCTGGCGCTGGCCGAGTGGGGCAGCACGCACTTTTCGCCGGAAGGGCGTCAGATGCAGCTGGTGGAAACCGCCACCCAGCGCCCGGTGAAACTGCAACTGGTCGATAGCGAGAATGGCCAGCCGCTGACGCTGGAAAAATACCAAATGGTGCCGGGTCCGGCAGCGGTGCCAATGATGCACTATCGCCATGACTATCTGCAGAAAAAACGCGCCGGTGATACCACGCAGAAATTCACACCGCCTGCGCTGGCAGAGAAGCAATCATGACACTCACGCGCAAAAAATCGGCGCTGCTGTTAGCGCTGACGCTGGGTGGCGTGGCACTGGCAGGCTATGGCTATTACTGGTGGCATACGGCGCGCTTTATGCCCTCGACTGACGATGCCTACGTCGGCGCGGATATCAGCGCGATCTCGGCGAAAGTCCCGGGTTATATTCACACGCTGGCGGTGCAGGACAACGCCAGGGTGAAAAAGGGCGATCTGCTGGTGCAACTGGATAACCGGGATTATCTGGCGGCGCTGGATCAGGCGGCGGGTGAAGTCGCCGCACAGCAAGCCGCGTTGAGTGATATCGCGGCGACGCGCCAGTTGCAGCTCGCCACCATTGCCGGAACGCACGCTTCATTGTTGGCGGCACAGGCGGTGACGCAGAAAACCACCTCGGATCAACGTCGTTACAGTGCGCTGGCAAGCAGCTCAGCGGTGTCGCAACAGATTCGCGACCATGCGCAATCGGATTACCATCAGGCAATAGCCGAAGAGAGCAAAAGCCGCGCCGATACCAGCGTTGCCGAGCGCCAGTTGCAGGTATTAGACGCACGCGAGCAGCAGGCGAAGGCGGCGTTAGTGCAAGCCCAGGCGGGGCTGGCGATGGCGAAGCTCAATCTTGAGTACACGGAAATCCGCGCCCCTTTTGATGGCGTGGTCGGTAATCGTCGCGCGTGGTCAGGCTCCTATGTCAGCAGCGGTACGCAACTGCTGTCGCTGGTGCCGGCACAGGGATTGTGGATCGATGCCAATTTCAAAGAGAGCCAGCTGGCGGATATGCGCCCCGGACAGGCGGCCCGCATTGTGGCGGATGTCTTACCCGGCCGCACGTTCAACGGCCATGTCGGCAGTTTGTCACCGGCCACCGGCTCGCGCTTCAGCATTCTTCCGGCGGAAAACGCCACGGGCAACTTCACTAAGATCGTCCAGCGCGTGCCGGTGCGTATTGTGTTGGATGGCGATGCGGCTGTTCTCGGCCTGCTGCGTCCGGGTTTATCCGTCACGGTGACGGTTGATGAGAGAAACATGCGATGAGCAGCGTGGCTGCGCCGCTGATGACCTCGGCAGAGATGCCGGTAAGCAAGAAGGTGTTCGCCTTCGCCACCATGTGCATCGGTATGTTTATTGCCCTGCTGGATATCCAGATTGTTTCGGCATCGCTGCGGGATATTGGCGGCGGATTATCAGCCGGCGATGATGAAACCGTGTGGGTGCAAACCAGCTATCTGATCGCGGAGATCATCATTATTCCGCTCTCCGGTTGGCTGGCGAGCGTGATGTCAACGCGCTGGCTGTTTGCTGCCTCGGCCTGCGGCTTTACGCTGATGAGCCTGCTGTGCGCCTGGGCGTGGAACATCCAGAGCATGATCGCCTTCCGTGCCTTACAGGGGCTGGCGGGCGGATCGATGATCCCACTGGTCTTCACCACCGCCTTTGCGTTTTTTCACGGCAAGCAACGGGTGATCGCCGCCGCCACCGTGGGCGCACTGGCCTCGTTAGCGCCAACGCTGGGGCCAACGGTCGGCGGATGGATTACCGATAACTTAAGCTGGCACTGGCTGTTTTACATCAACATCATTCCCGGCATTTACATCACTATTGCCGTGCCGCTGTTGGTCAGGATCGACGCGCCTAACCGCGAACTGCTGCGCGGCGCGGATTACTTCAGCATTGTGTTGTTGGCACTGTCGCTGGGGTGTCTGGAATATACGTTAGAAGAGGGCCCGCGCTGGGGCTGGTTTGACGACAGCACCATTACCACTACCGGCTGGATCGCCTTGGTGTGCGGCGTATTCTTCGTGATCCGCACGCTTAATCATGCGAAGCCGATCATGGATCTGCGGGCGCTGAAAGATCCGGGCTTTACCCTCGGTTGCTATTTCTCGTTTATGGCGGGGGTTGGGATCTTCGCCACCATTTACCTCACGCCGCTGTTTCTCGGCCAGGTACGTGGCTTTAGCGCACTGGAGATCGGGCTGGCGATCTTCTCTACCGGCATCTTTCAGATCTTATCGATCCCCTTCTATGCGTGGCTGGCGAATCGTGTCGATTTGCGCATTTTGCTGGCCTTTGGGCTGATGAGTTTTGGCTTGTCGATGTTTTTCTTTGTGCCCATCACCCATGACTGGGGCGCAAAAGAGCTGCTGTTTCCGCAAGCCTTTCGCGGCATGGCACAGCAGTTTGCCGTGGCGCCCACGGTCACACTGACGCTCGGCAGCTTGCCGCCAGCAAGACTAAAATTAGCCTCAGGACTGTTTAATCTGATGCGCAACCTCGGCGGTGCCATCGGTATCGCATTGTGCGGCACCGTGCTGAACGACCGTACCAATCTGCATTACAGCCGCCTCGCTGACCATCTCAACAGCGCCAGCCTGTCACTCGGTGACTATCTGCAATCGCGTACCGCAGCCCTGATTCTCAACGGATTAAGTCCGGATGCCGCGCACACGGCGGCGCTGCAATCACTGGCTTCACTCACCCTGCGCGAAGCACGGACGCAGGCTTTCTCGGACGCATTCTGGCTAATTATGGTTGGATTTTGTATCGCCGCGCTGCTGGTTCCCTTTATGAAAAAGCCCGCGGCTTAAGGAGTTATCAATGAAACGTATTGTGATTACAGGTATGGGGCTGGTTTCGCCGCTTGGCTGCGGGACCGAAGCCGTATGGCAGTCACTGCTGGCCGGGAAATCCGGTATCAGCGCTTTGCCGGAAGAGATGGTGCAGGATATCAGCTGCAAAATTGCCGGCCAGGTGCCAACGCTGGAGCAAGATCCACAGCATGGTTTCGATCCCGAACGCGTGATCGCGCCGAAAGATCGCAAGAAAATGGATCGCTTTATTGAGTTTGCTTTAGTCGCGGCGCACGAGGCGCTGACGCAAGCCAACTGGTTTCCGCAGGATGAGGCGCTGCGCCAGCGTACCGCCACGGTGATAGCGACCGGAATCGGCGGCTTCAACGAAATCGCTAATGCGGTGGAAACCACCGCCAATCGCGGTCCACGCCGACTGTCGCCTTTCACCATTCCGTCATTCCTCGCCAATCTGGCGGCGGGACATGTGTCGATTGCGCATGGTTTCCGTGGCCCAATTGGGGCGCCGGTCACGGCCTGTGCCGCGGGCGCTCAGGCGATTGGTGATGCGGCACGACTGATCCGCAGCGGAGAGGCGGATATTGCACTATGCGGCGGGACGGAAGCCGCGATCCATCGCGTCAGCCTGGCCGGGTTTGCCGCCGCGAAAGCGATGTCCGGTGGTTTTAACGATCGTCCCGAGCAGGCATCACGACCTTTTGACCGCGATCGCGACGGTTTCGTGATGGGCGAAGGCGCTGGCTTGCTGGTGATTGAGTCGCTGGAGCATGCGCAGGCGCGCGGTGCCACCCCGCTGGCGGAGTTAGTCGGGTATGGCACCAGCGCAGATGCTTACCATCGCACCGCCGGGCCGGAGAGCGGTGAGGGCGCTCGCCGTGCCATGGAAACTGCGCTGGCGCAGGCGGGGATTACCCCTGCAGATGTGCAACACATCAATGCACACGCCACCTCCACGCCAGTAGGTGACAAAGGCGAGCTGGCGGCGATCCGCACGTTGTTTGCCGGTAGCGATGTGGCGATCACCTCGACCAAATCGGCTACTGGGCATCTGCTGGGTGCGGCCGGTGGAGTCGAAGCGATCTTCTCGATCCTGGCTTTACGGGATCAAATTGCGCCACCGACCCTCAATCTGTTGCATCCCGATGAAGCCGCCGCCGGGTTGAATCTGGTGGCGTTAAAACCACAGCCGATGGCGATACAACATGTGCTGTCGAACGGTTTCGGATTTGGCGGCGTGAATGCCAGTTTGCTGTTTAAAGGCTGGGGGTAACGGATAGGTTGGCTAACACTATTCTGCGGTCATCGGGCAGGTCGCCATAAATGGCGACCTTACAAAAACAGTAGGGTGCGCATTTATGCGCACCTGGCTGCTATCAGCGCTTACTCAACGCTTCCCACAATCCCATCAGATAGGTGGTACCCAACGCGCGGTCGTACAGGCCATAACCCGGACGGCCAGTCTCGCCCCAGATAAAGCGGCCGTGATCTGAACGGATGTAGCCATCGAAGCCATTGTCATACATCGACTGCAGCACTTTATACATATCCAGCGAGCCATATTCAGTCGGGTGCGCGCACTCGTAAAAATCTTTATCCTGAATAATCTTGATGTTACGCACATGGGCAAACGGAATGCGTTTGCGGCGCGAGAACTCCGCCAGGATGCCATACACATCGTTCTGCGGATCTTCGGCAATCGAACCGGTACACAGCGTAATACCGTTGGCCTCGGAATCCACCACGTTACAGATCCAATCCAGATCTTCGCGGTTTTTCACAATGCGCGGCAGACCGAAGATCGAATACGGTGGATCGTCAGGATGGATTGCCATCTTCACGCCCACTTCCTCACACACCGGGATCACTGCTTTCAGGAAGTAAGCCAGGTTTTCACGCAGCTTCGCGTCATCGACATCTTTATATTGTGCAAACAGATCCTGCACTTTCGCCAGACGTTCAGGCTCCCAGCCTGGCAGGGCGAAACCGTTGGAGTTACCCAACACCTCTTGCACCACTTCTTCGAGGCTCTTATCGATGCCTTTCTTCTCGAACGCCATGGTGAGTGAGCCATCTGGCAACACATAGTTCATGTCGGTCTTCATCCAGTCAAACACCGGCATGAAGTTGTAGCAGATGACTTTTACGCCCACTTCAGCGAGGTTACGGATGCTCTGCTTATAGTTCTCGATGTACTGATCGCGGCTTGGCAGGCCGATCTTGATGTCATCGTGAATGTTAACGCTTTCGATCACTTCGACGGTCAGACCAGCACCATGCACTTGATCAACCAGCGCTTTAATCTTGTCCTTCGGCCAGGTTTCTCCGACGGGCACATCATAGAGTGCGCCCACCACGCCGCGTACGCCCGGCACCTGGCGAATATATTCCAGCGAAACTTTGTCTTCTTTCGGACCAAACCAACGCATTGTCAGTTGCATAATCTCATCCACCGTTATCGTGTTGCTGCGATAACTGTTAAACTACCATTCTAGTAAACATGATGACAGCATCGTGCACCGAATATCCCTTGATCCGCGTCACAGATCATAATTTCTCCCTCCGTAAGACGTTTTTCGCTGGCTGATGCGCAGTTCGACTACCAGGTTCCAGTAAAGAAAGTTTTGTTCACTGATTTATAGGGATTATTTCGCCGTAACCTCTGAGGTCGGCGCAATTTGCCGCTGCTAATCGGCTTTTCATTTGTTTTATTTACAGAAACTTCCTGGCAGGCAAAATAGCCTTTATTTCCTCTCCGTCATCCATCATGTCCGAAGAAGCGCTGCGTCAGCAGATTCAGAACCTGAAAAAGCATAATGCGCGCTTAAAGCGCATAGCGCATGACGCGCGTAATAAGCTGAGTGCGGCGCTGGATGGAACCGGTTTATGTTTGTGGCAGCTGGATATTCCCAGCGGCAAGCTGGTGATTTTTAATCGTCGCTGGGGCTCCATGCTGGGTTTCCAACCCAAAGAGACCAAAGCGCAATTTGAGGTCTGGCGTGAACGCCTGCACCCCGACGATGCGGATGAGGTGTTGAAAGCCTTTTACGATCATATAGAAGGGCGCGCACCTTACTATGAAGCGCTGCATCGCATGCTGGGTAAGAATGACAAAATTACCTGGGTGCTGGATCGTGGGCGCGTCAGTGAATGGGACGAAGAGGGCAATCCGCTTAAAGTCACCGGCACCCATATCGATATGACTAAAGAGAAGAACTACGAAGCACAGCTCTCCTCTTTGGCTAACCACGATCCGCTGACGGGCCTGACCAACCGCCATGCCTTGCACACGCATTTCAGCAAAATGAAAGCGCAGGGGCCGCTGTGTGTGGCCTTTATCGATCTCGACAACTTCAAGCATGTTAACGACACGCTGGGCCATCGCAGTGGCGATGAGGTATTGATTCAGCTCAGCCAGCGCATCAGCGAGCAGGTACCGCCAAATGTGGTGGTGGGGCGATTGGGCGGTGATGAGTTTGTGCTGTTGATGCCGTTCCTGATCGATTTCCCGAAAGTACGCATCATGATGCAGGCGGTGCTGGATGCGGCGCTGACGCCGTTTGATGTGGATAACGGTCATGCGCAGATTGGCGCGTCAATTGGCGTGGCGGCGGTGCAGCCACATTATAGTTTTGATGAGGCGCTGACGCGCGCCGATGAAGCGATGTACCAGATTAAGAAGAATGGCAAACAGGGGTTTGGACTGGCGGGGTAAGGTTATCACCCCGCACCTCACTTAAAACGCAAAGCAAGAACAGCCCAGCGCACCCCAGAACGCATTGTTATCCGACACCGGCACCGAAGACTGACGCGCGACATCGTGCGAGTGGCTGTGCACGCCACAGGGGCCGCTGCACTGGTGTACTTTAGGCATCATCGCGGCACGGCCATTGGCTTGCGGTGGGGCGCTGCGATAGTGACCCGGCACGGTGACGACCGGTGACCACTCAGGCAAGACCGGCACCGGCGGTGGTGACAGCGGAGAGAAGCCGCCTGCGGCATACACGATTTCGCCATCCACCAGCGTCAACACCGACTCAATACCTTTAATCTCCTCTTCGGGCACGCTGAAGAAATCTTTCGACAGCAACACCAAATCCGCTAACTGTCCGACTTTAATCTCGCCTTTGGCATTCTGCTCGCTGGAGAACCAGGCACTGCCTTTGGTCCACAGCATCAGCGCGGTCTCGCGGTCAATACGGGCATTGTCATCATACAGCTGCATCCCGCCCACGGTGCGCCCAGAAACCAGCCAGTACAGCGCGGTCCACGGGTTATAACTGGCCACGCGTGTGGCATCGGTCCCTAAACCGACCGGGACACCGGCATCCAGCATACGTGCCACCGGTGGAGTCTGTTTAGCCGCCTCTTTGCCATAGCGATCAACAAAGTATTCACCCTGGAACGCCATACGATGCTGCACTGCCAGGCCGCCGCCCAGCGCCTTAACGCGTTCGATGTTGGCTTCGGTAATGGTTTCGGCATGGTCAAAGAACCAGTGCAGGCCGTTAAACGGAATGTCGCGGTTTACTTTCTCGAACACATCCAACATACGACTGATCGATTCGTTATAGGTGGCATGCAGGCGGAACGGCCAGCGATGCTCGACCAGATGGCGCACCACGCGCTCCAGCTCATCTTCCATGCCTGGCGCTAAATCAGGGCGCGGTTCAAGGAAGTCTTCGAAATCGGCCGCCGAGAACACCAGCATTTCGCCCGCGCCGTTGTGGCGCAGGAAGTCGGTGCCCTGGCCCGGTTTCAGCATATCGGTCCACTTCTCAAAATCTTCCAGCTCATGGCCAGGGTTCTGCGTGAAGAGGTTATAGGCGATACGCACCGTCAGCTGCTTTTTGGCATGCAATTCTGAAATCACATCGTAATCATCGGGATAGTTCTGGAAGCCGCCACCTGCATCGATGGCACTGGTCAGGCCGAGGCGGTTCAGCTCGCGCATAAACTGGCGCGTGGAGTTGACCTGCTGTTCCAGCGGCAGTTTCGGGCCTTTCGCCAGCGTCGCATACAGCAACATGGCGTTGGGGCGCGCA
The DNA here is from genome assembly GCF_030053355.1 of Pantoea sp. EA-12. Classification (NCBI taxonomy): domain Bacteria; kingdom Pseudomonadati; phylum Pseudomonadota; class Gammaproteobacteria; order Enterobacterales; family Erwiniaceae; genus Pantoea; species Pantoea sp. EA-12. Next base: position 185,955 of record NZ_JASGBY010000005.1, on the reverse strand, counting down.
ATCAGCATCCCGGTCGGATTACCATTGCTGTCGCGCTGGATCTCACCGCCCGGAGGGTTAGGTGTGTCTTTGGTGTAACCCACTACGCGCAGTGCGGCGCGGTTGAGTAAGGCGCGGTCATACAGGTGCAGGATGAAGACCGGGGTGTCTGGCGCTGCGGCATTGATCTCATCCAGCGTCGGCATACGGCGTTCAGCAAACTGGAACTCGCTCCAACCGCCGACTACGCGCACCCATTGTGGTGAAGGGGTACGCAGTGCCTGTTCACGCAACATGCGTAATGCATCCGCTAACGAAGGGACGCCTTCCCAGCGCAGTTCAAGATTGTAGTTCAGGCCACCGCGAATCAGGTGCAGGTGTGAATCGTTGAGGCCCGGAATGCCGGTGCTGCCTTTGGCGTCAATAATCTGGGTATCGCTGCCTGCAAAGCGCATCACTTCCGCTTCGCTGCCGACGGCCAGGAACTTGCCGTCTTTAATCGCCACTGCGCTGGCGAACGGGTTAGCACGATCCACGGTGTGGAATTTGCCGTTGGTAAAAATCAGTGAGGCCGTTGTCATTATCTCTTCTCCAGTTAGATTACGCGTTGCGGCCAATTAGCCACTGTTTTAAAACTCGTGTTACGACAGGCATCCATAAGAACACCACCAGTGCCACTACGCTGGCATCATTTAGCAAGTGGCCCCACAGCGTGCCGTGGGCGGCGGGTAAAACCTGGTTCCAGAACCACGGCACCAGATTGGTAGACGGAAAAATCACCCCCAGCGTCAGTAAGTATTGTTTCCATTTCGCGGGTTTGACCTGGCCTTTTTGCGTCGGGGTAAACCAGAACGCTGCGCCGGGACGCACCTCGATATGTTCTGGCTGCGCCAGCAGGGTTGGCAGATCTTTGATCAGGCTTTTGCGCTGGTCTGATTTCAGCCAGGCGTACAGCTCATCCAGCCCGGTAAAACGAATCAGTACGGTGTAGGCGTTATCGCCGTGTACCGGACGCAGCACATTCACACCAAGGTGCCCTTGAAAGCTCGCGGCCTGCGGCATGATGGTGTCGAGCCACTGCTCATAGCTGGCCTGCTTTTCAGGCAGGATGCTGTGGGTAATCACCAGCGTCACATGGTTGGCCTGCTGTGAATAATTCATAGGTTGTTCCTTAAGTTACTGCTGGTGAAAGTGCTTGCGTCGTTGAGTAAAAAAATACGAAATGAGAGCGTTTATTGATAACGGATAGATTTTGGGTTGTTGTTCAACAATTTTTGGGGAGGGTAAGGAATGCGTTTAAATCTTGAGGCATTGCTGATTTTGGATGCGCTGGATCGCCATGGCACCTTTGCGGCGGCGGCTGCGCGTCTGTTTAAAACCGCGTCTGCGTTGAGCTATACCGTGCAGAAGATGGAGAGCGATCTCAAAATCACGCTGCTCGATCGCTCTGGCCATCGTGCCACATTTACCCCAACGGGTCGGTTGATGCTGGAGAAAGGCCGCACTCTGCTGCGTGCGGTGAATGAGTTAGAACAGCAGGCGCGCTATGTGGAGAGTGGCTGGGAAAGTCAGTTGGTGATCAGCGTCGATGCTTCGCTGCCTTTTCGTATTCTCACGCCGCTGATCGATCAGTTTTATCAGGAGCATCCGCATACCCAACTACAGTTCCGTCAGGATGTGCTTTCCGGCTGCTGGGAAGCGCTCAACTACGGCGATGCGGACATTGTCTTTGGCGCGGTGCAAGAGCCCGCCACGCGCAAAGAGATTGTCTGCCAACCGTTGGGCTGGCTGGAGTATGTTTTCGCCGTGGCACCGGAACATCCGCTGGCCTCTGCGCCGGAACCGCTGCTGCGCGAGCAAATCCGCCAGTATCGAGCGGTTACCGTTCACGACTCCTCACGTCACGGTGCCGGCATTGATCTGCGCGTGTTGGATGAGCAGAAAACCTTGAGCGTGCATGACTTCCCCGCGAAATTGCAGGCGCAGCTCGATGGCTTGGGCTGCGGCTATTTGCCGCTGTACTTGGCAAAACCGCATCTGGAGAGTGGGGCGCTGGTGGCGCGTCAGCTGGATAGCGAGTGCCGTCGTGATATGGCGTATCTGGCGTGGAATGAGAGCGCTTCGGGTAATGCGGCTATTTGGTGGCGCGAGCATTTACTCGCGCTGCCTGGCCTGCAGGAGATCTATTCTCCGGCGTGATGGCGTTTGTTGGTGAGCATAAATGCGCACCCTACGATGTAGGGGCGCCATTTATGGCGACCGTGACGTTATCGCCGCGCGATCGCAACGCTAAATCGCAATATGATGGCTGACCTGCGGGGCATCTTCACCCTGATGGAATTGCAGTACCGCTTGCTGTAGTTCGGCATCGGCGTGGGAAACACGCTGGTGCTGACGCATATGCTCCTGCCATGACTCGACCATAAACCACTCTAACAAGGCTGTCGGGTCATCGGTTTGCTCCATCAATCCCCACGAATAGGCACCATCGCGACGACGAGACTGCGCCAGCTTGTGGATAGCGCGTTTGAATGCTGCGCGGTCTTCCTGTGGCACGCGGTAGCGAATCTGGATCAATACCGGACCATGACGCACATCCACCTCTTCGTGCACCACCGGATCGGCCCAGTGCTGTGCCGGTTGCAGATCTGCTTCTCCAGCGGGCAGTGCCAGACGTTTAAGCAACAGGCCACTGAGCACCAGACCTGCACCGGCAATCAGCAAGGTCGTTGCGAGACCTAACTGCTGAGCAATCAGGCCCCAGGCCAGACTGCCGCCCGCCAGCGTGCCGTTGAAAACCATCAGATAGACCGCTAAGCCACGGCCGCGCACCCAGTCGGGCAATACCGCCTGCGCCACACCGTTCAGGGTGGTGAGCGCGATAATCCAGCCCACGCCCAACACCAGCATCAACAGCAGTGCCAACCACTGCGGCGGGCTCATGGCCAGCGCCAGCATCACCAGCGCACTCAACACCGCAGAGAGCAGCATCAGGCCATCGTTGCTCAGCGTGCTACGTAAACGTGGCAGCAACAGCGCTCCGGCAATCGCACCGCCACCGACCGCCCCCAACAGCAACCCATAAAAGCCTGCGGTGCCGTGCAGCATGGTACGCGCCACTAACGGCAGCAGCGCCCAGATAGCACTGGCAAAGGCGAAATACATTGCTGCGCGCAGCAGGACGCGGTGCAACTCGCGGCTGGCTTTCACATAGCGCAGGCCAGCGCGGAAGGCACCAAAGAAGTGTTCATTCAGCTCGGTTTTCGCTTTCGCCGGGCGTTTCCAATACAGCAAGGCGGCTATAACGAAAAAATAACTCGCCACGTCGGCACCGTAGGCCGCCATAGCGCCTAAACTTGCCAGCAGTAAACCGCCGGTCGCGGGGCCGATTGCGCGGGCAATATTGATGCCCAACGAGTTAAGCGCCACGGCGTTTTTCAGCTCATGGCGCGGTACCAGTTCCGGCACAATCGCCTGCCATGCAGGACCAAAAAGCGCCGCGCCGATGCCGCCAACGAAGGTCAGGCCGATCAGCCACTCGACGGTGAGCCAGTTGTTGTGGGAGAGCAGCAGTAAGGTGCCGCTGACGCTGGCCATCAGCAGCTGCACCACAATCAGCAGGCGGCGGCGGTCAACGATATCGGACAGCACGCCCGCAGGCAGCGCCAGTAAAAATACCGGCAGGGTGGCGGCCGTTTGCATCAACGCCACGGCGGTGGGGTTATCGGATAATCCGGTCACCAGCCAGGCGCTGGCAACGTCGCGAATAAAGCTGCCGGTGTTACCCAGTACCGAGGCGGTCCAGATCAGGGCGAATAGCCCGTATCCGAAGGGAGAGAAGGCACCGCCGCGCGGTGCTGTTGAAGGTTGCTGGCTCATCATCATGTTCCTGTCAGTGTGCGATAGCTGCACCTTACGAAGCCCGAGGTCTGCTTGATAGCGGAAAAAATCGGCCAACTTGTCCAGGCTTTTTTAACAGCGGGACAGGGCAAAAATCTTTGAACAAGTTGTCAAAATCTCTGCTTTAGGTTTTCCCGATAGTTCGATGTAGCTTGATTGGCAGACACAACATCACTCACTTAACGGAGCAAAAAACATGAGCACATTCAAAGCAAAAGACGGCGTTAACCTCTACTACAAAGATTGGGGCAAAGGTCAGCCCGTATTGTTCAGCCACGGTTGGCCGCTGGATGCTGATATGTGGGACAGCCAGCTGAATTTCCTGGCTGAACGTGGCTATCGTGCCATTGCGTTTGACCGTCGCGGCTTTGGTCGCTCAGAGCAGCCTTGGGAAGGTTACGATTACGATACCTTCGCTGATGACATTCATGCGCTGATCGAACATCTGCAGTTAGACGACGTCACGCTGGTGGGCTTCTCAATGGGCGGCGGGGATGTTTCACGCTATATCGGGCGTTACGGCACCGCGAAAGTGAAAGGGCTGGTGCTGCTTGGCGCGGTGACACCGATCTTTGGTAAGACAGATGATCATCCTGAAGGGGTGGAAAAAGCGGTCTTTGACGGCATTAAAGCCGGCTTGTTGAAAGACCGTGCGCAGTTTATCAAAGACTTTGCCACTCCGTTCTACGGCGCCAATGCCGGTCAAACTATCTCGGATGGCGTCATGACGCAGACGCTGAATATTGCGTTGTTGGCTTCACTGAAAGGCACTCTGGATTGTGTCACCGCCTTCTCTGAGACTGATTTCCGTGCAGATATCGCCAAAGTGGATGTGCCTACCCTGGTGATCCACGGCAGTAACGACCAGATCGTGCCGTTTGAAGCCACCGGGAAGCTGGTGCATGAGATGATTAAGGGTTCAGAGTTGAAGGTTTACGAGAATGGCCCGCACGGTTTTGCGGTGACGCATCAGGATCAGTTAAACGACGATTTGCTGGCGTTTTTGCAGCGGTAAGATAGGTCTGCCCTCACCCTAACCCTCTCCCACAAGCGGGAGAGGGGACTGTTTTTAGCGATGATTAAGTAGAACGCAGGCCTTCAGACTCTCTCAATTCATCCCCTCTCCCTGTGGGAGAGGGGACTGCTTTTAGCGATGGTTAAGTAGAACGCAGGCCTTCAGACTCTCTCAATCTATCCCCTCTCCCTGTGGAAGAGGGGACTGCTTTTAGCGATGGTTAAGTAGAACGCAGGCCCTCAAACTCTCTCAATCCATCCCCTCTCCCTGTGGGAGAGGGCCAGGGTGAGGGCATCAGGCCGCACAATCTTAATCCGCCAGCAAATGCCCATACATCGACATCAACCGACGCGTCACGCCGTTGGTCCAGCCGAACCCATCCTGCAGCGGATATTCACCGCCGCCACCTGGACGGGCACGATCGCCGCTGATGTCATATTTCTCCACCAGCTTATGATGCAGCGAATAAAAGTTTTTCACTGTGGTGAGCCAGTTAACGGCAATCTCTGTTGCCAGCGTCTCTTCACCGTAGTGATTCAATCCGACAACCGCCATCCACTGCAACGGCGCCCAGCCGTTGGGTTTATCCCACTGTTCACCGCTTTCTACCATCGACGTCACCAGGCCACCCTGGGTCAACAACAACTGGCGTAACGCCACGGCTTGCAGATGCGCCTGCTCCGGCGTCGCCAGCCCAAGGAACAGCGGTACCACCGCAGCAGCCGTAAAGGCACCAAAGCGTTCATCGCGCCAGTTGTAATCACGGTATACGCCTGCCGTGCCGTCCCACAGATAACGGTGGATAGCTTGTTTGCGCGTATCGGCTTTCTTCTGCCACGCCAGCGCGGTTAACTCTTCGCCTTTGGCATGTGACAGCGTGGAGATCATCAACTCCAGCTTATACAGGAACGCATTGAGATCGACCGGAATAAACTGCGTGGTGCGAATGCTCGCCAGACGATGCGGATCGCGCAGCCAGCGAGACGAATAATCCCATCCCGAGGCGGCTCCCGCTCGCAAATCGCGGTACACCTCATTCGCCGGACGGCTGGATTTGCTGGCGGTTTCCACATCCTCCATCCACGACTCATCACGTGGCGTGTCGCGATCATCCCAGTAGCGATTAAGCAGCGAACCGTCGGGCATGCGCACCACATGGCGATAAGCCTGGTGCGGCATCAGCTCCCCTGCGCCATCCATCCAGAATTGATACTCCTTCATCAACTGGTCGAGATAGCGTTTTGCCCCACGAATCCCGTCTTCCTCGAACAGCTCAACCATCAGAGCAAACACCGGCGGCTGCGAGCGGCTGAGGTAATAGGTTCGGTTACCGTTTGGCACATGGCCGTAATTATCAATTAGCCACGCGAAGTTATCAGCCATGTCGCGCAGCAGATCGTCACGCCCGGCATCAGCGAGGCCGAGCATGCTGAAATAGGAGTCCCAATAATAGGTCTCACCAAAGCGTCCACCTGGCACCACGTAAGGCTTAGGCAGAGGCAGCAAAGAAGAGTGCGGTAAATGCTGCTGCGGCATTTTGGTTAACACCGGCCAGAGTTCATCAATATGTTCCGTCAGCGTTTTGTCCGGATTCGAAACATAGAAACTCTCATTCACCTGCGGTAAATAAAAATGGTCATGCACAAATTTTTCGAGATCAAATTCTGCCGTGCGTTTACGGCGGCGATAGCGGATTAATATATCCAGCGGATCGAATTTTGGCGCGCAGTCGGGGAAGGTTTTGCCATCTGGAAATATACGCGACATTTGTACATGCTCGAACAACTCCATATAGCGATCGGCAGGCGTCAGCGCATCCGGCGCGGGCAGACCTTCAATCAGCTCCGGCTCCGGTTCTGAATCCTGCATTCCTTCGCGGGTAAATTCGTGGGGATCGTATTGATACTCCAGTTCAGCATCATCGCGTCGATCCTCGAAAGCGTTGCGTTGCTGGTTGAATGTATTAATAGCGGCCTCCTGATAAAGTCCCGGTTGCGTAAAGACCAAATTATATCTTGCTGACAAGGCGTGACAACAATGCAAAATATCTATGAACGTAATAAATCTTGTCGATGGATCGGGTTTTTCGGTGAATTTTCAGGGATTACAACGGACTATATTTCAGGAAATGAAAGCGGTGTTTTAAATGAAGGTTTAAATTAGCGTGCAGAATTATCTGTAAATAAGAAAATCGCCATCATAGGGTTTAAAATCGCCATTTTGATTGATCAATTGATGGCAAACGAGGCGGGGGAGGCGGGCTGTCTGATGCCCTCATCCTGCCCCTCTCCCACAGGGAGAGGGGATTGATTGAGAGAGTTATCAGGCCGGCATTTTACTTGAACATCGCAATTAACTGTCCCCTCTCCCACAGGGAGAGGGGATTGATTGAGAGAGTTATCAGGCCGGCATTCTACTTAAACATCGCAACTAACTGTCCCCTCTCCCACAGGGAGAGGGGATTGATTGAGAGAGTTATCAGGCCGGCATTCTACTTAAATATCGCAACTAACTGTCCCCTCTCCCGCTTGTGGGAGAGGGCTAGGGTGAGGGCATCAAACCCGCACCTTACTTCGCCAACGTCGCCTTAATCACATCCGCAAAGGGCGTGGTCGGGCGGCCAATCAGCTTGCTCAGCGTACGGCTGTCGTCAAACAATCCGCCTTTAGCCGCACCGGCATCGGAATCTGCCAGCAGTTCGGCCAAACCTTCTGGCAAACCTGCCCCTTTCAGCGCCGCTTCAAACTCGGCAGGCGGCAGGTTGATGTAATCCACTTGCTCACCAGACTGTTTAGCAATCTCAGCGCTGAATTCAGCCAGGGTGTAGCTGTCGTCGCCAGCCAGTTCGTAAACTTTGCCTGCCTGATCGTCACGGCTGATCACCTCTGCTGCCGCAGCAGCGTAATCTTCGCGTGATGCAGAAGCGATACGGCCTTCACCCACAGAACCAATAAAGGCGTGATGGGCCAAAGCGGGCGCAATGCTGGCGGCGTAGTTTTCGGTGTACCAGCCGTTACGCAGCAGGGCGAACGGCACACCGGATGCTTTCAGCAGGGCTTCGGTCGCGCGATGCTCAACGCCTAAGCCTAGCGGCGATGTATCGGCATGCAGCAGGCTGGTATAAGCGATGAACTTCACACCCGCCGCTTTCGCTGCATCAATCACGGCTTTGTGCTGCGCTTCACGCTGACCGACTTCGCTAGAGGAGATCAGCAGCACTTTTTCCACGCCGCTAAAAGCACTCAGCAATGTTTCTGGTTTGCTGTAATCCGCGGTACGCAGCGTGACGCCTAATGCCTTCAGGTCTGCGGCTTTCTCAGGTGAACGCACCGCCGCAATCACTTCGCTGGCAGGGACTTTTTTCAGTAACTCGTTAATCACTAAACGGCCAAGCTGGCCAGTGGCACCGGTAATTGCAATCATGATGTTTTCCTTCAGTTTGAGCTGGTATGAAAACAGCGTAGGGGATAAACTAACTTTTAGTAAGTACTTACAGATTTGTTAGTTTGAAGAAGGCTGATTAAATGTCTGAAAAACTGAGTAAAAAATTTATTCGCGGCGAGTTGCTGAACGTCAACTGCCCATCGCGTGATGTACTTAAGCGCATTACCAGCCGTTGGAGCGTATTGGTATTATTAGCGCTGCGTGAAGAAACGCTGCGTTTTAGTGAGTTGCGCCGCAAGATTGGTGGCGTGAGTGAACGCATGCTGGCGCAAACGCTGCGCTACATGGAAGAGGACGGATTTATTGAGCGCATTGCTTATGAGGTGGTGCCTCCGCACGTGGAATATCGTTTGACGCCGCTGGGCCATGAAGTGGAAGGTCATGTGATTGGCCTTGCCGACTGGCTGGAGAGCAATGTACACCGCATTGTGAAAGACGCAGAGTCTGTATGATTTAAGGGCTGGCAGAGATGCTGGTCAGCCCCTTCATGTTGCTGAACAGCTTTATAATTGCTTCCGCCGATCCTCCTCACACTTTTTTCGGGCTTTTCAGCACATTGCCCGATCCTCCTCACACTTTCTAAGGAAAAACCAACGGTTACCCGTAACCCCGGTGGCACAGGTTTTCGCCTGTATCTACGTTGTATACAAGCCGCATCCAATTTGAATGTGATGCGTCATGGGGCCGATTACACCACGGCCAGCTTGATAACACCGTTGTCATGAGGTACGTCATGCCGCAGGGACAATCAAAATCTCTCACGCTCGATAAGGTGACCAGCGCACGCAAAACCAATGTGCGCTGGCTGGTGGTCGCCGTTCTGTTTTTTGTTACGCTCATTAACTACGCCGATCGGGCTTCTATCTCGCTGGCCGGGCCCGGCATGGCAAAGGATCTGGGGCTGAATGCCGTGGATATGGGGGTGATCTTCTCGGCTTTTGGTTGGGCTTATGTGCTATTTCAGCTGCCGGGCGGTTGGTTATTGGATCGCTACGGCTCGAAACTGATCTATAGCCTGAGCATCTTTTTCTGGTCGCTGTTTACCCTGATGACTGGACTTGCCGGTTTTGTTACCGGCGCTGCCGCTGTGGTGGTGGTGTTCTGCTTACGCTTTCTGGTGGGGGCTGCGGAATCGCCGTCATTTCCTGCTAACAGCCGCTTAGTGGCGGCCTGGTTTCCGGCTTCAGAGCGCGGCACCGCAGCCGCTATCTTTGCTTCCGCGCAGTACGGTGCCACGGTGTTTTTTGCCCCGCTGATGGGCTGGCTGGCGCATACCTATGGGTGGCATTCCGTTTTTACGGTATTGGGGTTGATTGGTATCGCATTCCTGCCGCTGTTCCGCAAACTGGTACACGATCCGCTTTCACATCCAATGACCAATCAAGCTGAACTGGATCATATGCAGCAAGGTGGCGCGCTGGTGAACATGGACGGCGATAAACACAAGCCACGCCTTATTTGGCTGAAGCAGCTACTCGCCAGCCGCATGATGCTCGGTATCTATCTTGCGCAATATTGTTTAAATGCGATTGGATTCTTTTTCATTACCTGGTTTCCGGTGTATCTGGTGCAAGAAAAGCATATGACCATCATGAAAGCGGGATTTGTCGCGGCGATTCCTGCGGTGTGCGGTTTCCTCGGCGGCATTATGGGAGGCTTCCTGTCGGACATGTTGATTCGTCGGGGGATGTCACTCTCGCTGGCGCGAAAATTACCGATTGTGTGCGGCATGCTGCTGTGCTGTGTAATGGTGCTTTGTAACTACACCGATTCTGAAACTGCAGTGATAGCCATCATGGCGGCCTCATTCCTTGGCAAAGGGATTGGTGGCATGGGATGGACGGTGAATGCTGACACCGCGCCGAAAGAGATCGCCGGATTGTCTGGCAGCGTGCTCAACACCTTTAGCAATGCGTCGAGCATTACTACTCCCATCATCATTGGTTTCATCTTACAGCTCACCGGATCTTTCAACGGTGTGTTGTGGTTTGTTATCGCTCATGCGGTGGCGGTAATCCTTTTCTATCTGTTCATGGTGGGCCGCATCAAACGCTTTGAACTTCGCGATGTTCCTGGAGGCGTGTAATGGAGAGTCCAGGTTATAAACCCTCGTTAAGCGAAATTGCCTATCGCCGCATCAAAGAGATGATTTTGTCTTTAACGCTGCAGCCTGGCAGCTCGCTGACGGAAATGGGGCTGATTGAAGAGCTGGGCATGAGCCGCACCCCGATTCGCGAAGCGCTTTATCGGCTGCAACAGGAACGTTTTGTTGAACTGACACCGCGCAAAGGCTGGTTTGTAAGCGAAATAAAACTACAGGACATTCAGCAATTGTTTGTCATCCGTGAAGCATTAGAGGGAATAGCGACTCGGCAGGCCACGCTCCGCGCACCAGATGATGCGCTGGCCGCCATGGCTGAAAGACTTTCTGTGCTGGAACATCCCCTTCGCTCAGACGAACTTAACGCAGATGATGCTGGCGACGAGATCCACACACTCATTTTTGCCCACGCCGACAATCCTTACATCAGCAGCATCATGACGCTCTATTTGGATCGGCTACAACTGTTCCATGTCATCGCGATGAACCTGCCGGGGCGTAAATGGCAATCCTGGCTGGAGCATCAGCAAATTTTGGCAGCGATGCAGGCGCGTGATGCCGATGCCGCCGAACAGGCTATGCGTCAGCACATTCGCAGCAGTTTACAGAGCATTCTTGAAGGGCTCATGCAGCAGCCCGGTTTTCCTTCTCCCGGCGTGCGACTCACGCCACCGATCTCACAGGAGTAACGATGCGTAAGGCGATTATTTTTGGCGTTGATGGCCTGACAATGCCGCTGTTGCAACGCTACGTGGCGCAAGGGGCATTACCCAACATTGCGCGCATGCTTCAGCAGGGCTCGGCAGCTGAGCTGCTACCTTTTATATCTGCATGGGGTGACGTGAACTGGGTGACTTTTCTTAGCGGCCAAAGCCCAGGCACCAGCTGGATTGGACAGGGTGTGCCGCCCGATAACACCGCCAGTCATAATCTACTGGCGACGTTGCAGAATGCCGATAAGCGAGCGGCACTGGTGCACTTTCCTGAGAGTATGGATGCCGATGGCGATCATTTCAGCTTTGCCCCGTATTGGGGGCGTGCTCAGGCGTGGCCGGGAGAGATATTCCGTCCCATGGGGCATACCACACGACTGGAAGCGCGATTAGGGCAAGGAGGAGCAAAGCAACAAACTCTCGGCTGGCCACCGAAAAGTGCGCTGGCCTATCACAATAAAGGGGCGTGGCAGGCGCTGGAAAAAAATGATGAAGGTTACGTCCTGACGTTACGGGGTGGACACGGAGATTCCTTGGCATTGGCCTTGTCTGTTGAGCAGGAGCGGCCGTTACTGCAACTGGGTGAAGATCGTATTGCACTGCCTGTTGGACAGTGGTCAGCCTGGTTTTCACTTGCTGCTTATGACATTCCCGGTCAGGTACGCTTTTTCTGCGGAGAGTGTGACGACCAGGGCAACATCGAAATCCTGCAAAGCCAAGTCACACGCTTCGATGGATTGAGTGATAACGCCAGTCTCGCCAGTTTGCTGCAGCAGAAATCGCCGTTCTTCAGTAAGTGGGTGGCTAAAGCGGCACCCGACACGCCGTATTTAGCCGCCACCTGGCAAGAGGGAGATGAACAGTCCCAGTGGCTGGTCGATAGCTCGCTGGAACTGACGCAGCGACAGGATTTTACATTATGGGCCACGGTACATCGTTTAGTGGATGAATCGCATCATAACTGTTTGGGTCAGACCGACCCTGATTCACCTTTCTTCGATGCACAGCAAGCAGAGAAGTACGATGCGGTGATGCGCCGAAGTTACCAGATCCTCGATACCAGTATTGGCCGCTTACTCGATGAAACCGACGATGAGACGCTGATTATGCTCGCGTCAGATCATGGCGCGGTACCCAATAGCTACATGTGCGACATCTATCGTTATTTGCAAAAACATGCGCTGGCGGTGCTGGACGAACAGGGCTTGCCGGACATGTCACATTCGCCGCTCTATCTCAAGGCGGAACGAGGTGGGCTGGAGATTTTTGTTAATCATGATGTGGTATCACTGACAGAAATGGATGACATCTGCGCGCGTGCTATCCAGGCACTCAGTAGCTGGCAGGTGCACACCGCAGATGGCGTGCGTAATGCCGTGAGTGTCGCGCTACGGCGTGATGATGCTGTGGCGCTGGGATTTTGGGGCGATTGTGCTGGCGACATTGTGTTTGCCTACAACACCGGTTTTGTCTGGGGCGTCAGCCAAAATGGTGAGGATATTTGCCCGGTTGAAGAGCCGGGGGCCAACCATGGGCCGCAGAAACCCACGGCGGAAACAGCGCTTGGCTCAAACTATGGCGTCATGCTGGTTTATGGTAAAGGCATTCGTCACGGCTACTATCGCAACCGCCAACAACGGGGTCCCTATCGCATGACTGACCCTGCAGCCACGCTTGCGCACTGGCTCGGTTTAAAAACCAGCGATCTTGATGGACGCATCATGAGTGAAATTTTTGACAGCCCGCAGGAGCGACAATCATGAAAATTACCGCGGTAAACACGCATCTGTTGAGTGCCAAACTAAGCCAGCCCTTCGCCTATTCCCGCGCCCGCTACGATACGCGCACCGCCATGCTGGTGGAGATTGTGACTGATCAAGGATTGGTCGGCTGGGGGGAGTGTTATGGTCCAGCGCGGATCACCAAAGCGGTGGTAGAGGAATTGGGGCAAATGCTGATTGGCCAGGATGCTTTGCGCAGTGAATTCCTGTGGCAGGAGTTATACGCAAGATTACGCGATCACGGTCAGAAAGGCGTGGTGATTCAAGGGCTCAGCGGGGTTGATATCGCGCTATGGGATCTGCGCGGAAAATACTTTGGTGTGCCTGCCTATCAATTACTGGGGGGCGCAACCCGTACTCAGGTGCAAGCCTATGCTACCGGATTATATCGTCGTGATAGCGGCGAGCCTCTGCGCTATTTATGCGAAGAAGCAGCAGGTTATGTCGAACAAGGCTTCCAGGCGATGAAACTCAAGGTCGGTTTCGGCGTGCGTGAAGATACCGCGGTCACACGCGCAATTCGTGACACCATTGGCGCAGGCGTTGCCTTAATGATCGATGCCAATCACGCTTATGACGCCGTCGCTGCAATAAGGCTGGGCCGCGAGGTGGAAGAACTGGATATCGGTTGGTTTGAAGAACCGGTGCCACCCGAAGATTTAGCCGGTTATCGTGCGGTTAAAGCGGCGATTGATATCCCCGTTGCCGGGGGGGAGTGCGAATTTACGCGTTATGGTTTCCGTGAAGTTTTAACCCAACAGGCGATGGATATTATCCAGCCTGATATCTGCGCGGCGGGGGGCTTGTCGGAGTGTAAAAAAATAGCCGATATGGCCCAGGCTTTTGGGGTGCGAGTCAATCCTCATGTTTGGGGCAGTGGCATTGGAATCGCGGCATCCTTACAGTGGATGGCCACGGTACCGACGCACACGCCAACATCGCTACAGCCCTTACAACCGCTGTTAGAGTTCGATCAAACTGAACATCCTATTCGGCAGGCGATCATTGCTGAGCCGATAATTCAACAAAACGGCTGGGTGTCCATTCCCGAGGGGCCAGGATTAGGGATTGAGATTAACCGTGACGCGTTGAGGCATTTTGCGGTTTAAAGCTATGAGCTGCAGGGCGGCCTTTAAGCCGCCCGCGACGGGCGTGCCAAGACTCGCCCCTTCAACTCAGTATTTTCACCCGTGCAAATACTTCTCAAACCAACCCAACGTCCGGCTCCACGCCAGCTCGGCTGCGGCTTTGTCATAGCGCGGCGTCGAGTCATTATGAAAGCCGTGATTCACCCCCGGATAAATATAGGCCTCATAAGTTTTATGGTTAGCCTTTAGAGCCGCTTCGTACGCTGGCCAGCCCTCATTGATGCCTTTATCTAAAGCCGCATAGTGCAATAGCAGCGGGGCATTTATGCGCGGCACATCTTCGGCTTTCGGCTGGCGGCCATAGAAGGGCACGGCACAGGCCAGTTCGGGGAAGGCCACGGCCGCCGCGTTGGCGACACCGCCACCGTAGCAGAACCCAGTGATGCCGACTTTGCCGGTGCCTTCTTCGTGATGCATCAGAAAATCGACGGCGGCAAAAAAATCATTCATCAGCTTAGTGGGATCAACTTTCGCCTGAAGGGCGCGGCCCTCTTCGTCATTGCCAGGGTAGCCGCCAACTGAACTCAGGCCATCCGGTGCCAGCGCGATATAGCCGGCTTTTGCTACACGGCGTGCGACATCTTCAATATAGGGATTCAACCCGCGATTTTCGTGCACCACCACCACGGTACCTACTTTGCCGGTGGCGTTGGCGGGGCGCACCAGATAGCCACGCACTTCGCCATGCCCCTGCGGCGATGGGTAATGAATGTATTCGGGTTTGATGGTGGGATCGGTGAACTCGACCTGCTGCGCCAGCGCATAGTTTGGGCTCATGGCGCTGAGTAACGTGGCACCGGTCATACCGGCTATGGTGAATTTGGCGGCAAGCGTGATGAACTCGCGTTTGCTGATCTTGCCGTGTGCGTAGTAGTCGTACAACTCAAGCAGTTCCTGGGGAAAATCCTGTGCGGTAAGACGGGTCATAACCTCTCCTTCGCTGATTAACCGTTTGCTTTGCTGCTTTAAAAAAGCACAGCGGTTTAACACTTGCAAATCCCTTGCCGCAAAGGGTTAAGGCATAACGTGAAGGTATTACTGTTTCGTATGGTGGGGAGCGTACTGCAGATGCGTAGGTCATGGTTTTCTGATGGACAATAATGTGCTCACTACGAGGCGACCTCAGGCAAAACCCTAATTTTTGACGGGGGTTTCACAGTTTAAACGCATCCGATTTGACGCTAAAAAATTAGTCACCTAAGCAATTAATGCTTTTCCCGCTGCGTTACCTTTACTCTTCCTTACGTTAGTAATACGTTTTTGTTATATTTATGTGACGAATCGCGCAAATCCTTCACCTTTATCACTCGATCAAAAAAATCATGCTCAGCCTGAATCTAAAAAAACAGTACATCAACGATCTGGTGGACTGGATAGAGGCAAATCTGACCGACGAGCTTAATATCGATCTGATTACCCTGAAATCTGGTTACTCCAAGTGGCACATGCAACGCATGTTCAAAGAGATGACCGGCCAGACACTGGCGTCCTATACGCGTAAACGTCGCCTGACCATGTCAGCGATGGCGCTGAAATTGACCAGTATGCCGCTCATTGATATTGCCGTGCGCTTTGGCTTTGATAACCAACAAAATTTCACCAGGGTGTTCAAAAGCCACTTCTCCATGACGCCTGGCGCCTATCGTCGCATTCCAGAAATGCTGATGAAGGATTTCCACAGCCGTATCTCCACCCAGCGTTCGTGGGTCAATGCTCGTCTGGCCGAAAAGCCTGAGCTGCAGCTGTGTGGCGAAGTGATTGAGTGGGAGTGTCGCTTTGGCGAATATATCGACCATCACAACCAAGTGGTGGCACAACACACGCGCGATTTTGTCTCCTTTGCCGGTAAGCATGTTAGCCGCGGTTGGTTAGGCTTCCAGTTCAGCCCAGGCGTCAATTCTGCCGATCAGCAGCACATCAGTCTGTTCCAGGCGCTGGAAAGTCAGTATGCCGATGTACTGCCACGCAACGTGCAGAACTGGACCGGGGAAAGCGGGTTGTATGCGGAGATTGATTGGCACGGTACGCCAGAAGAGATCAACGCCTTTACGGCAGAGATTTACTACAACCATCTGCCTGCATTAGGTGTGGCACGTCGTGCAGGCAAAGACCTGCTCAAGCTGGATCTGAAATACAGCACCCCCGATCTGCTACAAGGCACGTTCTACATCCCGGTCTCGACCTGTTAATGCATAAATCGTGCGGTTTACCGTGATTAACCGCACGATTTTATAAAATCATTGCCGTAACTGGCGTAAAATCCTTCATCGAAACCTGATTGGCCGCGTAAAACTCCAGCCGCCACACATCAGGCTGGATAATCACCTGCATTCCCGGTTCGCTCCGAACCTCAAAGTGAAAAAGAAAAAATTATGCGACTTCTACCGTTGTTTCTCATGACAGCGCTTGTGGCGTTTTCCTCGCTGGCAAGTGCACAGATGGCTGAGCCATTCTCACCGCCAGGCGGGCTTCATCCGCACCAATCACACTGCCAGCAGCACGAAATTGTGGGCGACAACCCACTGCCGCAGCACACTCAGGAAGATAACAGTTTCGTTAACTGCACCAACCATCAAGCCTGATTCCTGCCCGATTTAAGCTCTCCACTTCGATCCCACGCCGCATGTTAACGTCGCGGCGCGATTTCTCACGCCAAAACCCCAATAGCATTTTTCGGCATTGCGCTGAAGATATATCATAACTATTCTAACGCCTATCAGATGAGAATGATTTTCGATAACATTTGATTCATGCGCGGACTTCTGACGTCCGGTACGGGGCAAAATTAGGGATAAACAACCAGCATCAGCCAGGCTTGGTTAAATCCAATTTGAAGGCGATGCGCATGCGCTTTTATCCGCACACGCTCAAGGAGATTCACACTTGCGAAACACCACTAACGATCGTGCGCCGCAGCGCGTACGCAATGAATTGCGTTTTCGTCATATTACCGTGGCGAGTAAAACCTTAATCGCCGGCGTTTTCTGGCGTATTGAATTTACCGGCAGCGATCTGGCGGGCTTTAACTCACCATCGTATGACGATCACATCAAAGTGTTTTTCCCGGAAAACGCGGGCAGCGCGCTGGCTCTGCCGCAAATGACCGAAGAGGGCATTGTCTGGCCGGGTGGGGTGCGTCCTGCCGCGCGTGATTACACACCGCTGGCCTTTAACGGTGTTGATTCGCTGACGCTCGACTTCTACATTCATGATGGCGGCGTGGCAAGCAGCTGGGCCAATAATGCGAAACCCGGTGACCAAATCGCCATGGGTGGTCCACGGGGTTCCTGCGTAGTGCCGGTCGACTATGCCTGCCAGATTTATGTCTGTGATGAAACCGGTCTGCCCGCGTTCAAGCGCCGTTACGCTGAAATGCAGGCGCAGCAGATTCATCTGCTGGCGTTTGCCGATGAAAACACCGGGCGAGATTACCTGGGCGACTTGCCAAACGTGCAGGTGACCTGGTTAGGCAGCGGTACGATGCAGGTGGATAATTTGGGCCCGTTGCTTGCGCAACTGGATAAGATCTCGCTGCCATCAGAAGAGTATTTTATCTGGCTGACCGGTGAAGGCGAGGCGGTGAAGCTGCTTAGCGACTACTTCACGCAGCGTCGTGGTGCTCATACCGACTTCGTGCGTGCAGTGGCTTACTGGCATCAGAAATAACTGACTTCACCGCGCCCGCTGCCGCCTGTGTTGAATTTTGCCAGGCGGCAGACTACTATCAACCTCCCTTAATTGACCTCAGGGAAGGCAATGAAACATCAGCGGGATTTTCCATGGCAGTCCGATAATGCACAGCGTGCAATCTGTGCCGGTGCGCGTAAAAAGCGACGAGAAAGGATGCTGGACGCCAGTGATATCCGTTTATTGATGTTGCACTTCCTCGCGAACGGCTCGGCACATGGCTATGAGCTGATCAAGTCGGTCGAAGAGCTGTCGAAAGGTGAGTACTCGCCAAGCCCTGGTATTATCTACCCCAACTTAACGCTACTGGAAGAGATGGATGCGATCCGCGTCGTGGATGCCCATGCGTCTCGTAAAGCCTATGCACTTAACGACGGTGGTCGGGCACTATTAGCCGAGAATGGCGACAATGTTGCGACTATTATTGAGCGCCTGACTTCGTTAGCCATTCTGGTGAATAACCGCAGTATTCCAGAAATGGAACAGGCCATCCATAATATCCGACATACCTTGAATCATCGTCTGGCGCAGGAAAATATTTCGCCTGAAGCGCTGGAGGCGGTGATTAATGCGTTAAATGAAGCCACTGAAAAGATTGCCAGTAGTTAACAGTGTAACAGCGCGATTTATCGCGCTTTTTTATTCTTTTCAGTGTTAATTTCTCTGTATTAAATTAATAAAAATAAAACAACTCAACATGAATTATTACAGCTATACCAAAAAGGTTTAGCTGATAAATATAAACGGTAGTTTTCCCCCTTTTTATTTAGCGCTACTTTTTCTCCATTGCAGTTAACGCGTTTATGGAGAGAAATATGTCTGAAACCAAAACCCCAGCCGTGCACGATCTGCGCTCGGCGATTGCCTTACTGACCGGCATCAAAGGTGAGTTTGTCAGCACTGATACTGAAGTCGCTCCCCACGCTGAGCTTTCAGGTGTTTATCGCTATGTCGGGGCGGGTGGTACGTGCGAACGTCCTACACGCAAAGGCCCGGCGATGATGTTCAATAAGGTGAAAGGCTTCCCGGATGTGCGGGTGGTAACCGGATTGATGTCAACGCGTGAGCGTGTTGGCCATCTGCTTAACTGCCCACCAGAAAAACTCGGCTTCCTGCTGAAAGATTCAGTGCATCATGCCATCGCGCCAGTGGTGACCAGCACCAAGCCAGTTTGTCAGGAAGTGGTGCACTACGCCGAAGATCCTGGCTTTGATCTGCGTACTTTGTTACCCGCACCGACCAACACCGAAGAGGATGCTGGTCCGTATTTCACCATGGGCATGTGCTACGCCTCCGATCCTGACACCCATGAATCCGATATCACCATTCATCGCCTGTGCATTCAAAGCCGTGATGAACTCTCAATGTGGTTAACCCCAGGCCGCCATATTGATGCTTTCCGTGAAAAAGCCGAGCAGGCCGGGAAGCCACTGCCGATCTCCATCAGTATCGGTGTCGATCCCGCGATTGAGATCGCCGCCTGTTTTGAACCGCCGACCACACCACTTGGCTTCAACGAACTCAGCATTGCCGGTGCGCTGCGCGGTTATCCGGTTCAACTGGCCCCTTGCGTGAGCATCAACGAAAAAGCCATTGCTCATGCGGAGATCGTGATTGAAGGTGAACTGCTGCCAAACGTGCGTGTACGGGAAGATCAGAACACCAATACTGGCAAAGCAATGCCGGAATTTCCGGGCTATACCGGCGAAGCCAAAGCCGAGTTGCCGGTAATCAAAGTGAAAGCGGTAACTCACCGTAAACACCCGATCCTGCAAACCACACTGGGCCCCAGTGGTGAACACGTCAGCATGGCGGGTATTCCAACCGAAGCCAGTATTCTCGATATGCTGGATCGTGCGATGCCGGGCCGGGTATTGAACGTCAATGCGCACACTTCCGGTGGGGGCAAGCTGTTGGCGGTGATCCAGTTTAAAAAATCATCGGCGGTGGATGAAGGGCGTCAGCGTCAGGCAGCCCTGATCGCCTTTGCCGCTTTCTCTGAACTCAAGCATGTGATCCTGGTGGATGACGACGTGGATGTGTTCGACACCGACGACATTCTGTGGGCGATGCAGACTCGCTATCAGGGCGATGTCGATACCCTCACCATTCCCGGCGTGCGCTGCCATCCGCTCGATCCTTCCCAGGTGCCGGAATACAGTGCCAGCATCAGCCAGCAGGGTGTGACCTGCAAAACCATTTTTGACTGCACCGTGCCGTGGCATATGAAGGCGCACTTCGAACGGTCGAAGTTCAAAGACGTCGATGTGAAACGTTTTCTTCCCGATTTTGAGTAAGTGAGGTGGCAGTGAGCAGAAGGCGGATTATCGTCGGCATCAGCGGCGCGTCAGGGTTTCAGTACGGCATTAAGGCGTTGCATCTGCTGCGCGATCAAGATGTCGAGGTGCATCTGGTGGTGACCAAGGGCGCAGAAGTGACACGCTCAATGGAAACCCACTGGCAACGGCAGGATGTGGTGGATTTAGCCGATGAGGTTCACAGCATCAGCAACCTGGGGGCTTCTATCTCCAGCGGATCTTTTAAAACGCTCGGGATGTTGATTGCGCCCTGCTCAATGAATTCTCTGGCCTCGATTGCTCATGGGCTGACCAGCAATCTGCTGACGCGGGCAGCCGATGTGATTCTCAAAGAGCGGCGTCGGCTGGTGCTGATGGTGCGTGAAACGCCGCTCAATCTGGCACACATCCGCAATATGCAGGCGGTGACTGAGATGGGCGGCATTATCTACCCACCGGTTCCCGCCTTCTATCAGCAGCCGCAGTCGGTGGATGAGATGGTGCATCACAGCGTGGCGCGCGCCCTTGATCTGTTCGATCTCGACGTGGGCAACCTCAAACGCTGGGGTGAAAATAACAACGATAAGTAAGGAGAAAATTATGGTAGTGGGACCCTTTGTCAACGGCAGTGCCGTGCTGATTGGCGGGCTGGTGGGCGCTTTTCTCGGCACCAAAGTGCCTGAAAGGCTGCGCGTCGCGTTGCCCATGACCTTCGGCCTGTCGTCAATGGGCCTTGGAATTGTGCTGATCGGTAAGATCCACAGTATGCCGGCGGTGATCCTGGCGCTTATCCTTGGAGCCGCCATCGGTGAGCTGGTTTATCTGGAGGAGAAGATCGGCCGGTTGGGAAATCTGGCGAAAGGGCTGGTGAGTCGCTTTCAGAGCCAGCCCGCCGAAGGTGGCCTGAGCGGTGAAGTGTTCACCGAGAAGTATGTGGCGATCATGGTGCTGTTCTGTGCCAGTGGTACCGGCATTATTGGTGCCATGACCGAAGGCATGACGCACGATGCCAACATCCTGCTAGTGAAATCGATCATGGATATCTTCACGGCGGCGATTTTTGCCACGCTGTTAGGGTATGCCGTAGCGGTGATTGCCGTGCCACAGTTGCTGGTACAACTGGTGCTGGCTTCCGCCGCTGTGCTGATTATGCCGCACATTACGGCACCGATGATGAGCGATTTCACGGCGGCTGGCGGGTTTGTGATGCTGGCAGGGGGTTTTCGTATCGCGGGGATTAAATCCTTCCCGGTGGCCAACATGTTACCGGCGTTGGTGCTGGTGATGCCGGTAAGCCACGTGTGGAGCAGCTATATCCATTAAGCTTGCGTTCAGCGCGGTTGGATCGATTTTGTCCATGTTAAAATAAGCGCGAAAGAGGCGTGGAGGCACCATGGATCTGAAACGATTGCACTATTTTTGCACGATAGCGGAACAGGGCTCGATCAGTAAAGCCGCGAAGCTATTGAACATCGCACAACCGCCGTTGGGAAAACGCCTGCAGGAGCTGGAAGAGGAGATCGGTTCTCCCTTATTTACCCGCACACCGCGCGCCATGGTGTTGACTGAGGCGGGCAGTTTTCTCTATCGTCGCGCCTGCGATATTCTCAGCCAGGTCAACAGTTTGCAGCGACAGACAGTGACCATCGCCACCCGTAAACAGCGCCGCGTCACCATCGGTATCTCCTACCTCTATCTGCGCTACTTCACGCCGATCCTGATGGATTATTACCAAAACCGCCCCGACTGGGACATCAACGTCGTGGTGTCTGATTCCAGTCATCTGGAAGCGATGCTGATCGATCACAGTGTGGATATCGCATTGATGCAGATCCCACAGGATCGGCAACCCTGGTTTGTGCGCGAGTTGGAGCCCATTGATACCGTTACCGTGGTCTCAGCACATTACAGTGCCATGCTGGCGGGAAAAACGCTTAATTTCGCCGATCTCAGCGGTATTCCACTGATTTTATTACACCGTATTGGCGGCGAGGGTACCTATGAGATGCTGCGCAATAAGCTGTTCAGCAGCCTGAGTCAGGTCAATATCAGCATCAAGGTGTCGGAACCCCGACTGGTGCTGGAGATGATGGAGCAGGGGTTTGAAGGTGCGGCATTTATGCCACGCTCAGAGTTTGTGCCCAGCCAGCAAGGTAAATACATGGTATGCCCGTTAGCGGAGTCATTTGCCATCTATCATCCCGCGATTGTGACGCTGAGCACCGCGCAGGATCGCCTGCTGTGGCCGGAGGGGGATGGGGCAGAGGGTTAGTCAGTGGCGGTAGCCATAAATGGCGACCCTACAAATGTGTGCTGCGTAATGTAGTGTGCGCATTTATGCGCACCTCGATTAGCCCGGTTTTTTCTTATCCACATGCCCCAGCTCGCGGTCGGGCCAGCAGAAATCGCGCACGCGCTGCTTCAGCGCCGCCGCATCCGGGAATCCGCCTTCCTGTTTACGCTCCCAAATCACCTGACCATCGATACTGATTTCAAACACACCGCCAGTACCCGGTTTCAATGTCACCGCGCTTAAATCTTCAGCAAAAGTATGTAACAACTCCTGCGCCATCCACGCCGATCGCAGCAGCCAGTTGCACTGAGTGCAGTAGTAAATGGTCACAGCCGGTTTTTGCGACATAACATGCCTCTTCTTAATTATTGATTATAAACAAGTTAACAAAATGTGCGGTCTAAGATACATCTTAGTGTAAAGTTTATTGATAATGATTACCAATTGCATTACATTCCTGACGAAATTATTTATTACATAAAATAAGTCCACACATTTTACGGTTTTTTAACGCATATCGCGTTTTTTTGGCGGCAATCCAGTGAGCGAATACTAACAATTAACCAGGTATTTCGCGCATGTCTTCACTCTTTCAGGGAATGACCCAGCAACGTCTGTTTAAAGTTGCCATTTTGTCTTCCGCTATACACGCCGCTTGCAGCTATGCCGCCAGCGATAACACGACACTTGCCCTATCTTCTGACAAAACCACGGCTGCTGAACCCGTTATGACGGTAACTGCGCCGAAACTGGAAAAACAGGCCGGAAGCAAAAGCACCATTACCGCCGCAGATATGCAGCGTGACGGTGGCAACGATTTCGGTACCATCATGCGTTACGAACCGGGCGTCACCGCAACCGGTGCGAGTGGTGGATCTTCAGCGGGTAAAAGCGGCTTCGACCGCGCGGGTTACACCGGCTATAACATCCGTGGTCTGGAGAGCAACCGTGTCGATATCAACGTCGATGGGGTTTCGCTGCCGGATGCGACGGGACGTAGCTATGTCAGCCGCGCCGGTTTAGATACCTTTGGCATTGGCCGTGACTACATCGATCCTTACATGTTTGGTCGCGTGGATATCGATAAAGGCGCCACTTCCGTTGATCAAGCGAATACCGCTATCGGCGGCGCAGTGTCATTCCGTAACAAGACACCAGATGACTACCTGCGCCCAGGCAAAGAGACCTACTTTGGTTATCAGAGTGATTTCGACTCTTCTAACCGTAGCTGGCATAACGGCATCACCGCTGCTGCGGGCGATCAGGAACTGCGCGGTATCTTTGTTTACAGCCGCCGCGATGGTCAGGAAACGCAGAATAACGATGCCAGCCGTGGCGCTTATCCCGCCAACTGGCACTCTGACGCACTGCTGGGCAGCGTGGTGTGGGAGCCAAATGACGCGCACAAAATTACCGGTACCGCAGACTTCTACCACAAAACCAATCACACCCATTACGACAGCTGGGATACCTCCGGCAATACCGTTTATGGCACCGCGCAGCAGCAGAGCGATACCCGTCGCTTTGGCTTGAGCCTGGCGGACGAATACACGCCGTATAACGATTTCATCGACAGCCTGAATACGCGTATCTATTGGCAACACACCGAAGCGCATGACAACACCTACATGCCTTCCAGCGCGTCAGCCTATGAAACGGTTTATTCGGACTACAATACCGACAGCTATGGCTTCGAAACGCGTCTGGCGAAAACCCTGGGCCGCCATGAAATCAGTGCGGGCCTGAATGGTCGTCTGGAAGATACCGAACGTCCATTCCGTCAATCGCCAACGCCAAGTACTTTCAGTGTGATCATGCAGCCAGAAGCGGACAGTCGCAGCTACACGCTGGGCGGTTTCGTGCAGGATAAGATCAACTTTGATCTGGATAGCCACAATCTGGCGGTGATCCCTGGCGTGCGCGTTGCGTATCAGAATACCAAACCGCAGAACCTCAGCAGCTTGACCACCGGCAGCACCGTGCTGACCGAATCTGAAGTTGAAACGCTGTACGGCTCAGGCAACAGCGATACCCAAGTATTGCCGTCACTGGCATTCCAGTATGAGCTGACGCCAAACCTGATGACCTACCTGCAATACAAGCGTGGTGCGCAGTTCCCGAACGCCAGCCAGCTGTATGGTTCATGGAACCTTGGTTCAAGCTACGCGGGCAGCCAGCAGTACGCGCTGATTGGTAATCCGGATCTGAAAACCGAAACCAGTAACAACTTCGAATGGGGCCTGAAAGGGCAGCCGACTGAAGGTGTGGTAATGAACACGGCGGTTTACTATAACGCCTATAAAAACTTCATTGCTTACAACCGTTACACCCGCTCTGGCAGCCCGGAGAAATTCACTAACGTTCCGAGCAACATCTACACCACTTATCAGGCAGAGAACCGCGATAAAGCCTATATCTATGGTGCAGAGTTGAGTGGAAAAGTGAACTTTGGTACCTGGTTTGAGGAAGTGCAGGGCCTGAGCGCGCGCTTCGCCTTTAGCTATAACGAAGGTAAATCCAAATCCAGCTACCTCGGCGACCGCTATGTCGATCTGGAAAGCGTACCACCGATGAAAGCGGTACTGGGTCTGGGTTGGGATGCACCACAGAATGAGTACGGTGCAGCGGTTACCGCGACCTTCGTGAAAGGTAAAAAAGCCACCGCGACCAATCGCCAGAGCTACACCAACACCGGAACTGCACTGACGGATTCCACCACCGATTACGAACGTGTGCCAGGCTACGGCATGGTTGATCTGACGGCGTACTGGCAGGTGATGAAGAACGTCAAGCTGAGCGGTGGCGTGTACAACCTGACAGATCGCAAATATTGGGATTACCTGAGCAGCCGCGAAATGACCAGCGATACTGCGCAAGATCGTAATGATATCGCGCTGGCGACTCAGCCAGGCCGCACCTTCCAGCTCGGTGTGAACGTCGACTTCTAATCACTTTTTCGCCCTGCGTTCGCGCAGGGCCTTTTCATGGAGCAAGAGCAATGAACCCACGTTACGATCACTACCTAGCACTGAAAGGCGAACATCCGAAAAAGTATGCCCGCGATCTGGCGGCATTGATGGGCATTGGCGAAGCGCAGCTGTGTGAAGCGCGCCTCGGCCAGGATGCACAAGCGTTGAAAGCGGATTTCCCGGCATTGCTGAAAGCGCTGGAAGCTGTTGGCGAAACCAAAAGCATCACCCGCAACGAATATGCGGTGCATGAGCAGGTGGGGAAATATGAAAACCTGCACCTCGGCGAACATGCCGGGCTGATTCTTAACCCACGCGCGCTGGATCAACGTCTATTCCCGGCACAATGGCACAGCGCTTTCTTCCTGCGTGAGCAGACCGCGCGCGGTGAGCGTCAAAGCATTCAGATCTTTGACCGCCACGCCGATGCGGTGCTTAAAATCTACACCACGGATAACACCGACATGGCGGCATGGGATGCGCTGATCGCCGAATTCAGCGTAGAAACCGCTGCGGCACTTGATCCGCAACCTGCGGCTGCGCCGGAATATAGCCACGCGATTGATGCCGGAAAAGTGGAAGCCGAATGGCGCGCCATTACCGATGTGCATCAGTTCTTTGGCTTACTGAAGCGTCACAATATTTCTCGCCAGCAGGCGTTCCACGCGGTGCCTGACGATCTGGCGCGCCAGGTGAGTAATGATTCACTGGCCCAGTTGCTGGATCAGGCGCAGCAGGATGGTAACGAAATCATGATCTTTATCGGCAATCGCGGTTGCACGCAGATCTTTACCGGTGCGGTGGAGAAGCTGATGCCGATGGACAACTGGGTCAACATCTTCAACCCAACTTTCACCCTGCATCTGATGGCGGATCACATTGCCGAAAGCTGGGTCACGCGCAAACCGAGTGGTGATGGCTTCGTCACCAGCCTTGAACTCTTTGCTGCTGACGGTACGCAGATCGCACAGCTGTATGGTCAGCGCAGCGAAGGCACACCTGAGCAGGCGCGCTGGCGTGAGCAGGTGACCGCATTAGGAGCCACGGCATGAAACGCTTAACGCTGTTACTGCTGGGCGCGCTGGCGCTGCCGACATGGGCCGCCGAGCGGGTGATTTCGATTGGCGGCGACGTCACGCAAATCATCTATGCGCTCGATGGGCAGGCTGATCTGGTGGCACGCGACAGCACCAGCCAGCATCCGGCGCAGGCCAATAAGCTGCCGGATATTGGCTATATGCGCCAGCTCAACGCCGAAGGCATTCTGGCGCTGAAACCCACGCTGGTGCTGACCAGTGAGCTGGCGAAACCGTCGCTGGTATTGCAGCAGGTTGAGAGCGCGGGCGTGAAAGTGGTGGATGTCACCGGCAAAACCAGCCTTGATGCGATCCCGGAAAAAATCGCCACCATCGGCAAAGCGTTGCATCGCGAAGATGAAGCTAAAGCGCTGATTGAAAAAGTGAATAAGCAGCGTGCGCAGATTCCACAGCAGCCGTTGCCGGTGAAAGTGCTGTTTGTGATGGCGCATGGCGGCATGCGTACCCAGGCGGCAGGAAACCAAACTGGCGCAGATGCCGCCATTCGCAGTGCCGGTCTGGTCAACGCCATGGCCGCTATCCCGCATTATCAGCAACTGTCGCAGGAAGGGGTAGTGGCAGCGGCACCCGAACTGGTGGTGGTCGGTGAAGATGGCCTGCGCACGCTGGGTGGCGAGGATAAAATCTGGTCGCTGCCGGGGCTGGCGCTGACGCCTGCGGGTCAGCATCATGCGCTGCTGGTGGTGGACGAGATGGCACTGCTGAGCTTTGGCCTCGACACGCCAGAGACTATCGTCAAGCTGCGCAAAGCCGCCGAAGCGGTAAAGCATGACTAATGCCGCCGTGATGCGCTGGCTGCTATTGATGGGCATCAGCATGGTGGTTTGCATGCTGATGGCCGCCAATTTCGGCGCGATGCCGCTCTCGATGCGCACCCTGTTTCATGCACCGCTCAGCGATATGGCGTGGCAGATTTGGCTCAATATTCGTCTTCCGCGAGTGCTGTTGGCGGTGCTGCTCGGTATGGCGCTGGCGGTATCCGGTGCGGTGATGCAGGGTTTGTTCCGCAACCCGTTGGCCGATCCTGGTTTGCTGGGTATCAGCAGTGGAGCCGGGCTGGCGGTGGCCGTGTCGATTGTGGTGCCGCTGAGCTTACCGCCGCTGCTGGCGCTGTGGTTACCCTCGATTGCGGCATTTATTGGCAGCCTGATCGTCACGCTGCTGATCTTCAGTTTTAGCCGCCTGGCGTTGGGAAATCTGTCACGTTTACTGCTGATTGGTATCGCGATTAATGCCCTGTGCGGTGCGGCAGTCGGGGTGCTTTCCTGGCTCAGTAATGATCAACAGCTGCGCCAGCTGGCGCTGTGGGGCATGGGCAGTTTGAGCGCCGCGCAATGGCCGAGTCTGGCGGTGTGTGCGGTACTGATCCTTCCTACGCTGATTGCCATTCAGACCCGTGCTCGCCGTCTTAACCTGCTGCAACTTGGTGAGGAAGATGCGCACTACATGGGGATTGATGTGAAGCGCACCCAGCGCGAGTTGCTGGTGATGAGCGCACTGCTGGTGGGCACGGCGGTGTCGGTTAGCGGAATTATCGGCTTTGTCGGGTTAGTGGTACCCCACGTGATGCGTTTCTGCGTCGGTAGCGATCATCGCTGGATGTTGCCTGGCTCAGCGTTAGCCGGTGCCATTCTGTTGCTCTTGGCGGATACGCTGGCGCGTACTGTGGTAATCCCCGCAGAGATGCCAGTGGGTTTACTCACCAGTTTACTGGGTGGTCCATGGTTTCTCTGGCTGATTTTGCGCCAGCAAAGGGGGATGAATGAGTGATGC
Organism: Pantoea sp. EA-12; assembly: GCF_030053355.1. Lineage (NCBI taxonomy): Bacteria > Pseudomonadati > Pseudomonadota > Gammaproteobacteria > Enterobacterales > Erwiniaceae > Pantoea > Pantoea sp. EA-12. The sequence goes on along the minus strand of NZ_JASGBY010000005.1, from coordinate 157,758 downwards.
CATGCAGGCTCGCGGCCTGCGTTTTAGCCATGGTGCGCGTGCGCTGATTGATGATGTCTCCGTCACCTTCGCGCCAGGCGAGATGATCGCCCTGATTGGCCCAAACGGCGCGGGCAAATCCACCTTACTGCGTCTGCTGACCGGGTTTCTGACGCCTGATGCGGGGGAGTGTTGGTTGGGCGATCGTCCGTTGAGTGAGTGGCCGCGTGAGCCATTGGCGCAACGTCGCGCGGTAATGCGTCAGCAAAACAGCGTGACTTTCCCGCTGCCTGCCGAAGAGGTGGTGGCGATGGGGCGTGCGCCCTGGCCTGCCAGCAAATCCAAAGCGGTGATTGAGGAAGTGATGCAGATTACCGGCAGCCTTGAGCTGGCAAAGCGTGATTATCGCTCGCTTTCGGGTGGGGAGCAGCAGCGCGTACAGCTGGCGCGGGTACTGGCGCAGTTGTGGCACGATGATGGCCCGCGTGGCTGGCTGTTTCTGGATGAGCCGACCTCGGCGCTGGATCTGTTTTGGCAGCAGTACAGTTTACGTCTGCTGCATAAATTGACGCGTAACGGGCGCTTCAGCGTCTGTACCGTGCTGCACGATCTCAATCTGGCTTCGCTGTGGTCTGATCGTATTTTGTTGCTGCATCAGGGCAAGCTAGTGGCGCAGGGCGCGCCGCAAGAGGTGATGACAGAAAGCACGCTGACGCGCTGGTATCAGGCGGACCTGCACGTGGTGATGCCGCAAGAGCAGGGAAGGCCGCAGATTCAGTTGCGGGCGTAATGCAATCCAGGTACGCATAAATGCGCACCCTACAATGTAGGGGCGCCATTTATGGCGACCAAAGGTTAGCGACAATCCACAATCAATCGGCCGCGTACTTCACCTGCCAGCAGCGCTTCGGCACCTTCACGCGCTTCACTCAACGGGATCACTTTGGTTAACTGCTCCAGCAGTGCGCCATCCACCAACTCTGCCAGTCGCTGCCACGCCTGCTGGCGCAACGGCTTGGCACACATCACGCTATCGACACCGGCCAGCACCACACCGCGCAGAATGAACGGAGCCACGCTGGTGGGCAGATCCAGACCTTGCGCCATGCCGCACGCTGCGACTGCGCCATCGCGTTTTATACCTGCCAGCACATTGGCCAGCGTATGGCTGCCAACGCTATCAATCGCTGCAGCCCAACGCTCTTTCGCCAGTGGTTTACCCGGCGCGCTCAGTTCGCCGCGATCGATGATCGAGGTCGCTCCTAGGGTATTGATCAGGTAATCACTGTCGCTGGCGCGGCCGCTGGAGGCCACGACCTCATAGCCTAAGCGCGACAGCAGGCTGACGCTAAAACTGCCCACACCACCGCTGGCCCCCGTCACCAAAACGGGACCGTGCTGCGGCGTGATGCCCTGTTTTTCCAGTGCCAGCACGCACAGCATGGCGGTGAAACCTGCGGTGCCAATCGCCATGGTTTGCAGCGGGCTCAGTGCCGCCGGAACTTTTACCAGCCAGTCACCCGAGACGCTGGCCTTCTGCGCCAGACCGCCCCAGTGCTTTTCACCCACGCCCCAGCCAGTGAGCAGAGCGACATCATCTTGCTGCCATTCTGGATGGCGGCTGTTGATCACGCGACCGACAAAATCGATACCGGGCACCATTGGAAACTGGCGCACAATCGGCCCTTTATTGCAGATGGCCAGTGCGTCTTTGTAGTTGAGTGTGGAGTAGCTGACTTCGAGGGTGACATCCTGATCGGGTAACTGTTTTTCTGAGAGATCCTGCAGGGATGTGCGATATCCCTGTTCATCATTTTCAATGACCAATGCCTTGAACATGCAGCCTCCGGCTGGTTGAGGAAAGTTACTGGCATCTTACGCCTCTCAAATAAGGGAACAACAGGCTTCTGGTAATACCTTGCATAAATTTTCATAACACAAAGATATTTAAGCGTTTTTATCATGAATCGATCTGATAATGCATTATTAATCAAATGGTTATATATTGTTGATTATGCGTAGAAATCTCTTTGCACGGGTTGTTCCAGTAAAAAAAAGATGCCATCATTGCGCCCCAGTTCATTACCTTCCGCCTGACCACTGAGGACGCTGCCATGCTCGTAACACTGCGCATTCGCTATCCGCGTTTCTCCGTCATCTGTTGTTCGCAATTCTCGCTCACCATGCGGTGAGGCCAGCTTAACGCGCTATGCTTTTGGACATGACTAAAGACAGACGCGATCTGACTTTACTGATGTCTATCGGTTGTGGTGGTTGAACCGCCCGAAGTGACGTTATTCGCCGGGGAAATTTCCTCATTGCTGTGCCACTGGCACCCACTCATCCTTCATTACGGGGATTTGTGTTATGAATCCATTGAAAATCGCTGCCAGCGTAGCGGTAGCACCAAGCCTCAGCCTGAACACTGCACGTGATGTGGTGACGCTGGACAATACTGATTTTACGGATGTGGCGGCGGTTGTCGTCTCACTGGCGGATACGCGCAGCGGCGTGTTAACGCTGTTGCGCCAGACCGGCTTTAATTTGCCGGTGTTTGTGGCTAACGCGTTCGATGAAGAAGTGCTAAAACTGCCGGGCGTGACCGGCGAAATCAATGGCGCTGAGGAAGAGTGGGAGGCGCTGGAAGACGCCGCGCAAGCCTATGAATCTGACCTGCTGCCGCCATTCTTCGATACGCTCACCCGCTATGTCGATATGCAGAACAGCACCTTTGCTTGCCCTGGCCATCAGGGCGGTGCATTTTTCCGCAAACATCCGGCGGGCCGTCAGTTCTATGAATTCTATGGCGAGAACGTCTTCCGTTCCGATATGTGCAACGCCGACGTTAAATTGGGTGATTTGCTGATCCATGAAGGATCGGCCAAAGATGCGCAGAAGTTTGCCGCCAAAGTCTTTAACGCCGACAAAACCTACTTCGTGCTGAATGGCACCTCCAGCGCCAACAAAGTGGTGACCAACGCCATGCTGACCCGTGGCGACCTGGTGTTGTTCGACCGTAACAACCACAAATCCAACCATCACGGTGCGCTGATTCAGGCGGGAGCCACGCCAGTGTATCTGGAAGCGGCCCGCAACCCGTTTGGCTTTATTGGTGGCATTGATGCGCACTGCTTCGATGAGGCTTATCTGCGTGAGCAGGTACAAAAAGTGGCGCCGCATCGTGCCAAAGATCAGCGTCCGTTCCGTCTGGCTATCATCCAGCTCGGCACCTACGACGGCACGGTGTATAACGCGCGCCAGGTAGTGGACCGCATCGGCCACCTGTGTGATTACATCCTGTTTGACTCCGCGTGGCTGGGCTACGAGCAGTTTATTCCGTTGATGGCAGGCTGCTCGCCGCTGACGCTGGAACTCAACGAAAACGATCCCGGCATTTTTGTTACGCAGTCGGTGCATAAGCAGCTGGCGGGTTTCTCTCAGACTTCGCAGATTCACAAAAAAGACAACCACATCCGCGGGCAGAAACGCTTCTGTCCGCATAAGCGTTTGAACAATGCCTTTATGCTGCACGCCTCAACCAGCCCGTTCTATCCGCTGTTTGCCGCTCTGGATATCAACGCCAAAATGCACCAAGGCGATGCGGGGCGCAGCATGTGGCATGATTGCGTCACCCATGGCATTGATGCGCGCAAAGCGATTCTGGAACGCTGTGAGATGATTCAACCATTCCTGCCAGAGAAAGTGCATGGCAAACTGTGGCAATCCGCCGAAACCGACGCGATTGCTGCCGATCCTGCCTACTTTAGCTTTGAACCGGGCGCGAAATGGCACGGATTCGCGGGTTACGATGAGGGGCAATATTTAGTCGATCCCTGCAAGCTGCTGCTGACCACACCAGGCATTGATGCCGCCAGCGGTGAGTACACCAGCTTTGGTATTCCAGCGACCATCCTGGCGAACTATCTGCGTGAAAACGGCATAGTGCCGGAGAAGTGCGACCTCAACTCCATCTTGTTCCTGCTGACCCCAGCGGAGAATACCGAGAAGATGGCACACCTGGTGGCGATGCTGGAGCAGTTCGAAAACCATGTGAAAGAAGATGCGCTGCTGGCGGAAGTGCTGCCGAGTGTTTATCGCAAGAATATCGATCGCTACAAAGGCTACACGTTGCGCCGCCTGTGCCAGGAAATGCACGATCTTTACGTCAGCTACGATGTGAAAGATCTGCAGAAGGCGATGTTCCGTGAGGCGTGCTTCCCGAAAGTGGAAGTGAACCCGCAGGATGCGCATCAGGCTTATATTCGAGGCGAAGTTGAGCTGGTGCCGATTGCCAAAGCAGAAGGGCGCATTGCAGCTGAAGGCGCCTTGCCATATCCACCAGGCGTGCTCTGTGTGGTGCCGGGTGAAGTGTGGGGCGGGGCGGTGCAACGCTATTTCCTCGCGCTGGAAGAGGGGATCAATCTGTTGCCTGGCTTCTCACCGGAGCTGCAAGGGGTTTACACCGAGGAAGATGAGAGCGGTCGTAAGCATCTGGTAGCGAATATGATGGTGTAATCGGTGCGGTTGATTACCCTCACCCTAACCCTCTCCCGCAAGCGGGAGAGGGGACTGTATAGAGCAGAGATTGTTGGGGTGGTGCACATATTACCTAAGTGCTGGATCGGCCCCCTCTCCCGCAAGCGGGAGAGGGGACTGTATAGAGCAGAGATTGTTGGGATGGTGCACATATTACCTAAGTGCTGGATCGGCCCCTTCTCCCGCTGGCGGGAGAAGGTTGGGATGAGGGCCACAACCCACTCCGTTAATACCGGTGATAACTGCGCTGCGCCTGGCTCACTTTATACAGATAACGGCGAGATTCGGCTGACGGATGGTTGGTGGTCAGCGTCTGATAAACTTGGCTCGGCGACATGCCGTTGATGGCTGAGAAGGCGCGATCCTTATCACTGGAGAAGACGCGCAATACGCTTCCCGCACCGCCGTTGTAAGCGGTAATCACCGCATAACGACGTGACAGCGGATCCTGAATCCCACCTAAATAACTCTTCTGCAGCAGCGACAGATACGCGGTACCGGCATCAATGTTATTGGCTGGGTCCAGCAGATAGCTGCGGCTCGGTTTGCCCCATTTCCCTTTCATACGGAACACATCCACCCCGGCCGTATGCTGAACCACCTGCATTAAGCCCAGTGCGTCAGAGTTGCTCACCGCATAGGGGTTGAAGCTCGATTCAGTCTGCATAATCGCCAGAATCAAGGAGGCATCAACGCCATACTCTTCAGCCGCTTTACGTACCAGCGGCAGGTATTTGTGCGCACGTTTATCGAGGTGGTTCGGCACCATTGGAATGGTGACAGACCAGATCACATGCAGGCCTGAGGTACGTTTTTGCAGCTTGTTCTGAATCAGGTAATCCGCAAAGCTGGCGGCACGGCCCTGCCAGCGAATCGGTTGGCCGGTGTTATCCAGCACCTGGCCGTAAAGCAGCGGCTCTTTACTGATCTGGATATCGTTGGCATCGGAGTAGAGATCAACATTACCCGGGTCGTCACCGATTAATAGCGTGGTGATGATCGCCTGGCGCAAGCTGGCCATTGGATCGGTACCGGCGATGGTCTCAATGGTGATGCTACCGCTGTCGAAGTTGATGTGACTGCGGGTGTAATAGCTGTCGCTGTATTTGACGTAATCTTTCGGTCCGGCGATCAGAACCTCATTGATTCCCCAAATATTTTCAATGTTGGCGGCAAACTGCCCCATCAGAATATCGAAACCGTTGGTGTCCTTAACCCACTCTTCATGATACTGCGATTGTTTTTGTCCGGAGCAGGAAACCAAAAGTGGTGCAATCACCAACAGGGCTATCAGTTTTTTATTCATTGTAAATGCGTGCCTGATTCGAAAAAGAGGGCCTCAAAGGGAGGCCCTGAACGGTTATTTTTCTGGCGGGGTGAAACCTTCGATGTGCACATCTTTGCCTTCGAACAGGAAATTGATCATCTCCTTCTCCAGCACTTTGCGATCTTCCGGGTTCATCATGTTAAGCTTCTTCTCGTTGATCAACATGGTCTGCTTGGACATCCACTGCTGCCAGGCTTCTTTAGAAATCTCGTTATAGATGCGCTTGCCAATCTCACCAGGATAGAGCTGAAAGTCCTGACCTTCAGCGTCGCGTTGCAGAAACGTACAAAAAATGGTGCGGCTCATTACTCTTCCTCTTCGATCATGCTTGAACGCAGTGATAACTGCTGGGGATGGCGCAGTTCATGCAGTAAGCGCTCAACCGGCGCTGCCAATCCCACTGACGGTGGTTGCGCTAAGTTATACCAGAGACCGCTCGCTTCATCCATCAGCGACCCGGCAGAAGGCCACGCCAGCCACATAGGCACAATATCTAAGTGGAAATGGCTAAAGGTGTGACGAAATGCCGTTAACTGCTGGGGTTTGGCATGAATACTGCGCTCGGCGAGCCAGTCAGTTAGCGCTTGCTCACTGGTAAACTGCGGGAAGCAGAACAAGCCGCCCCACAGGCCTACTGGCGGGCGCTGTTCGAGGAACACCTCGTCACCATGCTGAATCATCAGGAACCAGCCACTGCGCTCTGGAATGGTCACTTTGGGTTTCTTGCCCGGATACTCAGGCCAGCTGCTGTTGGCGTAAGCCACACAGCCATTGCTCAATGGGCAAATTTCACACTTAGGGCGTGAGCGAGTGCACACTAACGCGCCAAGATCCATCATCGCCTGGTTGAACTGACTGACCCCTTCAGCGGGCGTTACCTCTTCACTGATCTGCCACAAACGTTTCTCAACGTCTTTTTTCCCCGGCCAGCCGCCCACGGCATAGCAGCGCGCCAGCACGCGTTTAACGTTGCCATCCAGAATCGGGAAATGCAGGCCAAGCGACAGTGACAGCACGGCTCCTGCGGTAGAGCGCCCCACGCCAGGCAGTGCGGCGACATCATCAAAATTGCGCGGGAATTCACCACCGTGCTTATCGACCACTTGTTTCGCCGCTTTATGTAAATTGCGCGCACGGGCGTAGTAACCGAGACCGGTCCACAGGTGCAGGACTTCATCCAGCGGTGCCGCAGCCAGATCGGCGATCGTCGGGAAGCGCGCCATAAAGCGTTCAAAGTAGGGGATAACGGTGGCAACTTGCGTCTGCTGCAGCATCACTTCAGAGAGCCACACCTTATAAGGTGTCTTCTCTTGCTGCCACGGCAGAGTTTTACGGCCAAAGCGGTGATACCACTCCAGCACCTGTTGCGCGAACTGCGGCGCTTGCATCATTAGAAGGAAATTTTCCGTGTTTACTCTACAATCAGGCAGGAATTCCAGCACAGAGACATCGGGGTGTAAACCGGAAGATTGCAAAGGCTTGCTTCTGCTATCTAACTTTGCATAATGCCCGTTTCCCAGAATAGGCTAACCAGCAGGCTTCAACATGATAAATGACGTCATCACCCCAGAATTTGATGAGAACGGGCGGCCATTACGCCGTATCCGCAGTTTTGTGCGTCGCCAGGGGCGCTTAACCAAGGGACAGCAGCTGGCACTCGATAATTACTGGCCGGAGATGGGCGTCGAGTTTCAGCAGGAGCCGCTGGATATGGTGGCGCTGTTTGGCCGCGAAGCCCCAGTCGTGCTTGAGATTGGTTTTGGCATGGGCGCCTCGCTGGTGACCATGGCGCAGAACAATCCCCATCAGAACTTCCTCGGCCTGGAAGTGCATGCGCCGGGGGTCGGTGCGTGTCTGGCCTCGGCCAAAGAGGCGGGCGTGGAGAATCTGCGCGTGATGTGCCACGACGCCGTCGAAGTGCTGCAGCAGATGATCCCGGATAACTCGCTGCGTATGGTACAGCTGTTCTTCCCGGACCCGTGGCATAAAGCGCGCCACAACAAACGTCGCATTGTGCAGGTACCTTTTGCCGAGCTGGTGATGCGCAAGCTGAAGCTGGGCGGCGTCTTCCATATGGCAACGGACTGGGAAGATTATGCGACGCACATGCTGGAAATCATGAGCAGCGTGGACGGGTATAAAAACCTGTCAGAAAGTCACGATTACGTGCCGCGTCCTGAAACGCGTCCGTTAACCAAATTTGAGCAGCGCGGGCAGCGATTGGGCCACGGCGTATGGGATCTGATGTTTGAGAGGGTGAAATAATGGCCGTACAGCGTAGCCGTCGTTTACGTAAAAAATTGCATATTGATGAGTTTCAGGAGTTAGGCTTCTCGGTTGCCTGGCGTTTTGCCGAAGGCACCACTGAAGAGCAGATTGATGCCACTCTGGATCAGTTCATCACTGAAGTGATTGATCCTAATGGCCTGGCCTACGATGGCAGCGGTTATCTGGTGTGGGAAGGTCTGGTTTGCCTGCAGGAAACCGGCAAATGCACCGATGAGCACCGCGAATTAGTGCGTAAGTGGCTGGAAGCCCGCAACCTGACAGACGTTCAGGTGACTGAACTCTTTGACGTTTGGTGGGACTAAGTTATTTATTAGTCTGAGATCTCGCTTCAGGCTAGCTCACTTGCGCACTGGGCACCGGGCAGTGCTCGTAACCCTCACGTACTCATGTACGCTCCGGTTACTGTGCGCTGGCCGTCACCCAATTCGCTGCGCCGCCGACGCCTGACCTGCTTTCACTGCAAAGGCGTTGGCGGCTTTTATTTAAGGAAGATTTCATGGTTCGTAAGGCTCTTCTTACCGCACTGTTGCTGGCCGCAGCGACGCAGGCGCAGGCTGATTATCAGTGCAGCGTTAATCCTCAGGATGATGTGATTATCAAACCCCAGAGCGTGCAGGTGGTGGGCACCAACGGTAACCTCGAAATCTCTCCGCAGGGTGATGTGACCTTTAACGGTCAGAAAGCCAATGTTGATAATGCGACACGCCAGAAAGCCATTGATTACCAGAGTGCGTTACGCCGTGATTTACCTTGGGTCGATAACGGTGCTTCTACGCGTCTGGAGCGCAGCCGTATTGCGCTGGATAAAGTGATTGTGGAAAAGCTCGGGGCGAACAGCAACGTGCGTAATCGCCTCACCACTCTGGATGGTCAGCTGAAACAGCAGATGAACCGCATTATTGAGCATCGTCCCGATGGTTTGACCTTCCACCATCAGGCGATTGATCAAGTGCGCGCAGACGGCGAAAAGCTGGTGCAGAGCACGCTCGGCGGCATAATGCAGGATAGCCTGAACGAGATGGGCAGCAGCCAGGCGGCGAGCGGTAGCAATCCATTGCAGGCGATTATGGGCAATTTGGGTGGCTTGCAGCAGGCGGTTCAGGCGGAGTGGAAGAATCAGGAACAAGATTTCCAGAACTTCGGGCACGAGGTGTGTAACCGGGTGACGGATCTGGAAGGCCAACGCAAAGCACTGACGCAGAGCGTTAAAGGTTAAAAAACGTAGCGACGCGATCAATCGCGCCGCTACGTTTCAATCATTACTCGCTTTTGGCTTCTTCTGCTGTCGCTTTGTTGCTGGCGACATAGTTGTAAATAACCAGCAAGGCGAAGCAGCCGGTGATGATCATCATGATCATCCCTTTATCCAGGTAGCGGGCCATATTACCGAGGATAATGCCGGTGACGCCAAAATCGGTGTCGGAGAAGGTGGTATTGGTCAGCCCAATCGCACCCAGAACCGGCAACAGCGCCACTGGCAGGAAGGTGATGAGGATACCGTGCGCAAAAGCACCCAGCATCGCGCCGCGTTTCCCGCCGGTCGCATTACCAAACACGCCCGCCGTAGCACCACAGAAGAAGTGCGGCACCACACCTGGCAAAATCAGCACCCAGTGCAGTTGTCCGAGGAAGAACAGCCCGACCAGTCCACCAACGAAGCTGGAGATAAAGCCCACCAGTACCGCATTAGGTGCATACGGGAAGACGATTGGGCAATCCAGAGCCGGGCGTGCATTCGGCACCAGTTTTTCCGAGAAGCCGGTGAAGGCCGGGACGATTTCCGCCAGAATTAAGCGCACACCCTGCAGGATAATAAACACACCCGCTGCAAAGGTAATCGCCTGCACGAACGAGTACACCAGATAGTTCTGGCCATGGCTAAACTGACTCTCTACATATTCCCGGCCAGCAGACACCGACAGAATAAAGTAAATAATCATCATCGTCAGTGAGATGGAGATGGTGCTGTCACGCAAAAAACTGAGGTTTTTTGGCATGTTCATTTCTTCAGTGGATTTCGAACCTTTACCCACTAATGAACCAATCCAACCTGACAGCACGTATCCCACGGTTCCGGTATGTGCTAACGCAACCTGGTCGTGGCCGATGATTTTACGCATATGAGGTTGCGCGATGGCCGGGAAGATCGCCATCAGCATGCCGAGTGTGAGCGAGCCGGTATAAATCAGCTGCACACCTTCGAAACCTGCCACCGACAAAATAATGGCAATCATACAGGCCATATAGAACGTCACGTGGCCTGAAAGATAGATGTATTTCAGGCGGGTGAAGCGCGCCACAATGATATTGGCCACCATACCAAACGCCATAATCAGCGTGGTGGGTGCGCCGTACTTCTCTAAAGCAATGGAAACCATCGCCTCATTGTTTGGAATGATTCCCTGTACATCAAAAGCGTGTTTGAAGATATCGCCGAGCGGGGTTAACGAACCCACCAACACCGTTGCGCCACCTGCCAACACCAGAAAACCCAGGATAGTTTTTACCGTGCCCTTGATGATGTCCGGGAACGGTTTTCTTTGTGCAATCAGTCCAAACATCGCCACCAAACCAACCAGAATGGAGGGGACTTTCAGCACGTCGACAACTACCAGTAAAAGGTTTTGTATAAACATAATAACCTCAGCGTAGGTTGAGAGGGTTATTTATTGAAATAAGTACGAACTTTTTGCTCAATCTCTTTCAGATCAATGATGTTATTAATGATGATCACTTTGTCTTCTGGAAGATTGGCGCTATAGGCAATGTCTTTTGCCATCACAAATACATCTGCTACATCAGGCGTCACGGAACCCAAATCGGAATGCTCGACGTCGGCGGTGACATCAATCATTTTCAGCACTTTTTTGATGTTCATTTCCATCATGAAGCTGCTTCCCAGGCCGGAGCCACAAACTGCCATTATTTTCATCGTTGACCTCGTTGATTTTTAAAGGGAATGATTAATTGTCTGATAACAAATGGGTGCTGAGTTCAGCCTGATTGGTGCTGCTGAAAATCTGTGCCATTTTTTCCTCATCGGAAAGGACTTCAGCCAGCTGAGAAATCATTTCGATATGGCTGTTGCTGTCCGGCGCGGAGAACATAAAAAGGATGTCTACCGGGTCGTTTTCATCCGCATCAAAAGAGACACCCTGCGCCAGCTTGAGCACGGATAAGGCCAGTTTTTTGGCCCCTTGCTCTGGCCGGGCGTGCGGCATGGCGATGCGCGGCGCAATCACAAAGTAGGGACCAATCTCCAGCTTCTGCTGGATGATGGTGTCAATGTAGTCCTGCGTAATCGCCCCTTCCTGCAGCAAAGGACGTCCTGCAACCTCAATCGCCTGTTGCCAGTTTGAGACGTTATCGAGGTACTGAATTTTTTCTTCATTCAGCCATTTAGCGAGATGCGCCATGGTGATCTCCTGAAGTCAATGTGACTGAAGTTGTCATCATTTTCATGATGAGATGTACAGTCATGTTTGAATGAAATTCCCTGGTATTGGTGGTGTTTTTAATTGTCAGTCTGGCTTCTCTGTGCTGACGAGAAGCTTTATTTCCTTAACTTACTAATAATTATTGTTATTAGTTAAGAGAGTTAAAAACTCATGAGTTAAAGATGTCTAGTCATCTCGATAATGCTCCTCGACCTGTACAGATACAATATGTAATATTGAAATCTGGCTGGACAGGTTGCTATTGAATGCAAAAGCGTTAACTGGATCACATCCATAAGCGGTGGAGGTGGCGCAATGAAAATAAATTCAGGCATACGTGTTGAGTCACCGAGCGCAACTTTGCACTCGCACACTTATTGGGAAGCATGTTGATGGCCGATGGCATTACCGAGAAGCAAAAAGAGGTGGTCGATTACCTCCTGCAAAAAATCAAAGATGACGGGCTGCTGCCGGGTGACAAACTGGACACCGAAATTGCTATTGCCAAAAACATCGGTATCACGCGGGCAACGGTGCGCGAAGCCACGCGCATTCTCATTGAGCAGCAGCGCATTTATCGGGTGAAGGGCTCGGGGCTGTTCGTCGGCTCGACCGGAAAAAGCGATCACGTTGGCCGATTCCACGCATTGTCCCCCTTTGATTTTCAGGCGCAAAAGAAAGGGTATAAAGGGGTTCGAAAAGTCATCACCGTCAGCATCATGCAAGTCCCTACCGCTGACATGGCTCAGGCATTGCGCATCAAACCTAACGATCAAATTTATAAAGTGGTGCGTCTGATGAGCTTCGACGATATTCCGGTGGCGCTGGAATATAACCACTTTCCGGTCAGCATGTTTAGCAGCATGGAATTCAGCAAGCTGGAAATATCCAAATACTCCTACATTGAGCAGATCACCGGTAAGAAGGTGCAGCGCAGGGAACAGCATTTAAATGCCATCAATGTGACGGATGAAGAACAGATTAGGTTGCTGAATTTCAATCAGAATGGGGCGGCGTTAGAGATCTATGAAACGGTCTATCTTGATGATGGCGCACCTTGTGAGGTGAACATCGCCATTATTAATACGCAGTTGCTGCAGCTCAGACAAAATACCGAAAGGCCATAACGAATGACCCAGTATTCACTGGGCCATCCGCATATCATTACTTATCTTCAGGCAGGAACAGCTCTAACAGAGAGTTCAGGAACAGCTTCCCTTTCTCTGTGATTTGCCAGTGTTCCGCGGTTTCATCCACAAAACCGGCGGCAATCGCCTGGTCTATCTGTCGGCGAATCTCCTGCTCATCCAGCCCGGTATAGCGGCGGAATTCGGCGCGCGGTGCCGCTTCCAGCAAGCGGAATCGGTTCATGAAGAATTCAAATGCTTTATCTTCGTTCTCGACGTCGTGCTGCTTATCGAGGTAGTTACCCTTCATAAATCCGCGTGGATGGCGGGTTTTCACCGTGCGCACAATCCGACCGTCCGGCTGCGTGAGCTTGCCATGAGCGCCACAGCCAATGCCGAGGTAGTCACCGAAGCGCCAATAGTTGAGATTGTGTTCGCAGCGATAGCCCGGTTTGGCATAAGCCGAGGTTTCATATTGCTGATAGCCAGCGGCGCTCAGCAACTGATGACCTTGCTCAAAGATGTCCCACAGCGCATCGTCATCGGGCAGTTTCGGCGGACGCGAGCTAAACAGCGTGTTGGGCTCTATGGTCAGCTGATACCACGACAGATGCGGCGGATTGAGCGCAATCGCCTGGCGCAAATCATCCAGCGCTTCTTCCAGAGACTGATCCGGCAAGCCGTGCATCAGGTCGAGGTTGAAACTGCGCAGGCCCAGCCCTGCCGCCAAATGCGCCGCGCGGATCGCTTCTTCGGGTCCGTGAATACGACCCAGACGCTCCAGCTTCTGTGGACTAAAACTTTGCACGCCAATCGAAATACGGTTGATGCCGGCTTTCTGGTAACCACTGAAACGATCCGCTTCAACGGTGCCCGGATTGGCTTCCATGGTGATTTCGGCATCGGCTGCTAACGGCAGGCGCGCACGCACGCCATCCATCAGCATCTGCATCGCATTGCTGCTCAGCAGGCTCGGAGTGCCGCCACCAATAAAGATGGTGCGCACTTCACGTCCGGCGGTGAGCGGCAAATCCTGTTCGAGATCGCTGAGCAGGTGCTGCACATACTCGATGTGCGGCACCTCGCCTTTTAACGCGTGAGAGTTGAAATCACAGTATGGACACTTCTGCACACACCACGGAATGTGGATGTAGAGGCTTAACGGAGGTAACTCAGGCATTGCGCATCGCTTCCAACAACAGCGTCAATGCTTTGCCACGATGAGAAACGGCACGCTTCTCATCTTTCGTCAGCTCACCGGCGGTTTTGCCCAGTTCCGGCACGTAGAAAATCGGGTCATAGCCGAAGCCGCCTTCACCAGCCGCCGCACGGGTAATCTCGCCCGCCCAGCTACCGTGAAACACCAGCGGTGTCGGGTCCGCCGCGTGGCGCACGTACACCAGCACGCAGTGAAACTGCGCCTGGCGTTGGCCATCTGGCACATTTTCCAGCGCGACCAGCAGTTTTTCCAGATTCTGCTGATCGCTGGCGTCGAGGCCGGCGTAGCGTGCAGAGTAGATGCCCGGCGCACCGCCGAGTGCATCCACCGCCAGACCGGAGTCATCGGCAATCGCGGGCAGGCCAGTAATCTGAGCCGCATGGCGTGCTTTCAGGATGGCATTTTCAATGAAGGTCAGGCCGGTTTCTTCCGCTGACTCCACGCCCAACTCGGTTTGCGCCACGATATCCAGGCCAAAAGCCGCTAATAAATCGGCCAGTTCACGAACTTTGCCCGGATTACCGGTGGCGAGTACAACTTTTTGCATAACAGTTCCAGATTAACGAATTACAGCAGGTACCAAAGGCCTGGGAACAGGTCCATGCCGAGGAAATTCAGCGCGTACAGCACCAGAATCACAATCATGGCAGAGAAATCGATGCCGCCCATGGCAGGCATAATACGGCGAATCGGTGCCATCAGCGGCTCAGTCAACTGAATCAACACGTAATCAATCGGGCCGCGACCCTGGCTGATCCAGCTCATCAGTGAACGGATGATGATGACCCAGAACACCAGATATCCGGCAGATTTTACTAATGACAACAAGCCCACCAGCAGGTTGGTCGGGTCAACGGAGAACACCCCGACCTGAATCAGCAGCAGCACCGGATATTTAAGCGTCGTCAGGACAAACGCCAACACCAGTGAGGCGGTATCAATCGGGCCCAGCGCCGGTAACACGCGGCGCAGCGGCTTAATGATTGGCTGAGTAATCTTCACCACAAACTGTGACAGCGGGTTATAGAAGTCACAGCGTGACCACTGCATCCAGATACGCAGCAGCAGTACCATCACGTACAGGTCGATCAGCGTTTTGACTAAAAACGTCATTGTTAACATGAGGTTCCTCAATTATTGTTGTGAAGGTCGCGCATAATCCCGCGCGCCAAAAACGGCGGTGCCAATGCGCACCATGGTGCTGCCAGCGGCGATTGCCGCATCCATGTCGTCGCTCATTCCCAGAGAAAGCGTATCGACGTCAGGGTAATCCTGTTTGAGGGCGTGAAACGCGCTCGCCATCTGCTGGCAGACGGCCAACTGACGATCATAGTCTGATTCTGGTGCCGGAATTGCCATCAATCCCCGCAAGCGCAAATGCGGCAGTGCCGCGATCTGCTGAGCCAGCTCTGAAACGGCCTCCAGCATGATGCCAGATTTGCTGTTCTCGTCACTGATATTTACCTGAATTAACACGTTAAGCGGTGGCAGCGCAGCCGGACGCTGGTCGTTAAGACGCTGTGCAATACGCAGGCGGTCAACGGTGTGGCACCAGGCAAAGTTTTCCGCCACCAGGCGACTCTTATTGGATTGTAGCGGCCCGATAAAGTGCCATTGCAGATCAGGATGTGCGGCCAGCTCAGCCACTTTTTCAACCCCTTCCTGCACGTAATTTTCACCGAAGGCGAACTGCCCGGCAGCGATAGCATCTGCGACGGCGCTCGCAGGTTTGGTTTTGCTCACTGCAAGCAGGGTAATTTCTTCTGGCGCGCGACCGCAACGTGCGGCAGCAGCGGCGATGCGCTCACGCACTTGCTGTAAGTTGTGCTCAATGGAAGTCATAGTCAGGAGAAGTTAAATGGATTTGGATGAAGTAGTGGCCCTTAGTGTAAAGCATAACGCCGCCGATCTGCACCTTTGCAGCGGACATTTGCCACACTGGCGACGACAAGGCGTACTGGAGCCGATTCCCCAGCAGGGCGAACTGACTGCTGGCTGGCTGGATGCGTTTATCGAGCAGTGGATGAGTGGTGTGCAACAAGAAGAGTTGGAAGAGTATGGACACGTCGATTTCGCCATCACGCTTGAAAGCGGAGTAAGGCTGCGCGCCAATATGTTTATGCAGCGACAGGGCTTATCGCTGGCTCTGCGGTTGATTGCCAGCCGAGCGCCCGATATCACCAGCCTGCAGCTTCCTGACGTGGTGCACTCACTGCTGCAGCTGGAAGAAGGGCTGATTTTAATTACCGGAGCCACCGGGAGTGGCAAATCCACCACGCTTGCGGCGATGGTGGATGCCCTCAACCGCGAACAAGCGCGTCACATCATTACGCTGGAAGACCCGATTGAGTTTGTGCATCACAGCCAACGCTCGCTGATTCAGCAACGGGAAGTCGGTACGCACACCGCCTCGTTTCAACAGGCGTTGAAAGCGGCGCTGCGTGAAGACCCGGATGTGATTCTGTTAGGGGAGTTGCGCGACAGTGAAACGATTCGTCTGGCGCTGACCGCTGCTGAGACCGGGCATCTGGTGTTGGCAACCTTGCATACGCGCGGAGCGACACAGGCGGTGGATCGGCTTGTTGATGTGTTTCCTGCAGAAGAGAAGAATCTGGTGCGTACCCAAC
The DNA here is from genome assembly GCF_030053355.1 of Pantoea sp. EA-12. Classification (NCBI taxonomy): domain Bacteria; kingdom Pseudomonadati; phylum Pseudomonadota; class Gammaproteobacteria; order Enterobacterales; family Erwiniaceae; genus Pantoea; species Pantoea sp. EA-12. Next base: position 141,217 of record NZ_JASGBY010000005.1, on the reverse strand, counting down.
TGGCGGGGAGCCTGAAAGCGGTGCTGGCGCAGCGACTGGTGCCAGCCATCGAGGGCGGGCGAATAGGGCTGTTTGAGGTGCTGGTGGCGACGCCTGCGGTGGTGAATTTGATTCGTGAAGGGAAAATGCATCAGCTACCCGGCGTGCTGCAAACCGGCGCGCAATCGGGTATGCAGACCTTTGCGCAAAGCGAACAGGCACGGCGGCAGGCGGGGTTGATTTAGATGGGGATGGTCGTCATGAATGGTGTAATGCCGCTCAGTTAAGCATTAATTTGCATATGTAAGCAGGTGCGCATGAATGCGCACCCTACGTAAAACGCGTCAATGCATTGTAGGGGGCGCATTTATGCGCACTGAGTCCATTAATGCGTACCGAGTTTTGGCTCAATGTGTATCGAACCAATCTTCCAGAATAATCACTGCTGATTGTGAATCGACCTGACCTTTTTGCAGGGCACGAAAACCGCCACGTTCGAACAGGTCGGCGCGGGCTTCTACGGTGCTCAGTCGCTCGTCCTGCAGTTCAACGCGCACACCGAAGCGGCCATGCAAACGGTTGGCGAACTTGCGCGCACGCACCGTCAACGGCTGTTCGGTGCCATCCATATTCAGCGGTAAACCCACCACCACATAATCTGGCTGCCACTCTTTCAACAGTTTCTCAATCAGATTCCAGTCTGGAGTGCCATCCTGCGCTTTAAGCGCCGTCAACGCGCGTGCGGTGCCGGTCAGCTGCTGGCCCACGGCAACGCCAATGCTTTTGGTGCCAAAATCAAATCCCAGCAGAGTTTCACTGGCCATCAGGCGTGTCCTGCATCGCTGGTCATATTGTGGATATCCACACCCATGCTGCGCGCGGCTTCACGCCAGCGTTCGGCAATCGGCGTCTGGAACAGAATGTTGCTGTTAGCAGGCGTGGTCAGCCAGGCATTTTCCAGCAGCTCGTTTTCCAGTTGATCCTTCTCCCAGGCACAGTATCCCAACGCCACCAGCACGTTGTCTGGCTGCGATGACGTTCCTATGGCTTCCAGCACATCACGCGATGTGGTGATCACGGTGTTATCGGAAATACGGATGCTGGAGGAGTAAACTTTCTGGGCAGAGTGCAGGATAAAGCCACGATCTTCCGCCAGCGGACCACCGGAAAATACCGGCTTGTCCAGTTTGATGGCAGGATCGCGATCGGTCGCGCTGATTTTGAGCTTCTTCAGAATGCCTTCGACAGTCAGATTTTCCATTGGCTTATTCACGATCAAGCCCATGGCACCGTCCTCATTGTGCTCGCAGATATACACCACCGAGCGTTTGAAGAGCGGATCCTGCAGCGACGGCATCGCAATCAAAAAATGGTGCTGTAAATTCATTATCACTTGTATACCAAAAATAACCGGCGTAGCCGCAGCCACGTCGGTTTTGGGTTCTCACGGCGCTTACACGCCGTTGACATCAGCCCAGGCGTTTCTCGATGGCATCCATCAGCATGCCAGTAATCGAAATCGGGAAAGCCGCTTCGATTTCTCGCACGCAGGTTGGGCTGGTAACGTTAACTTCGGTGAGTTTATCACCAATGATGTCCAGTCCGACAAAAATCAGCCCTTTGGCTTTCAGAGTGGGGCCGACACGACGGGCAATTTCCCAGTCGCTGTCACTTAATGGGCGCGCTTCACCACGGCCACCCGCAGCAAGGTTACCACGGGTTTCGCCGCCTTGCGGAATACGCGCCAGGCAATATGGCACCGGTTCGCCATCCACCACCAATACACGCTTATCGCCGTCTTTAATGGCAGGCAGATAGTTCTGCGCCATGCAGAAGTTCTGGCCGTGGTTGGTCAGGGTTTCGGTGATCACGCCAAAGTTAGGATCGTCCTGCTTCACGCGGAAAATTGATGCGCCGCCCATGCCATCTAATGGCTTGAGGATCACATCACCGTGCTCCTGCCAGAAAGCGCGCAGCTGCTCTTTATTGCGCGTCACCAGCGTATCAGGCGTCAGATCGGCAAACCAGGCGGTGTAGAGCTTCTCATTACAGTCACGCAGGCTCTGCGGTTTGTTGACGATCAGCGTACCTTGCTCTTCCGCACGTTCCAGTAAGTAGGTTGCATAGATGAATTCGGTGTCGAACGGCGGATCTTTACGCATCAGTACCACGTTCAGGTCAGCCAGCGGGATCACCTGCTCGCTGCCAAACTCGTACCATTTATCGTAGTTCTGCTCGACGCTCAGCAGACGCGTGCGGGCATAGGTCACACCGCCACGCAGGGAGAGATCGCCCATCTCCATGTAATGAATTTCGTAACCACGGCGCTGTGCTTCCAGCAACATGGCGAAGCTGGTGTCTTTTTTAATGTTGATGGACGAAATTGGGTCCATAACGATGCCAAGCTTAATCATTATTCTCTCCTGAAAGGGGGACTGCCCGTCATACTTCAAGCCGCAGGTGCGTTGGCTGCCTTCACTCACCCAAGTCACATACTGGTGTATGCTCCCAGGGATTCGTTCAGTTGCCGCCTTCCCGCAACATGAATTATTTAGGGCAGCCAATTAAATTAAATTATCGCTTAACCCAGGTCGCCAAACCTCACCTGAAGTGCCGTAATAGCGGTGAGAGCCGTGGTTTCGGTGCGCAGCACGCGCGGACCGAGCAGGATATCGGTGAAACCCCGCTGTGCGGTCATGGCAATTTCATCAGCAGACAAGCCACCTTCTGGCCCAATCAGCAGACGAACACGCTCCACAGGTTGCGGCAGCGTGTTGATGCTGTGGCTGGCACGCGGATGCAGATTCAACTTCAGACCGCTGTCTTCCTCGGCGCACCACGCCTCTAATGTCATCGCTTCGCGGATTTCTGGCACACGATTACGGCCGCACTGCTCACAGGCGGCAATAGCGATTTTCTGCCATTGCTGAATCTTCTTCGCCAGCCGTTCGGCATCCAGCTTTACGCCGCAGCGCTCAGAAAACAAGGGTGTAATCACGTTCACACCGAGTTCGATCGATTTCTGGATGGTGAATTCCATTTTCTCACCGCGCGACATCACCTGTCCGAGGTGTAAATGGAGTGGCGATTCACGGTCATCAGACTGACTGGCAAGGATGCTTACTTTTACACGCTTTTTATCCGCTTGGGTGATTTCAGCGCGAAAAGTCAGATTACTGCCATCAAACAGCTCAATTTGTTGACCGGCGGTCATGCGCAGCACGCGCCCGACGTGGTTAGCGGCGTCTTCATCAAGGAAGACTTCGCTGTTAACTTCAAGAGATTCGGGATGATAAATGCGAGGTATACGCATGCGGTTCCTGCCAGCGTTATGCCGTGTCATTGGACACGGCGCAATCGGAAAAAAAGCTAGTGTAGGGTAGCGCTTTTAGCGCTGGCAAGCCTGTTGTACATAGGGGTTGTGATTTCCCTGTACCTGCGCAATGCGGTTATCGCGCTCGCACTCCCACTTTGTCACTGGGTATTGCTTGTTCCAGGCAGTGAACAGCTGGGTTTGCTGGCGTGATAAACGCAGCTGATACTGGTCACGCATATAGAAGTAGGTTCGGGCAATGGCGCCGCGTGCACGCTCCGGCGGCTGTGCCAGCTTCTGTTTAAAATCGATCTTCATTGAGCACTGACCATATTGCGGGTCGCCGCCGTTCCACTGGCTGTACTGGAAGTTATTGCGATCGCCATTCACTTCGCCAATCGCCGGTTGCAGGTTATGCAAATCGCTCTCGATGCGGCGGTAATCGGCATCTTTACTGCAGTTCTTACGCCCTCCGTTTTGCCAGCACTGGCGCTGGTGACCGAACTCCCATGCGGGCATCACATGTTCCCACTCAATGCGATCGGCGCGATTGGCATTTTTGCGCACGTTGTAGCCGCAGCTGTTGAGATCGGGCACGCCTTTCTTACCGTGCCAGCTGATTTTACAGCCGCAGTAAAAATCAGCCGGGGCATCCGCATTGATCTGCGCGGCGACGACTTTGGCCTGTTGAAAGTTGTTCTGATGGTAGTTGGAGAAACTCAGGCTGAATGCACTGATGGGGGCGACTAATAAGGAGAGTAACAACAGCGTTTTGCGAGACATATTCCAAAAATTAACCTGGTGCGGAAAAAGGCGGCAGGGTAACAGAATGGCAGGGGAGGGGATATCAGATTTGCGGACTAACGTGCTGTAAATTCACCGGGTTGCAACAGCGTACCGCACTGCACGCAACGATATTCGCTCTCACCGCGCAGCACGCGGTTATGACGACGTACCGTGAGCTGATGTTGCTGACAGCCGCAGCGATAGGGGAAGGTGTTACTGCGCACTGAGGCGATTTCGAACTTGTGCGTACGGCGCGCTGGCACTCCGAGCACGCTTTCCATCATCCATTTCCACTCTTTGCCATGCGGCGGCACGCGACCAAAGGTTTTCCATACCAGCAGGTGAGCCAGTTCGTGCGGTACGACTTCATCGATAAAGGGCTGCTGGTTTTCCAGCAATAAAACCGGGTTGAGGCGGATTTCCCATTTCTCCAGCCAGGCGGTGCCCGCAGCGGTTCCGCGCTGCTGATAAACCAGCTTGGGCTCGTCAAAGTGACGTTCCAGCTTTTCATTGGCGAGCTGCAAAAAGTGGCGCAGTGAGCGCATTACAGCTTGCTGGAGTGCGATGGGGATGCGAGGAATTTTCATGTTGGGAGGATAAGGGGTTGTTATCGCCGAATCAACTGAGCGCGATTTATCGCATAAAAAAGGGCCGCCATCCGGCAGCCCTTGTTCAGCTCAATCAGCCTTATTTCTGGCCGATATCACGCAGTTTTTTACCTGACATCAGGTTACGCTCAATGTGCTCCAGCGACACGCCTTTGGTTTCTGGAATCAGCGCCACGGTCAGCAGGATAAAGAACACGTTCAGGCCTGCATACACCCAGAAGGTCGGTGCATTGCCCAAGGTGTTCAGCATGGTCAGGAAGGTGGCACCGACAATCATGTTCGCGATCCAGTTAGTCGCGGTAGAGACGGTAATACCAAAATCGCGACCTTTCAGCGGCTGAATTTCAGAACACAGTACCCAGATCAGCGGGCCAGCAGACATCGCAAAACCAACGATGAACATCAGCAGCATCGCTACCGCGAAGTACTGTGCAGCAGCCGAGTTGATGCCGATGTGCAGCATGGTCCCGAGGATGCCCATACCCGCCGCCATGACGATAAAGCCCAGCACCAGCGTCGGTTTACGACCCCAGCGATCCACCAGACCGATGGCGATAAAGGTGGCTAACACGTTCACCAGACCCACAATCACCGTGCCCCACATTTGCTGCGTGGTGTTGGCGAAGCCCGCAATCTCAAAGATTTTCGGCGCGTAGTACATGATGACGTTCATACCGGTGAACTGCTGCATCACCTGCAGCAATACGCCGAGGAACACCGCACGGCGGAAGTTGCCGTTGCTCTGGAACAGCTGCCAGCCAGACTGTTTGATCTTCAGGCTTTCACGAATTTCATCCAGCTCACGTTTGGCCTGCTCGCTGGTGTCACGCAAACGCGCTAACACGCGTTCTGCGCTGCGGAAATCGCCTTTCGCCGCCAGCCAGCGCGGGCTGTTTGGCAGGAAGAACACACCCACCAGCAGCAGAATCGCCGGGATGGTGATTACGCCCAGCATCCAGCGCCATGCGCCTGCATCGCTGAAGGCGGTATCAGACAGATAGGCCGCCAGAATACCGATGGTGATCATCAGCTGGTATAGCGAAATCATGCTGCCACGGATTTTTTCTGGCGCGATTTCAGACAAGTACAGCGGTGCGGTGTAAGACGCGACGCCCACGGCCAGGCCGAGAACCACACGTGCCGCAATCAGCATCTCAGGATTCGTTGCCATGGCAGACCACAGCGAACCGATGACGAACAGGATGGCACCCGCCATCAGGCTCTTTTTACGACCGAGATGAGAAGACATCCAGCCGCTACCCACAGCACCGACGGCAGCACCAAACATCATGGAGCTGACAATCCACTCTTGCTGGTGTGCGGTGACGTTGAAATCTTTTGCGATGAAGGGCAGGGCACCAGCAATCACGCCGATATCCAGGCCAAACAGCAGGCCGGCCAGAGCCGCTAAGAAGCAGACAAACAAGGTCATCATCTTGTTCGATGTTCTGCTCTTATGAGTATTACCAGGCATAATGCCTCCGAAGTTTAACTATCATTGTTTTTATCAATGTTATGAAACCTGCCGACGGAAAAAAGTGAGAGCGATCACATCAGTGTAATCGGTTACACACGCTGAAACCCTGCAATCCAGCATTTTCCGCCTGAAATAGTTACGTAACCAGTAAGGTATAGCACCCTTTAAGTTTCTGACATCACTCTAAATATCGGCTATCAGACGACGCTGAAAATAACGCATTTTAATCCGAATAACTACGCTGAAAATTCTCTAAATAACCGAAAATAAAAGAATTTCAAAATGTAATCGTTAACATAATGTTGTGAATGGGCGCAAAAAAAAAGCCCGCACAATGTACGGGCATCTCTTCAACCTCTCCGGTGGGAGAGGGAATGTTCTGATTACAGGCCAGCCGCTTCGCGCAGTTGAGCCGCTTTATCAGTCTGCTCCCACGGGAAGTGCTCACGACCAAAGTGACCGTAAGCGGCAGTCTCTTTGTAGATTGGCTTCAGCAGATCCATCATCTGAATCAGACCGTATGGACGCAGGTCGAAGAACTCGCGCACCAGCAGGGTCAGCTGTTCGGTAGAGACTTTCTCAGTACCGAAGGTTTCCACCATGATGGAGGTCGGCTCAGCAACGCCAATCGCGTAAGACACCTGAATTTCGCAACGATCGGCCAGGCCTGCAGCAACGATATTTTTCGCGACATAACGCGCAGCGTAAGCGGCTGAACGGTCAACTTTCGATGGATCTTTACCTGAGAAAGCACCGCCACCGTGACGTGCCATACCGCCGTAGGTATCAACAATGATTTTACGGCCAGTCAGACCGCAGTCACCCATTGGACCACCGATAACAAAACGGCCAGTTGGGTTGATGTGATATTTAGTGCTGGCGTTGACCCACTCAGCAGGCAGAACCGGCTTGATGATCTCTTCCATCACCGCTTCACGCAGATCGGCGGTGGTCACCTCTTCAGCGTGCTGAGTTGACAGCACCACGGCATCGATACCGACAATTTTGCCGCCATCGTACTGGAAGGTGATCTGGCTTTTCGCATCCGGGCGCAACCATGGCAGTGAGCCATTTTTACGCACTTCAGCCTGGCGCTGCACCAGACGGTGTGCGTAGGTTACCGGTGCTGGCATCAGCACGTCGGTTTCGTTGGTCGCATAACCAAACATCAGGCCCTGGTCGCCTGCGCCCTGCTCCAGCGGATCGCTACGGTCAACACCCTGGTTGATGTCAGGAGACTGCTTACCAATTGCACTCAGTACGGCGCAAGAGTTCGCATCAAAGCCCATATCGGAATGGACATAACCGATTTCACGTACGGTATTACGGGTGATCTCTTCGATATCAACCCATGCGCTGGTGGTGATTTCACCGCCAACCAGCACCATACCGGTCTTCACGTAAGTTTCGCAGGCCACGCGTGCTTTTGGATCCTGTTCGAGGATCGCATCCAGCACCGCATCGGAAATTTGGTCTGCAATTTTATCAGGATGTCCTTCTGATACGGACTCAGATGTAAATAGGTGTTTAGCCATTCTGTTCTTTACCTTACAAATGGTTTGAATTCGACTGCATAGCGTAAGTGGACCAGGCCGACTCGACGCCCCTTCAGGCAAAGCCGCGAGCAGTAGGGAGTGTTGATATATGTCATCGACACCGCCTGGATGTTAACCAGTTTAGATGGAAAACCATCTGGACGGCTATTCTAGGTTACTCAGTGAGCACTTTTCCAGTGCTTTTTCAGATACCGCACGTTTACGCAAGCGACTCAGTGGAATAAATTCCTGACACCTTCCACAGATTCCAGACAAAGATTTTGCATTTTTACCTGTCAGGCTGTATAAAACGCGGCTGCTTCCCCAATCCAGTTCTGTTCTTTTCTCTCGTCGATGTTTTGTGTGTTGTGGTCATTATCCCGACACGAGCGCCGGCTAAGCTATTCCCACATTCCCGTTGCTGTGTTTCACTCGACATGCGTCTTGAAAATTACTGGCTTTACGGCCGGTTTTTTACTGACGTCGGCGCAGTGTTTTACACTTAGAGTCAGCAACGTACTGGGTTACCCGATACCCGGAGTTCAGTAGGATGGGGAAATGTTTACCCGGAATGACCACAGCAAAACCCGGCAACTGTTTAATTTTTCAACGGAAAATTGAGGTTCGTGATGTCTGACGACATGAAGAATATCAAGGGTTCGTCAGCTGGCGAACAGGGTGTACTCCGCTCAATGCAGGAGGTGGCGATGAACGATCAGGAAGCGAGCAGAATGCTGCGTACCTACAATATTGCCTGGTGGGGTAATAACTATTATGACGTCAACGAGCTGGGGCACATCAGCGTGTGCCCCGATCCGGACCAACCGGAAGTGCGCGTTGACTTGGCTAAGCTGGTAAAAGAGCGCGAAGCCGATGGCCAGCGTTTGCCTGCGTTGTTCTGCTTCCCGCAGATTTTGCAGCACCGCCTGCGTTCGATTAACGCCGCTTTTAAACGCGCACGTGAATCTTACGGCTATAAAGGTGACTATTTCCTGGTTTACCCGATTAAGGTGAACCAGCATAAACGTGTTATCGAATCCCTGGTCAACTCGGGGGAGCCGCTGGGTCTGGAAGCCGGTTCTAAAGCCGAGCTGATGGCCGTGCTGGCACACGCCGGTAAAACCCGTTCGGTGATCGTCTGTAACGGCTACAAAGACCGTGAATACATTCGTCTGGCGCTGATTGGTGAAAAGCTCGGTCACAAGGTTTACCTGGTGATCGAGAAGATGACTGAAGTGCGTCTGGTACTGGAAGAAGCTGAGCGCCTGAACGTGATCCCTCGCCTCGGTATTCGTGCCCGTCTGGCTTCGCAGGGTTCCGGTAAATGGCAGTCAAGCGGCGGCGAAAAATCCAAATTTGGTCTGGCCGCCTCGCAGGTATTGCAGCTGGTGGACATCATGCGCAAAGCGGGCCGCCTCGACAGCCTGCAACTGCTGCATTTCCATCTTGGTTCGCAAATGTCGAACATTCGCGATATCGCCACCGGCGTACGTGAGTCGGCACGCTTTTATGTCGAGTTGGCCAAGCTGGGTGTCAACATCAAGTGTTTCGATGTCGGCGGCGGTTTAGGTGTCGATTACGAGGGCACACGCTCGCAGTCTGATTGCTCAGTTAACTATGGTCTGAACGAATACGCCAATAACGTGATTTGGGCGATTGGTGATGCCTGTGAAGAGCATGGTCTTGAGCATCCAACGGTGATCACTGAATCGGGCCGTGCGGTTACCGCGCACCACACGGTACTGGTTTCCAACATCATTGGTGTAGAGCGCAACGAATTCAGCACGCCTGTGGCGCCGGATGTGGATTCGCCGCGTCCGATTCAAAGCCTGTGGGATACTTGGCAAGAGATGCATGAGCCAAACGTGCGTCGCTCGCTGCGTGAATGGCTGCACGACAGCCAGATGGACTTGTTTGATATCCATACCGGTTACTCTTCCGGTACTTACGATCTGGGCCAGCGTGCCTGGGCAGAGCAGCTTTATCTCAGCATCTGTCACTATATCCAGCAGCATCTTGATCCCAGCAACCGTGCCCACCGTCCGATCATCGACGAGCTGCAGGAGCGTATGGCGGATAAGATTTACGTCAACTTCTCGCTGTTCCAGTCAATGCCGGATGCATGGGGTATCGACCAACTGTTCCCGGTACTGCCGCTGGAAGGACTGAATAAGATTCCTCAGCGTCGTGCCGTGTTGCTTGATATCACCTGTGACTCGGATGGCACCATCGATCACTACGTGGATGGCGACGGTATTGCTACCACCATGCCGATGCCTGAGTACGACATCGATAACCCACCGATGCTTGGCTTCTTTATGGTGGGGGCGTATCAGGAAATCCTCGGCAACATGCACAACCTGTTCGGTGATACCGAAGCAGTCGATGTGTTTGCTTTCCCTGACGGCAGCGTAGAAGTGCAGCTGTCGGATGAAGGCGATACGGTGGCCGATATGCTGCAGTATGTGCAGCTGAACCCGAACGATCTGATGACCCTGTTCCGCGATCAGGTGACGCAGCAAAAGGACATCGATGAAGGTCTTCGTGCTCAGTTCCTTGAAGAGTTCGAAAGTGGGTTATATGGCTACACTTATCTCGAAGATGAGTAAGGTTAACCGCCTCGAAACGGGCCCTTTTTAGGGCCCGTTTTATTTTCCCCCATTTAATTTTCTTATCACCCAGATTTTTTATTTAAAGTGTGATGAACGTCACCCTCAATAAATCTTAACCTGCCCGATTAAACACGCTTTTAAAATGCGTTTATCTATCTCCTTCATTTTTTTAATAAAGCAAAAATGCCGCTGCGCTTTGGCTCGCAATAACCCTGCTTTAACTACTGATTTCTGAAGGATTAGTCTGTCAAACTGTTATGTTTTCTTTGCTATGTATAATCAAAATTTAAACATTAAGATTTTAATAATCTCTAACTGAAACTATATTTTCTGGCGCTTATTGGAATCATGCATTCTGAATGAAATAAAATGCACTTGAGGATAAAAATAAAAAACCAACTTCATTGACTTATTTTTAATGATTTAAAATCAATGAGTTCGTTTTTTCTTTATATGTCAAGGCAGGTCTTAACTTAAATTTTTCTAGGAATTATCTGATCATTTTATGAAACTAAAAGAAATTTACTTTGGTTATTGATAGATTTAAACGATTGAAGAAGCTCCAAAGATTTACTGAAATCTATTTTTCAAAGTGTAAGTTGTACGTTAGGCTTCAGTTAACGTGTTAAGTTTTATCGATGTTTCCCTTACTTCTTACATGAGAAAACCTGACATTTCAGGCGTATCAGCCAGTTGCGGAGGGGGAGGTGAAATGAGCGCTCAACCACAATACATTTTCTTGCTGGAACCCGTTCACAGTATATCCGGCGAGTTGATTGCGTGGGAGTTGTTAACACGTTTTGCAGATGATGCAGATATTAATAATAAACGTAACCCAAACAGGGATGCAGGGTTCTTCAGTCGGCTTCCTGCTGACGAAAAATGGCAGTTATTCCTCCACCAGATCGGAAAACTTATTCAGCTATACCAGAAAGGATTTCAGCAGATCATTAGTGTCAATGTGGATAGAGATATCGTAGCCAGTATTTTCAAAGATACTGAAATACAAGAAAAACTGGTTCAATTAACGCTTATGCGTTTAGAAATATCCGCATTTTTCACCGCGCGATTTAACAGCGCCGATCTCCTGATATTAAAAGGTGTCGCGAAAGTGACACCCGCCCCTTTATGGCTTGATGACTTTGGTCCGGGATATTCCAACCTGACCATGCTTGATAGCGGAATATTTGAAATCGTCAAGATTGACAAAGAATTTTTTTGGCAATTTGGCGACGGTCACATCTTTGACACGCTGCTCAACCACCTCAACGATTTATGCGATGGCGTCATCGTCGAGGGAGTTGAAAACCAGTCGCACATTGACCTGCTGGCACACAAGAAGATTTACGGCATGCAGGGCTATCACTGGGGTAGTGTCTATTTGTCTGATTTTCTTGAAAAATCCTGAAATGGCTCTGGTTGAATCTACTCCGTCGGGGAAGCAAAAATGTCTAAAAATGGGTTTGTCGCATTCCATCTGATTTGTGCTCGCCCAATCGAAAATAAAGACATTACTCCCGTCGTGTTGTTGAGAAATAAACCCGACCCTTTTTTGGGATGGAGGCTTAACAAGGCTCAGCGTGACTTCATCATCAGCCTGTATGAGGTCACCCCAGAGAAAAGGTGAATAATCGCATCGATTATTCGCTATTGAAGCCGGTATCCACGGATGCCGGGCGTTTTTATGGAATTTAATAACTGCGCGGGATTTCAATAACATGAATAATATCTCTATCACTCCTAAAGGTGGGACGGTTGATACAGTCGTTAATGGCAACCAAGTCAATTTAACTGCGCCAAGCGTGGTTAAACTTCACCTTAATCAATCAGATATTAAGTCTTTCACACGCAATGGTAATGATTTAGTTGTCACCACCAAATCTGGTGAAGTTGTTGTAATCCATAACTTTTATACTACAGCTGGCGACAGCGATTTGGTCCTGCAGGACGATAAAGGCGCGCTGTGGTGGGTTGAAGATCCCGGCACTGAAGGTTTCCAGTACGTCAACATTGACACCACTGAAGGGCTGTTAGCTGAAAACACTACCAATGACGGCACTATCGCGGCCTTCGGTATCGGTGGTGCGGCGCTGGCCGGTTTGGGCGCCATGTTTGCTGGCGCGTCAGGCGGTGGCGGCGGCAATGCCGCAGTCAATGATGGCAACACCGGCGGTGGCGATAACGGTGGTGGCAACAATGGCGGGGGTAACAACGGCGGCGGGAATAACGGTGGGGGTGATACCACGGCTCCAGGCACTGTTACCGATCTGGCTATCAGCGACAATGTAGGGCCTTATCAGGGAGCCATCACCGCTGGCTCCGTCACCGATGACAATACCCCAACCTTAAGTGGCAGCGCAGAAGCGGGTGCCACGGTGCGTATTTACGATGGTTCAACTCTACTCGGTTCTGCTGTGGTGGGCGCTGATGGCAAGTGGACCTTCACTTCACCGGCACTGGCGGACGGTTCTCACAGCCTGACGGTGACAGTGACCGATGCCGCTGGCAATACCAGTGCAGCAAGCGACCCGATCAACTTTACCGTGGACACCACCGCGCCAGATGCGGTGAGTGATTTAACGGTCTCAAACAACGCCGGCTCAGTGGTCTTGCCTGTCACTAACGGCGGCTCGACTAACGACACTACGCCACAGCTGAGTGGCAGAGGCGAAGCCGGCAGTATTATTACCATCCGCGATGGTGATACCATTCTCGGAAGCGTCACCGTGGGCAGCAACGGTAGCTGGAGCTTCACCAGCCCTGAGTTGGGCCAAGGTAGCCACACCATCAGCATCACCTCCACCGATGCGGCAGGCAATACCAGTGCAGCCACCACCATCACCTTCACTGTCGATACCGTTGCCCCTGCTGCGGCAACCGATCTCTCGATGACGGGCGATGCCAATGGCACGTCATCAACCGTTCTGAATGGCGGCACCACCAATGACAGCACGCCGACCTTGAGCGGACAGGGTGAGGCAGGATCTGTCGTAAGTGTTTACGACAACAACACACTGATCGGCACCGCCGTGGTGGGTACTGATGGTACCTGGAGCTTTACCACTCCGGCGCTGAGCAATGGTTCACACAGCCTGACGGTAACGCAGACGGATGCGGCAGGAAACGTGGGTCCAGCCAGCTCCGCTTATGACATCACCGTAGACGCAGGTTTACCTCCGGCCACCACCTCGCTGGAAATCACCGACGACTCTGGCAATACCCTTGTGCAATTGAGCAACGGGGACAGCACACATGACAGCACGCCAACTCTGAGTGGCCTGGCCACTGCGGGCGCAGTGATCACGCTTTATAACGGCTCCGAGGTGATTGGCTCTGCCGTTGCTGATAGCAATGGGCAGTGGAGCTTTACGCCAGCAGCACTGGCAGACGGCACTTATAACTTCCACGCTTCTGTCACCGATGCCGATGGCAATGTGACGCAAACGCCAAACATCGCGATTACTATCGATACCCTTGCTCCAGATGCAGCAGGCGGCCTGCAACTCAGTGATAACGACAACGGTACGGTACAGCCGATCGCTTCTGGCGGTGCCACCAACACCACTACGCCGCACTTGAGCGGTACCGCTGAACCGGGTAGCACGGTCACCATCCGTGATGGTGATACCGTGCTCGGTACGGCGACGGTGGGCAGTAATGGCACCTGGGACTTTACATCCCCAACGCTGAGCGAAGGCAGCCACAGCCTGACCACCACGGTGACCGATCCTGCGGGCAATACCAGCCCGGCGACAGATCCGATTACCTTCACCGTGGATACCCAGGCACCAGCGGGTGCCAGTAATCTCGTCGTCAGCGATAATGTTGGCGCGACAACCGGGCCACTGACTGCGGGTGCCACCACTGACGACAGCACTCCAACCCTGAGCGGTAATGCTGAAGCCAACAGCATTGTGAAAGTTTACGATGGCAGCACGCTGCTTGGCAGTGTGGCAACAGATGGTGACGGTAACTGGAGCTTTACCACACCAACCCTGAGCAACGGTGCGCACACATTAAGCGTCACCGTCACCGATGCTGCAGGCAATGTCAGCCCAGCCACCACCGGCTTTGGCCTGACCGTGAATGCCGGCGTACCACCGACCACCAGTACCTTGCAGGTAACAGACGATAGTGGCAGTACGCTGAAAGTTCTGCCGGATGGCTCCAGCACCCATGACAAAACGCCGATTCTGAGCGGTTTGGCTGCGGCTGGGGACATCATTACGCTCTACAACGGCACCACCGTGTTGGGCAGCACCACCGCAGGCGCGGATGGTCAATGGAGCTTTACGCCAGCGTCACTGGCAGACGGAACCTATGCCTTCCAGGCTGTCGCGACTGACAGCACTGGCAATCCAACCAACTCCGTTACCATCAACATCACTATTGATAGCGTTGCGCCAGCGGCGGCAGGCGATCTGCAACTTAGCGACAACAACGGCAGCGCTGTCACGCCTGTGACTTCTGGTGAGACAACCAATGACAACACGCCTGTCCTGAGTGGCACGGCTGAGCCTGGCAGTACCGTTACCGTGCTTGATGGCACCAATGTGCTGGGCAGTGCCACCGTTGGTAGCGATGGTAACTGGACCTTTACCTCTCCGGCCCTGAGTGAGGGCAATCACAGCCTGACCACTACAGTCACCGACGCCGCAGGCAACACCGGACCCGCCTCGTCTCCGATCACCTTCACTGTTGATACCACACCACCGGCGGCGGTGAGTGGCGTCGTGGTGGCAGATAATGTCGGTGATTCGCAGGGCGATCTGAATTCCGGCGATGTGACGGATGACAACACGCCGACGTTGAGTGGCACCGGTGAACCGAATGCCTTGTTGAGTATCTATGACGGTACGACATTGCTGGGCAATGTCACGGTGAATACCGATGGAACCTGGTCCTTCACCACACCAGCACTTAGCAACGGATCGCATAGCTTTACCATTACAGCCACCGATGCGGCAGGAAACGTGGGTCCCGCCAGCCCACCATTTGTGGTCAACATCGAAGCAGGGCTGCCAACAGCTACTACGACGTTGGAAGTCATTGACGATAACGGCAACACCGTTGAGACATTGGCAAATGGCGCCAGCACTAATGATGCCAGTCCAGTGCTGATTGGTGTCACAACGCCTGGCAACATCGTTACGTTGTATGACGGCACGCTATTGCTGGGTAGCACCACGGCTGGCAGCAATGGTCAATGGGCTTATCGAATCAGTGGCTTGAGTGATGGCCCTCACTCACTGCATGGGACCATCACTGACAGCGCTGGCAATGTCACTGATACGCCAACTCTGAACATCACTGTCGATACCGTCGCGCCAGATGCTGCAGGTGATTTGCAACTGACTAACGATGCGGGCAGTACAGCAGTACCTGTGACAACGGGTAGCGTGATCAATGATGCGACGCCGGTGCTGAGCGGCACCGCGGAAGCGGGAAGTGTGGTCATCATACGCGACGGCAACACCGTGCTGGGCAGCGTTACTGTAGGTGATAACGGCAACTGGAGCTTTACCACTCCGGCACTGGGGGAGGGCAATCATAGCCTGACCACAACGGTAACGGATGCTGCCGGCAATGTTAGCCCAGCCACCACACCTATGACTTTCAGCGTAGATACCAGCGCGCCAGCCGCCGTCAGTGGGCTGGTAGTGAGTAATGACGCGGGTGATGCGTTAACGTCGGGGGCAACCTCCGATGACAGCACGCCTACGCTGAGTGGTAATGCGGAAGTGGGCAGTGTCGTCAGTGTCTACGATGGCACCGTGTTACTGGGAACGGCAACGGTTGGCAGCAATGGCAGCTGGACCTTCACACCAGATGCACCATTGACGAATGGTCAGCATAATCTGACCACTACCGTTACCGATGCAGCGGGTAATGTCAGCCCGGCTTCTCCGGCATTTACCGTCA
Source organism: Pantoea sp. EA-12 (assembly GCF_030053355.1). NCBI lineage: Bacteria > Pseudomonadati > Pseudomonadota > Gammaproteobacteria > Enterobacterales > Erwiniaceae > Pantoea > Pantoea sp. EA-12. Next base: position 124,985 of record NZ_JASGBY010000005.1, on the reverse strand, counting down.
ATATTGATGCCGGCGTGCCGACCACTAATGAATTGATCGTGGTTTCGGATGACAGCGGCAGCACCTTTGTTCAACTGGAAAATAACTCCAGCACACACGACAGCACACCGATTATCAGCGGTCTGGCTGGCGCGAACGAACTGATCACCGTCTATAACGGCACCACAGTGTTGGGTACCACAACCTCTGATAGCAGCGGACAGTGGAGCTTTACTCCAGCTACCCTTGCTGACGGCACCTATGCTTTCCATGCTATCGCCACCAATCCAACCACGGGTGCGACGGCGGATACGCCAACCATCACTGTCACTATAGATACGGTTGTTCCTACCGCACCGACCGGTGTTGAATTAACGGACCCGGCAGGTGATCCGATTCCAACCGGCAGCAGCACCAATACCAACACGCCAACCCTGAGTGGTTCTGGTGAACCGGGTGGTACCGTGACCATTTCAGATGGCACGACCGTACTGGGCACCACAACGGTGGATAATGATGGTAACTGGAGCTACACCACACCAACGCTGAGTGATGGTGATCATAGTCTGACATCAACGATCACTGATCCGGCAGGGAACACTGGCCCGGCATCAGCACCGGTAACGGTCAACGTTGATACCCAACCGCCAGCGGCTGCGAGTGGTGTCCAACTGACCAATGATGATGGCACAGCCATCACGGCGGGCGGAACAACCAATGACACCACGCCAACCTTGAGCGGCACAGCGGAACCTGGCAGCACGGTGAACGTGACCGATGGCACTACGCCGCTGGGCACAGCGACCGTTGGCAGTGACGGAACCTGGAGCTTTACGCCAACAGATCCGTTGAGCGAAGGCAGCCACAGTTTGACTACCACGGTGACCGATCCGGCGGGAAATACAGGACCTGCTACCACGGCAGTGATTGTGATTGTCGATACTACAGCGCCAGCGGCAGCCAGCGATCTGCAACTGGGCACCGACCAGTCTGGCACAACGGTTCCTGTTACAGGTGGTGTCACCAATGACACGACACCTGTCTTGAGCGGGCGTGCGGAACCCGGCAGCACGGTAACGGTCTCCGATAATGGTACTGCCCTGGGTTCAGTGGTTGTGGGTAATGACGGCAACTGGAGCTTCACCTCCCCAACATTGGGGGATGGTACTCACAGCCTGACAACGACAGTAACCGATACGGCAGGCAACACCGGCGATGCTTCTACACCGGTCAACTTCACCGTTGATACCAGCATTCCGGCCGCCCCGGGTAATGTTCAGTTAAGCAACGATGAAGGCAGCACCCCCGTGCCTATCACGTCGGGCACACCGACCAATGACAACACCCCAGTGTTGAGTGGAACAGCACCTGAAGGCAGCGTCATCACCGTCACGGACGGTGGCACAGTGCTGGGTACAGTGGTCGTGGGCAGTGGAGGGGAGTGGAGCTTTACCCCTGTAAATCCACTCGGCGAGGGTAATCACAGCATCACGGCTACCGTGACCAGCCCAGCGGGTAACACCAGTGCGCCATCAACGCCGATCGTCGTGAATGTGGATACCACAGCCCCAACCGCAGCATCCGGCCTGCAATTGACCAATGATGGTAGCAACACCCCGATTGCTGATGGCAGCACCACCAATGACACCACGCCAGTGTTGAGTGGTACGGCAGAACCGGGCAGTACTGTCACGGTATTGGATGGCACCACAGTATTGGGCTCGGCAACGGTTGCCAGCAACGGGAGCTGGACATTCACGCCATCCACCCCACTGGCGGCGGGCGATCACAGTCTGACAACCACTGTCACTGATGCGGCGGGCAACCAAGGTCCGGCGTCGGATGCACTGACCTTCACCATCGACACCACGCCACCGCCAGTGGCTGCAGATATCGTACTGAGCAATGACCAAAGTGGTACACCGGTCGCGATCACCAATGGTGCGACCAACGACACCACGCCAGTGCTAAGTGGTACGGCGGAAGTGGGCAGTACCGTCACGGTTCTGGACGGCGATACCGTATTGGGTACCGCATTGGTCGATGGTGATGGCAACTGGACCTTCACCTCACCGGCATTGAGTCAGGGTGAACACAGCCTGACTACCACCGTGACTAACCCGATTGGCAACGTCAGCGATCCGTCTGCGCCTGTCACTTTCACGGTCGATACACAAGCGCCAGACACGGCTACAGGGCTGCAATTCAGCAACGACAGCGGCACACCGATAGCGAGTGGCGGTAGCACTAATGACACCACCCCGACCTTGGGCGGCAGCGCTGAAGCGGGTAGTGTTGTAACCGTTCGCGATGGCAATACCATACTGGGTAGCGCCGCAGTTGATGAGGATGGCATCTGGACCTTTACGCCAGCTACCCCATTAAGCGAGGGTAGCCATAGCCTGACGGTGACGGTGACGGATCCCGCAGGTAACGTCAGTGCGCCAACCAGCGCGGTAGTGGTGATAGTGGATACCACCGCCCCGGATGTTGCTGGCAACCTTCAACTCAGCAATGACAACGGCGGAACCAGCGTGCCGATTGCGAATGAGGGCGCAACAAACGACACCACACCACGCTTGACCGGGACGGCAGATGCCGGTTCGGTGGTGACCATCTATGATGGCAACACAGCAATTGGTTCTGTCTCCGTAGGCAGTAACGGCAGCTGGAGTTTCAACACGCCAACCCTGACTGAGGGTGGGCATAGTCTGACCACCACTGTCACGGATGCGGCAGGTAACATTGGCCCGGCTTCGCCGGCTATCGCCTTCACGGTGGATCTCACACCACCAGCCGTGGCAACCAATGTGGTCCTGAATAATGATGCGGGCAGCACGCCTTCGGCCATTGCTTCAGGAAGTGCCACCAACGATACAACGCCAGTGTTAAGCGGTACGGCAGAGGTCGGCAGCACCATCACTGTTCGCGATGGTACCACCGTGTTGGGTACTGCGATTGCCGGAGTGGGTGGGGCATGGAGTTTCACTACACCGGCATTAAGCCAAGGGGTGCACAGTCTGACGGCTACCGTCACGGATACCGCTGGAAATACCGGCTCACCCACTACGGCCATCAACTTTACTGTCGATACTCAGGCACCGAACCCAGCCACCGGGTTGCAGTTGAGTAATGATTCGAGCGGTACGCCAGTGGCGGTGACCAACGGCACCACTAATGACACCACACCAGTGTTAAGTGGTACGGCTGAAGCCGGCAGCGTGGTCATTGTGTCCGACGGCAGTAATGTGTTGGGCTCGGTCACTGTCGGTACGAATGGTAGTTGGAGCTTCACTTCACCGGTCTTGGGTGAAGGGGCACATAGCCTGACTACCACAGTCACCGATCCAGCAGGTAACGTAAGCGCACCTTCTGCAGCTGTAGCTTTCACCGTGGACACTACGCCACCAGCCGCACCGGGTGCGGTCACGCTGAGCAACAACAACGGCAGTACACAGATACCCATCGCTTCTGGTACTTCCACCAACGACTCTACGCCAATCATGCGTGGAACCGGCGATGTAGGCAGCACCATTACGGTACGTGACGGCACCACTGTGCTGGGTACGGCCATTGTTGGCAGTGACGGCACCTGGCGTTACACGCCATCACCAGCCTTGGCAGAGGGCAGTCACAGCCTGACGGCGACGGAAACCGATCTGGCGGGTAACGTTGGCACGCCATCTACAGCGATTGCTTTCACCGTCGATACGGTTGCGCCAACAGCGGTCACCGATGTGGTAGCGAAGGACGATGCGGGCAATACGCTCACTGGCGTGACCAATGACAGCACCCCAGCGTTGAGTGGCACTGCTGAAGCGAATAGCGTGATCAAGATTTATGACGGCACAACGCTAATCGGTAGCACCACCACCAATGGGCAAGGTGCGTGGAGTTTCACGACGCAAACCCTGTCCGATGGATCGCATACTCTGACCGTGACGGCAACGGATGCCGCTGGCAATGTCAGTACAGCAAGTAACACGGTCTCTATTACTGTGGATACCACTGTACCGGCTGCCCCGGACTTCGTGGTCAACAACAATAATGTGACGCCGGAAGTGACGATTGCTAATGGCGGCTATACCAATGACAACACGCCAGCGTTGAGCGGTACGACGACGGCTAACAGTCTGGTCACTATTTACGATGGTAGTAACGCGATTGGCAGCGTAACCGCCAACGCACAAGGGGTATGGAGCTTCACCACCACAACGTTGCTGGATGGTAGCCATCCGCTCAGCATTACCGTCACCGATGCAGCGGGTAACGTCAGCCCATCCTCTGCGGTAGTGACGGTGAATGTGGATACCGTCGCACCTGACGCGGCTACGGCCGTAACGTTAAACAATAACGAAGGCAATACGCTGGTACCTATCGGATCGGGTGGGATCACCAACGACACCACGCCTGAGTTGACGGGTACGGCAACAGCGGGAAGCATCGTGAAAGTTTACGATGGCACCACCCTCTTAGGGTCAGTTGCGGCTGACGGTGATGGTAGCTGGAACTTTACCACCAATACCTTAACGCAAGGTGCGCACAGTCTGAGTGTCACGGTGAGCGATGCCGCTGGCAACACCAGTGCTAACTCGCCGGCCATTAACTTTACCGTTGATAGTGTGGCGCCGACTGCAGCGACAGGATTGGTGCTCAACAATGACAACGGCAGCACGCCAGTGCCAATCGCCAACAACGGTACGACTAATGACAGCACCCCGGTCCTGAGCGGTTCAGCAGAAGCGAACAGCATTGTTACCATCCTGGATGGGACAACGGTTCTGGGCACCGTGACGGCTAATGCACAAGGAGCCTGGAGCTTCTCACCCACTCTTACCGATGGCATTCATACTCTGAGCGTCACCGTGAAGGATGCGGCAGGCAACACCAGTGGTGCGAGCTCAACCATTACCGTTACCGTGGATACGGTGGCGCCACCAGCGGCAACCAATCTGACGCTGACCAATGATATTGGTGGCGGCTCAGTGAATATCCCTAACGGAGGCTTGACCAACGACAGCACACCAGTACTGAGTGGTTCTGGTCTGGCGGGCAGCATAATAACCATCTCTGATCAGAACGGCGTATTAGGATCGACAACGGTAGGTAGTGGGGGGACCTGGACCTTCACGCCAGCCACGGCTCTGGCGGATGGTACACATACGTTCAGTGTGGTGGCATCAGACACGGCCGGTAACGTGAGTGGCACCAGTACCATCAGTGCCACCATCGATGCCACACCACCGACCACGCCAGCAGGCATCATCATCAGCAATGATGAGGGTGTCATGCCGGTAACGATAGCCGCCAACAGTACCACCAATGACAATACACCGTTCCTGAGCGGCACGGGTGAGGCTGGTAGCATCATCACTATCCTGGATGGCGCTGCGGTGTTGGGTAGTACGGCTGTCGGTAGCAATGGTCAGTGGAGCTTTACGTCCCCCACGTTGCTGGATGGAACACATACCCTTTCTGCCACGGCAAAAGATGCTGCCGGTAACGTCAGCACGGCCTCCACAGCGACGACATTTACTGTGGATACCACCGCGCCAGTGGCCGCTACGCTCACGGTGCAGAATGACAACGGCAGCACGCCAGTCACTGTCCCAAACAACGCGACCACCAACGACAATACGCCGTTGTTGAGTGGCACTGCGGAAGCCGGACGCTTAGTCACCATTTATGACGGCACCACGGTGATTGGCTCAACCGTTGCCACCAGTGGTGGGACCTGGAGCTTCAGTTCACCGGCGTTGACGGATGGTTCGCACACTCTGACTGCCACCGTGACGGATGAAGTCGGTAACGTCAGCTCGCCATCGTCTAACTTCACCGTGCTCATCGACGCAACAGCGCCGCAGCCGGTCAGCGGACTGTTGCTGCAAAATAACAACGGTACGCCAACGACGATTGCCAATGGCGGTACCACCAACGACAACACGCCAGCTATCAGCGGCACGGCTGAAGCCAACAGTATTGTGCGGGTTTACGATGGCACAACGCTGGTGGGATCAGTGCAGGCCGCAGCCAACGGTAGCTGGAGCATCACCACCAGTACCTTGAGTGACGCGACGCATACACTGAACGTCACGGCAACCGATGCGGCCGGAAACGTCAGTTCGCAGGCTTCGGTCACCCTGACCGTCGACACCTCAACACCGGCGGGAGTACTGACATTTGGCGTTTACAATAACGCCAATACCACCGCCTTCCAGGTCGCGAACAACGGTTACACTAACGACAACACGCCAGTATTACGGGGTACAGGTGTCGCGGGGACCACCATTAATCTCTACCAGGATAACGTGCTGATCGGCACCACCATCGTGGCCGAGAACGGTGTGTGGCGCTTCGAAACCAGCACCGTTGCGGATGGTGCTCATGCGTATACGGTATCGGTAACCAATGCGGCGGGCACCACCAGTGCACAGGCCACGCCGATCACTGTGAATGTTGATACTGCACCGCCAAGCGCTATCACGCTTGCCAGCCTGACGGTGACTGACAATGCCGGTACCAGCACGGGTACGCTGGCATCGGGTGCAACAACCGATGACAACACGCCGTCCTTCAGCGGTACCGTGGATGCGGGCAGTACGACTGTCTCAATTTATGACGGCACGACGCTGCTGGGAACGGCAACGGTCACCGGCACGACATGGAGCTTCACGCCGGGAACGGAGCTAAGCAATGGTAGCCATAGCTTCACCTTTACCGTTACGGATGCAGCGGGCAACGTCAGTACGGCGAGCCCAGCCTTCACCTTAGATATTGAAGCGGGCCTGCCACCGGCGACGAGTACGTTGCAAATTACGGATGATAATGGCAGCACCCTCGTCAATTTACCTGATGGTGCGAATACTAATGACAGCACGCCAGTGCTCAGTGGTGCAACCACCGCTGGAAACATCGTTTACATCTATGACGGTACAACGGAGTTAGGCAGTGTCACCGCAGGTGCTAATGGGCAGTGGAGTTTCACTACTGCACAATTGCCAGACGGGCAGCATTCGTTCTCGGTCATTGTTGCTGATTCCACTGGGAACAATGGTGTGCAATCCGATGCCATTGCGATCACCATTGATACCACTGCACCGGTTGCCGTCACTAACCTGGCGGCCGCTAACAACAACGGCAGCACGCCAGTGCCGATCGCCAATAACGGCACCACCAACGACAGTACGCCTCAGCTTACGGGTACGACTGAAGCTAACGGTATCGTCACCATTTACGATGGCAATACAGTTATCGGTTCTACCACCGCAAGTGCAACTGGGGCATGGAGCTTTACCTCTCCTACCCTCAGTCAGGGTGCTCATGCGCTGAGCGTGACAGTCACGGATGTCGCAGGCAATGTGGGCCCGCGTTCTGCTGCCGTCAACCTCACGGTGGATACCGTGGCGCCTAACGCGGCGACGCTGGTGGTCACCAACGATGTCACCAGCACCACGGTGCCAAATGGCGGCTCGACCAACGACAGCACGCCAACCCTGAGCGGTACAGCGGAAGCCAACAGCATTGTCACCATTTACGATGGTACCACTGCGATTGGATCCACCACGGCCACTGGCACGGGGACATGGACCTTCACTCCGGGTACCGCCTTAACGGAGGGCAGCCATGCACTGACCGTGCGTGCCACCGATGCTGCGGGTAATACCAGCGTGGCCTCCAGCACTGCCACGGTGGTTGTGGATACGACGGCACCAAATGCCGTAGCGGGTCTGGCCGCTGCCAATAATAACGGCAGCACGCCAGTGGCCATCGCCAATAACAGCAGTACTAACGACAACACTCCTGCGTTGAGCGGTACCGCGGAAGCGGGCAGCATCGTGAAAATTTACGATGGCAGCACCTTGCTGGGTTCCGTGACCGCAAGCAGCACTGGAGCATGGAGTTACACCTCAAGTACGCTGCTTGATGGCTTGCATACTCTGAACGTGACAGCCACTGATGCCGCGGGCAACGTGAGCCCGAATGCATCTATCACCTTCACGGTGGTGACATCGGCACCGGCAGGCGTGAGCGGTCTGGTGGTTAACGATAACGTGGGTGCCGTGCAGGGCAATGTGGCAAACGGTGGTTCAACCGATGACACCACGCCAACCTTAAGCGGTACGGCAACGGCAGGTAATACGGTTGTTATCAGTGAAGGCACAACCGTGCTTGGTTCGGTTGTGGTCGCAGCCAATGGTACCTGGAGCTTCACCACGGCGGCATTGAGTGAGGGATCCCATCCGCTCAGCGTTACCGTACGTGATGCGGCAGGAAACAGCAGTGCGGCAAGCAACTTCACTGTCGTAGTCGATACGGTTGCGCCTACAACGTCGACGCTGGTCGTCACTAACGACAACACCAGTACCACGGTGCCAAATGGTGGCTCTACCAATGACAATACGCCTACGCTTAGCGGCACGGCTGAAGCCAACGGTATTGTGATCATTCGTGACGGCACCACTGTACTGGGTTCAGTCACGGCAGGCAGCAATGGGGCATGGACCTATACCACCAGTACCTTGACGGAGGGTTCACACCCATTAAGCGTGACGGTCACCGATGCGGCGGGTAATGTCAGTGGTACCACCACGGCCACAGTCATCGTGGATACCACGGCGCCTGTTGCGGTAACTGGCCTGGCGGCAGCCAATAACAACGGCAGCACGCCAGTGGCGATCGCCAATAACGGCAGCACCAATGACAATACGCCTGCGTTGAGCGGCACGGCGGAAGCGGGCAGTACAGTGATTATCCGCGATGGTGCCACTAATATCATTGGTTCGGTGACGGCAGGCAGCAACGGCAGCTGGAGTTTCACCACCCCAACGCTGGCAGATGGCGCGCACACCTTCAACGTCACGGCACGTGATGCTGCAGGTAACGTGAGCCCAACGGCTTCCATCACACTGACGGTGGATACCGCAGCACCAGCACCAGTAGCTAACCTTGTCGTGACTGATGATTTTGGTAGCACGCAAGGGGCATTGGCTAACGGTGCGGTGACGGATGACAACACACCTACTCTGAGCGGTACGGCGGAAGCGAACGCAATTGTCACGATTTACGATGGTACAACAGTGTTGGGTTCAACCACTGCGAGTGGAACTGGGGCGTGGAGCTTCACGACTGCGGCACTGAGTAACGGTACACATCCGTTGAGTGTGACCGTTAAAGATGCTGCTGGTAACGTCAGCACCGCCTCAGCGACGGTTTCCATTACGGTGGATACGGTTGCACCAAACGCTTCTACGCTGGTGATCACCAATGACGTGACAAACACCACGGTACCAAGCGGAGGGACAACTAACGACAGCACGCCAACGTTGAGCGGTGTGGCTGAGGCAGGCAGTAAAGTGTCGATTTATGATGGCACCACGCTGTTGGGCACGGCCACGGCAGGCAGCAATGGGGCCTGGACCTTCACCACGGCTACGCTGGGCCAGGGATCGCATCCGATCAATGTTACCGTCACGGATACGGCAGGTAATGTCAGCGGTACAACGTCCGCAACCGTGACCATTGATACGGTCGCTCCTGTCGCGGTTACCGGACTGGCGGCTGCCAACAACAACGGCAGTACCCCGGTGGCGATTGCGGCGAACAGCAGTACCAACGACAACACACCTCAGCTGACGGGTACGGCGGAAGCAGGCAGCATCGTGAAAGTTTACGATGGCACCTCGCTGCTGGGTTCTGTGACTGCCGGTAGCAATGGCGCATGGAGCTTCACCTCGCCAACGGTGGCGGATGGCAGCCATACCTTCAATGTGACGGCGACAGATGCAGCGGGCAACGTCAGTCCGAATGCTTCCATCACCTTCACTATTGATACGGCCGCCCCGGCTCCGGTGACCAACCTGGTGATCACTGATGATGTGGGTACGATTCAGGGCACCTTGAGCAATGGTTCTTACACCGATGACCGCACGCCAACGCTAAGCGGTACAGCGGAAGCGAACGCCATCGTCACCATTTATGATGGTACAACGGTATTGGGTTCTGTCACCGCGAGCGGTACAGGTGCATGGACCTACACGACGACCAGCCTCAGCAATGGCACCCATCCGTTGAGTGTCACGGTGAAAGATGCGGCTGGCAACGTGAGCAGCGCGTCAGCGACGGTATCGATTATTGTTGATACCGTAGCGCCGACTGCCTCTACGCTGGTGATAACCAATGACGTCACCAATACGACGGTGCCGAGCGGTGGTTCCACCAACGACAGTACGCCAACCTTGAGTGGTACAGCAGAAGCCAACAGCAAAGTGTCGATCTACGACGGCAGTACTTTGCTGGGTACGGCCACCGCTGGCAGCAACGGCGCATGGACCTTCACCACCGGTGTGCTGACGCAAGGCTCGCATCCAATCAGTGTCACTGTGACCGATGCAGCGGGTAACGTCAGCGGCAGCACCTCCGCTACGGTGACCATCGATACTGTGTCGCCAGCAGCAGTCACCAACCTGGTGGCGGCGAACAACAATGGCAGCACGGCGGTGACCATTCCTAATAATGGATCCACCAATGACAGCACGCCATTGCTGACTGGCTCAGGCGAGATTGGCGCGAAAATCAGTGTGTACGATGGCACCACGCTGTTGGGTACCACTACGGTAGGCAGTAACGGGACATGGAGCTTTATCTCCACCACTCTGGCGGATGGCGCGCATACGCTGAACATCACCGCAACGGATGCGGCAGGCAATGTCAGCCCAACGGTCTCCACCACCTTGACCATTGATACTGTGGCGCCGGCACCGGTGACCAATCTGGTGATCACCGATGATGTGGGATCGGTTCAGGGGCCTCTGGCGAACGGTGCGGTAACCGATGACACCACCCCAACCTTGAGCGGCACAGCTGAGGCGAATGCCATTGTTACCATCTATGATGGCACCACGGTGCTCGGCTCTGTCACGGCGAGTAACACCGGGGCCTGGACCTTCACCACGGCGGCGTTAAGTCAGGGTACTCATCCGTTAAGCGTGACAGTGAAAGATGCTGCGGGTAATACCAGCACGGCATCGGCTACTGTGTCGATTACGGTTGATACTACGGCACCGACCGCCTCAACGCTGGTGATCACCAATGATGTCACCAACACCACAGTGCCAAGCGGTGGCTCAACCAATGACAGCACCCCAACACTGAGCGGAACCGCGGAAGCTGGCAGCAAGGTCTCCATTTATGATGGCAGCCTCTTGCTGGGAACCGTGACGGCGGGTAGCAACGGAGCATGGACCTTTACGACAGCGGTCCTCAGCCAAGGCTCACATCCTATCAGCGTCACAGTAACGGATACTGCGGGTAACCTCAGCGGCACGACGTCTGCCACGGTGATCATCGATACGGTGGCTCCAGTAGCCGTGACGAGCCTGGTGGCGGCGAACAACAACGGCAGTACGGCGGTGACTATCCCTAATAACGGGATAACCAACGATAATACGCCATTGTTGAGTGGTAATGGTGAGGTCGGCGCAATTGTCAGAGTCTACGACGGTAGTGCGCTGCTCGGCAGCACCACCGTGGGCAGCAATGGCACCTGGAGCTTGATCTCTACTACGCTGAGCAACGGTACTCACACCATCAACGTGACGCAAACCGATGCGGCGGGCAACGTCAGCCCGACGGCTTCAACCACGCTGACCATTGATACTGTGGCACCTACGGCAACGACGCTGACCATCACTGACGACACCGGCACCACGCCAGTGACGCTGGCGAATGGCGCGTATACCAAAGACACCACGCCAACCTTGAGTGGTACAGCGGAGGTGGGCGCGATTGTCACCATCTACGACGGTGCCACCATTTTGGGTTCAGTGACCGTGGGCAGTGGAGGCACCTGGACGTACACCACCGCTGTTCTGGCGAACGGTGCGCATCCATTGAGCACCACCGTCACGGATGCGGCAGGTAACGTCAGTACCGGTAACACGACGGCCACCGTGAACGTCGATACGGTAGCACCGGTTGCGGTGACTAATCTGGCGATTAACGCCGCGGGCACTACCGTCACGGGTAGCGGTGAAGTGGGGGATACCGTCACGGTCCGTGATGCCAGTGGTAACTCGCTGGGTACGGCGACAGTAGGAGCGGCGGGTACCTGGTCGGTGACCTTGAGCACGGCGCAAACTACCGGAGCCTCGCTGTCGGTTATCCAGACTGACCGCGCAGGTAACGTGTCACCTTCTGCATCGTTGACCGGGGCCATCCGTATTGTGGCAACCAACGATACCAACGAAGTGGATTACAGCACCACCAATGCCACGATAAATAACGGAACCACCAGTGTTTCACACACTGCTCTGGCTAACGTTGGGTTGGGATCGATTGTGAATGCCAGCGTGTTGTCGAATGGTAACGCCTATGTGTTCAGCGTAGGTACTGACGATACACGTACCATCACACTCAATGGTTCTGTCAGCGGTATCAGTCTGATCTCCACTTACTCACTCTACCTGTATGAGCAACAAACCAATGGCACTTGGTTGCTGATCAACACCCGTGGTAGCTATCTGTCTACTGGCCTGATTTCGCTCGGTACGCAAACCGGTGCCAACGTGACCTATACCAATCTGGGCACCGGTACCTATGCGGTGGTGATTGGTTCTAACGTCAGCGTGAGTCTGTTGCCAACCACCACCATCAGTACGGTGTCGGATTACACCACGATGGCGGTGACAGTGGCGGCAACGGTCACGGGCAACCTGCTGACCAATGACACCAGTTCAGTGGCGGGCACTGTTCCGTCCGGCACGCTGGTGACAACGGTTTCGGGTAGCGCAGTCAGCACGACGGCTAACACGGTGATCAATACCACCTACGGCACCTTGACCATCGATTCGCACGGTAACTACACCTATGCGCTGAAAGCAGGGCTGAATATCGATACCTTGCCAACAGCAGACACCTTCACCTACTCGGTGAGGGATGCCAGTGGTGCAGTCACTTCTGCGACATTGACGGTTACCTTGCATAACGGAGCGGCAACGAGCTTGCTGGCAGCCAATAGTCTACTGGCGGAGACCACCTCGACCAGCGAGCACGATGCCAGCGGCAGCATCTACGGTGACTCGACGACGCATACCGGAACCTTGAGCATCACTAATGAACACGGTGATGTCACAACGGTTCACAGTGTGGGTACCACGTCGATTGCGGGTGACTATGGTGTGCTGAGTATTGCAGCCAACGGTAGCTACACCTATACGTTGAATGCAGGGGTTGATGGACAAAGTCTGCTGCATAAAGAGGTGTTCAGTTACACGCTGGCAGCGACAGATGGCACCATTACCACGCACTCGTTCACCATTGACCTGCATCCGACCATCACTGGTACGGCGGGGGCTGACACCATTACCGGCGGTGCCTATAACGACACCATCACTACCGGTGCCGGCGCAGACACCCTGGTGTATCACCTGTTGGCAAGCGCAGACTCCACTGGCGGTAACGGCCACGATACCTGGACCGACTTTAATGTTGCGCAAGGCGACAAAATTGACGTCAGTAACTTGCTAATTGGTTGGAATGATTCCACAAGTAATATTAATGATTTCGTGAAAGTGGATCATACTTCAGATGGCAATACCGTGCTCTCGATTGACCGTGATGGGACAGGTACGGCGTACAGCAGCACTCAACTGGTTACGCTGGAAGGCGTGAACGTTTCACTGGAGGAGCTGCTGCAACAACCGCACCAAAACACCACGGTTTAATAAGACCGGTGACAGGAAGCAGGGAAGCAGTATGGGCGCAGGGATGCGCCCCTTTCTCTTTTTTGACTGGTGGATTATCGATGGATTTGATGCAATCAGGCACTACCACGCGCCGTTATTCTAAGCTCAGCGTCTTCTGTGCTGGCATCGCTTTATTTCATTGTTCACAACTTATGGCTGCCAGTTACGCACTCACTGCAGCAGGTACGATAACTTCAGCAGGCCTGGCGCAACAGCAGCAGGACTTGCCCTCATTAACCGGCGAAGTGGCTGAACCCGCGTTGGCCCACGTCCCGGACTCTCTCACCATTAACCAGGCCGTTCAGCGTGCCATTCAATGGCACCCCGATATTGCAGAAGCAATCGGAAAAATGCTGGAACAGGCTAACCAGGTGGATGTGGCTAAAGCCAAATACTATCCGCAGATTAGCGGTGGGATGAACAACGGCTACACCAACGCCTATACCGAAAAGGGCTTCAGCCCATCATTTGTCTTGTCGGTGTCGCAGATGCTGTACGACTTCGGCAAAGTCAGCAGTTCGGTGCGTTCCGCTGAAGCGGGTGTCGCGATGGAACAAGCCAACGTGCTGGTCAGTATTGATACGGTGGCGCATGACACTGCCTCTGCGCTGGTGGAAGTGCAGGGGTATCAGCAGTTGGTCAAGATTGCTCAACAGCAATTGGATGCGCTAACTAAGATCGGCGATCTGGCGCGTCAGCGTAACGATGAAGGCGCTGCCTCACTCTCTGATGCCACGCAAACCGATGCGCGTATCGAAGGGGCCCGCACTACGCTGATCCAGTATCAAGCCAACCTTGATCGCTGGCGTGCCACGCTGGCGACCTATCTTGGCTGGCCGCTGGTCAAAAAAGTGAATGATGATTTCCCGGTCAACCTCACGCGCGCCTGCGCGGTGGGCAAAGCCGATGACAAACTTAACCCTACCGTGTTATCCGCGTGGGCGCAGGCCAACCAGGCGCAAGCCAAGCTGGATAACGCCAATGCGCAGAATATGCCGACCATCTCACTGGAACCGCAAGTCACGCACTATCTCAACAATCACTACTCTGGCAGTGAAACCCTTGACCGCACCCAATATCAGGCATTTGTAAAAGTCGAGATGCCGATTTATCAGGGCGGGGGGATCACCGCTGCGCGTGACGCCGCTGCCAACGCCTTGCAGGCGGCAAATGCAGCCGTTAACTCGGCCCGCTTAAAAGCGCGCCAGCAGCTGAGTGAATCACAAAGTGCCGCGCTGAGTCTGTCGCAGAGCCTTGCAATCATGGGGCGGCAACAGACGTTGGGTGAGAAAACTCAGCAACTGTATCAGGACCAGTATCTGCAACTCGGCACGCGTCCGCTGCTGGACGTGCTCAACGCCGAGCAGGAAGTGTTCCAGACGCGCTTCACTCTACAGCAAACCATCAGCCAGTTACGATCGTTGCAACTCGACTGCTTATACAGCACCGGGCATATCCGCTCGGCCTTCGCGTTGAATAATCAGCGGATCCAGAATGTGGAGATCCAGCCATGACACAATTGCAAATTCCCGACGCACCCAACGGAGACAGCAGTAATGCAACCGGAGGGGACGTACCGTTAAATGGATGGGCAACGGCGATCATCTTGATTGCCACCCATTACCGCTTGCCTTGTTCACCGGGCATGATCATGGCCGCTGCTGAGTGGCAGGGTAAACAGACGCGTGACAAAGCGTTGCGGCATCTGGCGCGTCAGGCCGGTTTATCGCTGCAACTCTATGAAGAGAACAAATGGGAGATCACCAGTTGGCGTCTGCCGCTGGCGATAGAGTTAACGGATGGTCAGGTTGGGGTCATCACCAGTTTCGATGGTGAAGACGAAGTGCGTGTCCACTTCGCGGGTGACGAACAACCGGCCCCGGTCGCGCTCGAAACATTGTTACCGGAGATTCGCTTTGCGGCGGCGCTGCGTCCGGTCACCGCAGCAAAAGACAGCCGCGTCGATCGTTACTTAGCCACGGTAAAACCCGACTGGCTGCGGCGGTTGGTGCTGCACGACATGCGTCCTTATGCGCACGTCATGCTCGGGTCGTTTTTAATTAACCTGATGGCGCTGGTCGGCATTATCTTCTCGATGCAGGTGTATGACCGTGTTATTCCCGCGCAATCCTATCCCACGCTGTATGTGCTCTATATTGGCGTGATTATCTCGGTGGTGTTTACCTACGTTTTGCGCGTCGGGCGCGATCACGTTACCGACCTGCTGGGTAAACGTGCCGATATGCGCGTTTCAGACCGCGTGTTTGGCCATGCGTTGCGCTTGCGTAACAGCGCGGTGCCTCGCTCCACCGGAACGTTCATCTCGCAGCTGCGTGAGCTGGAATCAATCCGTGAGATGGTGACCTCCACCACCGTTTCCGCGATTGTCGATATGCCGTTCTTCCTGCTGTTTATGTTGGTGATGGCGATTATCGCGCCACAGCTGGCATGGATTGCGCCCATTTCAGTGATCCTGATGATACTGCCCGGTATTTTCAGCCAGAAGAAACTGGCGAAGCTGGCACAGCAGAACCTCAAAGAATCGACGCTGCGTAATGCGGTACTGGTGGAGAGCGTGCAGGGGCTGGAGGATATCAAGCTGATGCAGGCGGAAGACCGTTTTCTGCAACAGTGGAACAGCTACATTCGCATTACCGCGCAGTCCGGCGTTGAGATGCGCAAAGTGATGCACTCTCTGATCAGCTGGGGCGTTACGGTACAGGGGCTGGTATACGCCAGCGTGATCGTTGTTGGCGCGCCGATGGTGATAAACGGGGATATCACCACCGGTGCCATCGTCGCGGCTTCACTACTCTCTTCTCGTATGATTGCGCCAATGGCCACGCTGTGCGGCGTGCTGGCACGCTGGCAACAGGTGAAAGCTGCAAAAGGCAGCCTGGATGCGCTGATGAACTTGCCGGTGGAAAACAGTAAAGATGAAACGCGCATTCACTGCCCGGTGCTGTTTGGTCACTACCAGTTCAACGATGCGATGTTCCGTTACTACACCGATTCCCTCACGGTAGCTCTGCGTATTAAAAGCCTGACGATAAAACCGGGTGAACGCATTGCGGTATTGGGGCGTAACGGTTCCGGTAAATCGACCCTGCTGCAAGCCATGATTGGCGGTATGGATTTAGTGGCGGGCGAACTGCGCCTGGATAACCTGAGCCTGCCACATATTGATGTGGCGGATGTGCGGCGTAACGTGGGCCTGATGACGCAAAATGCGCGTCTGTTCCACGGCACGCTGCGTGAAAACCTGACCATGGGCGCGGCGCATGCCACTGACGATGCCATTTTCGGTGCACTGACGGTGAGTGGCGGGGCTGATTTTATCCGCCGTCTGCCGCTCGGGTTGGATCATCCGGTGATGGAAGGCGGCGTAGGATTATCAGGCGGTCAGCGTCAGTCGCTGCTGCTGGCGCGCATGCTGCTGCGTGACCCCAATATCATCCTGTTGGATGAGCCCACTGCAGCGCTGGACGATCATACCGAGAAAGAGTTTATCGAGCGTCTCGGTGCGTGGCTGAATGGTCGCACTCTGATAGTGGCAACGCACCGTGCGGCGATTCTCGCGCTGGTGGATCGTGTGCTGGTGCTGAAAGATGGGCAACTGGTGATGGACAGCCCGAAAGAGAATGCGCTGCCGCCACCGCGTGCGGGCGGTAATTCACCGGAGGTGCGCCCATGATGAAGCAACTTCCCGGTAAACTGCGGCTGGTGACGGCGGCGGAAGTCGACTCTTCTGACGATCTGTTGGGAGAACTGAAATCAGAAACCCACTACACCGGCGCGGTGCGACTGATCACGATTAGCGCCGCATTGATCCTGGTGTCACTGGTGTGGGCGTGGTTTGGCGTGCTGGATGAAGTCTCGACCGGCACCGGCAAAGTGATCCCCAGCTCGCGTGACCAGGTGCTGCAATCGTTGGAAGGCGGCATCCTGACCGAACTGTATGTGCATGAGGGCGATAAGGTGAAAGCGGGGCAAGTTGTGGCCCGGCTTGATGCCACCCGTTCAGAATCCAACGTGGGTGAAAGTGCTGCGCGCTATCGTGCGGCACTGGCGGCCGCTGCGCGCCTGAATGCTGAGGTGAACGATCAGAAACTAGTCTTCCCCGCCGAGCTGAACAAGTTCCCGGATCTGATCGCCTCGGAAACCCGCTTGTATAAAACCCGCCGCGCCCAACTCACCGATGCCACGGCGCAGTTTAATCAATCGCTGGCCTTGGCCAATAAAGAACTGGCCATCACCCAGCGACTGGCGAAAACCGGTGCAGCCAGTAGTGTCGAGGTGCTGCGCTTGCAACGTGATAAGTCGGATCTGGAGCTGAAGCTGACTGACATGCGCTCGCAATACTATGTGCAGGCGCGTGAGGAGTTAGCCAAAGCCAGCGCTGAAGCGGACAGCCTGGCGCAGACCATCAGAGGGCGTGAGGACACAGTAACGCGCTCAACGATTCGCGCGCCGATGAATGGCATTGTGAAAAACATCAAGGTTTCGACTGTGGGTGGGGTGATCCCGCCAAACGGTGAGTTGATGAATATCGTGCCGTTGAATGACCGCCTGCTGATTGAGGCGCGTCTGTCACCACGCGATATCGCCTTTATCCATCCTGGCCAGCGCGCCGTGGTGAAGATCTCGGCGTATGACTATGCCATTTACGGAGGATTGAACGGCGTGGTGGAGAGCATTTCACCAGATACCATTCAGGACGAGGTTAAACCGGAAATCTACTACTACCGTGTATATATCCGCACTGATAACGACTACGTGCAGAACAAAGCCGGTAAACGCTTCGCGATCAGTCCGGGGATGGTTTCTACGGTGGATATCAAAACCGGTGAGAAGACCATTATGGATTACCTGGTGAAACCGTTTAACAAAGCCAAAGAAGCGATGCGCGAGCGGTAATTGCAGTGAGTCGCACATGATTAAGCCGCTGTTTGTGATGGAAACAGCGGCTTTTTTTATGCTTAAAGATTATGAGATATAAGTTGTTTTTATGTTTGCATCAGAAAGTAAGGACGATGCACAAGTACAGATAAGGCGCGTTATTGACTGTTTAATGGGTGTCATGGGTTACGGAATGAGATGAGCTTATTCTTCGAACTTTTTGGGTAAATTTTAAACATCTCTACACGTATTCTAAGGTCGTGGCAGGCAGGATTTCATTTATTGGAAGCTTTTTGAAATCTTTTGAAAATTTTAGAGCGTTTAAGAGAGAAGTGCTGTGGGTTTGGCTTATTTGTACGATTTAATTTATTTAAATTAGCAAGTAACATCATTTTTAACTGATGTTAGATTGAAAATTAACCACTCGCATACTAAGGATTCAATAAGAATATGCTTAAAATTCTTGTGCCGCCTATTACTGTATGTTACATAGGGTGTCGAATTTCTATCCCTTGCTCACTCCAGATTTTTCCGTGAGCGCCGTAGTGCCAAATAATAAAAAGAGCAGACTTCACTACCCCTTAGCGGACGCTTTTGCTCACGCCTTGGCTTGTTACGCAGCGTGATAAAACCGTCTGGTTACTGATTGCGATAGAAAAGAAACGTTAATACAACTCGTCGTGATGCTTTTAGTGATTTAAAAGTGTGGCGATAGCATTTGCTACAACACCCATGCAAAGGAACTGACATGACCCAGGTGGTAATTCAGGAGCAACAACGCGGCGTTATTGAGCCGGAGTTAATTGAATCCGTACGTCAAACCCTGGCGGAACAAGGCACCGCGCTGCAAAATCTTGCGCAGCAGTTGGATAGCCAGCAATACCAGAATGCTCTGCACCTGATCATGAACTGCAAAGGTCATGTGATCCTGTCCGGGATGGGCAAATCGGGCCATGTTGGACGCAAAATGTCTGCCACCCTGGCTTCAACAGGCACACCCAGCTTCTTTATTCATCCTGCTGAAGCCTTCCATGGCGACCTCGGCATGATCACCCCTTATGACCTACTCATCCTGATCTCTGCCAGTGGCGAAACCGACGAAATCCTCAAGCTGGTACCTTCGCTCAAGAATTTTGGCAACCGCATTGTGGCGATTACCAATAAAGGTGACTCCACGCTGGCTAAAAATGCGGATGCGGTGCTGGAACTCAACATGACGAGTGAAAGCTGCCCGAACAATCTCGCACCAACAACCTCAACGACCTTAACAATGGCGATTGGTGATGCGCTGGCGATTGCCATGATTCACCAACGTAAATTCATGCCTGATGACTTCGCTCGCTATCACCCCGGCGGTTCGCTGGGACGCCGTCTTTTGACGCGCGTAGTGGATGTGATGCAACGCGATGTACCAACAGTGAAAACGGATGCTCCATTCAAAATTGTCATTCAGCGCATCACCAGTGGCTGCCAGGGCATGGTGGTGGTGGAAGATGCAGCGGGAAATCTGGCAGGCATTATTACGGATGGTGATTTACGCCGTTTTATGGAAAAAGAGGATGAGTTAGGCACAGCCACTGCCGAACAAATGATGACGCGTGAGCCGCTGACTTTGCCAGAAGAAACCATGATTTTCGAAGCTGAAGAAAAGATGCAAAAGCATCGTGTTTCTTCGCTTTTAGTGACTGATAAAACAAATAAAATTACCGGGCTAGTGCGAATTTTCGACTAACCGAATATCACTGGGTGTGTCGCGCGGCGAGCCGCAAGTCGTACCTCAATATGTGCCTGAGCACCCAAATAAAAAATTTGATGATAGTTCCATGTTGATGAAAGTGAAGTCCGCCGCATCCACGATGCGTACGCGTTTTTCTGCTGTTTCGCTGGCGGAAATCCAGAAACACCTGGCGAAAATTATCATTTTGCTGCCGATGGCGCTGTTGCTGATCTACCTCGTGATCTTCAGCCAACCGCGCTTTATGAGCGAGTCCAAAGTCGCGATCAAACGTTCGGATGATCTCACCAGCAGCAGCCTGAACTTTGGCTTGTTGTTGGGCGCGTCCAACCCCAGTTCGGCTGAAGATGCACTCTATTTGAAAGAGTACATCAACTCGCCGGACATGCTGGCGGCGCTGGATAAGCAGCTTGATTTCCATGAAGCCTTTAGCCACAGCGGTCTGGATTTTCTCAATCATCTTGGCAAAGAGGAAACCGCTGAACGTTTCCTGCAGTACTACCGTGACCGTATCACTGTGTCTTACGACGATAAGACCGGCCTGCTGGATATACAGACTCAAGGCTTTAGCCCGGAATTCGCGCTGAAGTTTAACCATGCGGTACTCAAAGAGTCCGAGCGCTTTATTAACGAACTCTCGCACCGCATTGCCCGTGATCAGTTGTCGTTTGCTGAAGAAGAGATGCAGAAAGCGCGTACTCGACTGAATGCCAGCAAGGCTGACCTGCTTGCCTATCAGAACAGCAACAACATGCTGGACCCAGAAGCACAGGCACTGGCCGCCACGACCCTGATTAACACCCTGGTGGGGCAAAAAATTCAGATGGAAGCGGACCTGCGTAACCT
Organism: Pantoea sp. EA-12; assembly: GCF_030053355.1. NCBI lineage: Bacteria > Pseudomonadati > Pseudomonadota > Gammaproteobacteria > Enterobacterales > Erwiniaceae > Pantoea > Pantoea sp. EA-12. The sequence goes on along the minus strand of NZ_JASGBY010000005.1, from coordinate 103,784 downwards.
GCTGACCTATCTGCGTGATGACGCGCCGCAAGTAGTGAGTGCGCAAAACGCCATTAAATCCCTGCAAGCCCAGATTGACGATGAGAAGGGCAAAGTCACCGCACCGCAAGGCCACAAGTTGAACCGTATGGCGGTGGATTTCGAAGAGATTAAATCGAAAGTCGAGTTTGATACCGAGCTGTACAAGCTGGCACTGACTTCGATTGAAAAAACCCGTGTGGAAGCGGCGCGCAAGCTGAAAGTATTGTCGGTGATCAGCTCACCGCAGCAACCGCAGGAATCCACTTTCCCTAATACACCGTATTTGATCGCCTGCTGGTTGCTGGTGTGCTGCTTACTGTTCGGCACGCTGAAACTGCTGTTGGCTGTTATTGAAGATCACCGGGATTAATTGAGTTTGTCATGAAATTATTAAAGTCACTTTTACTGATTGCTGCGTGGCAGGCAGCCTCTGCTAACGCTGCGCTGGATATTAATGCCGATCCCAATCTGACGGGCGCGGCTCCATTGCCAACGTTCCTGACAGGCCAACAAAACCAGACGCAAAACAACAGCGGTTTTGATAACACGCCACCACCGGCGGCACCCGTTGCGATGAGCCGCATGTTCGGCGCGCAGCTGTTTAACGGCACCAGTGCCGATAGCGGCGCCACCGTCGGCTTCAACCCTGGCTACGTGCTTAATCCTGGTGACAGCATTCAGGTGCGTTTGTGGGGGGCTTTCACTTTCGATGGTGCGTTACAGGTTGATCCGAAAGGCAATATCTTCCTGCCCAATGTTGGTCCGGTGCAGGTGGCAGGTGTCAGCAACAGCCAGCTTAATGCGCTGATTACCACCAAGGTAAAGCAGGTGTATCAGGCTAACGTCAGTGTGTATGCCTCACTACTGCAAGCGCAGCCGGTCAAGGTCTACGTCACCGGGTTTGTGCGCAGCCCAGGCTTATATGGCGGTGTGACCTCAGATTCACTGCTCAACTACCTGATCAAAGCGGGTGGCGTTGATCCGGATCGCGGCAGCTACGTGGATATCGTGGTGAAGCGTGGCAACCGCGTCCGCTCCAGCATCAACCTGTATGACTTCCTGCTCAACGGTAAGCTGGGTCTTTCACAGTTCGCCGACGGCGACACCATCGTAGTCGGGCCGCGCCAGCACACTTTTAGCGTTCAGGGGGACGTGTTCAACAGCTATGACTTTGAATTCCGTGACAGCAGCATTCCGGTGACTGAAGCCTTGAGCTGGGCACGTGCCAAACCGGGTGCCACTAACATCACTATCATTCGCCAGCAGGGCTTGCAGAAGCGCAGCGAGTATTACCCAATCAGCTCTGCGCCGGGCCGTATGTTGCAGGATGGCGATACGCTGATTGTCAGCACCGATCGCTATGCGGGCACCATCCAGGTACGCGTAGAAGGGGCACACTCCGGCGAACACGCAATGGTACTGCCGTATGGTTCAAGCATGCGTGCGGTGCTGGCGAAGATTCGTACCAACAGCATGTCTGAGATGAGTGCGATCCAACTTTATCGCCCTTCAGTGGCACAGCGTCAGAAAGAGATGCTGGATCTGTCACTGCAGAAACTGGAAGAAGCCTCGCTCTCTGCTCAGTCTTCTACCAAAGAAGAAGCCAGCCTGCGTATGCAGGAAGCGCAGCTGATCAGCCGCTTTGTGGCGAAGGCACGCACCGTGGTACCGAAGGGCGAGGTGATCCTCAACGAGCAGAACCTCGATTCAATCCTGCTGGAAGATGGCGACGTCATTAATATTCCGCAGAAAACCTCGCTGGTGATGGTGCATGGCGAAGTGCTGTTCCCGAATGCGGTCAGCTGGGAAAAAGGTATGAGCCCGAAAGATTACATCGAGAAGTGCGGCGGTCTGACGCAGAAATCGGGTAACTCCAAAATTGTGGTGATTCGTCAGAACGGTGCTGCTGAGAACGGTGAGGATGTCGATACCCTCAACCCAGGCGATGAGCTGATGGTACTGCCGAAGTACGAATCGAAGAACATCGAAGTGACGCGCGGTATTTCCACCATCCTCTACCAGTTGGCGGTGGGTGCGAAAGTGATTCTGTCGATCTAAGGAATGGATATGAACAAAGCAGTGATTGTTATCCCCGCCCGTTTTGGCTCCTCGCGTCTGCCTGGTAAGCCGTTACTGGATATCGTTGGCAAGCCAATGATCCAGCACGTCTATGAACGTGCGCTGCAAGTGGCGGGTGTGGCGGAAGTGTGGGTCGCGACCGACGACGAGCGCGTCATGCGGGCAGTCGAAAGCTTCGGCGGGAAAGCAATCATGACGCGCAGCGATCATGAATCGGGCACTGACCGTTTAGTCGAAGTGATGCAGAAGGTTTCAGCGGATATCTACATTAATCTGCAGGGTGATGAACCGATGATTCGCTCGCAGGATGTGGCGCATCTGGTGCAAGGAATGTGTGATGATGCCGAGCTGCCTGTGGCAACGCTGTGCCATGCAATAACTGCGGAAGAAGCGCTGGAAGCCAGTACGGTAAAAGTCGTGGTGAACACGCGCCGTGATGCACTTTACTTCAGCCGCTCACCGATTCCTTATCCGCGTAATGCCGATAAAGCACGCTACCTGAAGCACGTCGGCATTTATGCTTATCGCCGTGATGTGTTGCAGAACTACAGCCAACTGCCGGAAGCGATGCCTGAACAGGCTGAATCGCTGGAACAGCTGCGTTTAATGAATGCAGGGATTGCGATTCGTGCATTTGAAGTGGCCGCTACCGGACCGGGTGTTGATACGCCAGCTTGCCTGGAAAAAGTGCGTGAGCTGATGGCACAGGAGCTAACAGAAACCACATGATCGGTATCTTCTCTTCGGGTATTTGGCGCATTCCGCATCTGGAAAACTTTCTGGCACAACCGTGCCAGAAGCTTTCTGCACTGCGCCCGATTCCGCAAGAGATAGATGCTGTTGCAGTGTGGGGCCATCGACCGAGCGCTGCCAAACCGATAGCGCTGTCTCAGGCCGCGGGTAAACCTGTTATTCGTCTGGAAGATGGGTTTATTCGCTCATTGGATCTCGGTGTTAACGGTGCGCCACCACTCTCTATCGTGATTGACGACATCGGCATTTACTACGATGCCAACCAGCCAAGTACGCTGGAGCAGCTAATTCAGGATAAAGCTGGCAATGCCGCTTTAGCTCAGCAGGCGCGTGAGGCGATGCAAACCATCGTCACTGAAGACCTGTCGAAATATAACCAGGCGCCGTCGTTTGTGGCGGGCGAAGCACTGAACCCCGAACTGGTGCTGGTGGTTGACCAGACCTTCAATGATATGTCGGTGACATACGGCAATGCGGGTGCCGATGATTTCGCCGCGATGTTAGATGCCGCCATTAAAGAAAACCCTCAAGCAATAATCTGGGTCAAGGTTCACCCTGATGTCCTGCAAGGCAAGAAAGCGGGTTATTTCGCTTCATTGCAATCGGCGCATCGTGTACATCTGATGGCCGATAATGTCAGCCCTCAATCACTGTTACGCCACGTTTCACGCGTCTATGTGATAACGTCGCAATACGGTTTTGAGGCGCTTATCGCGGGTAAACCCGTCACCTGTTTTGGTCAGCCTTGGTATGCCGGTTGGGGGCTGACTGACGATCGCCATCCTCAATCCGTGCAGCTTGCTGAGCGTCGTGGTTCGGCGTCACTAGTTGAACTGTTCGCTGCGGCCTACCTGCGTTATTGCCGCTATATCGATCCACAATCTGGCGCGGCTACCGATCTGTTCACCGTGTTGCGCTGGATGCAGTTGCAGCGTCGGCACCAGCAGCAGCGAAGCGGTTACTTGTGGGCACCAGGTTTAACATTGTGGAAATCCACCATCCTCAAACCCTTCTTGCGCACCACGGCAAACAGAGTGCGCTTTTCACGCCGCAGTTCTGAAGCTACCGCGTGTGTGGTGTGGGGTGTCAAGGGCGAACAACGCTGGCGTGATGTAGCGAATCAACGTCTGCTGCCAGTATGGCGGATGGAAGATGGCTTCTTGCGGTCCTCTGGTTTGGGATCTGACCTATTACCGCCGCTTTCGCTGGTGCTGGATAAGCGTGGTATCTATTACGATGCGACACGCCCAAGCGATCTCGAAGTGTTGCTAAATCATAGCCAACTGACGCTGGCGCAGCAGTTGCGGGCTGAAAAACTTCAGCAGCGTCTGGTTGAGAGCAAACTCAGCAAATATAACCTTGGCGCAGATTTCAAACTACCCCGCGCAGCACAGGGTAAAACAGTGATTTTGGTGCCGGGCCAGGTTGAAGATGACGCTTCGATTCTTACTGGCACCGTCTCCATAAATACCAACCTGGGATTGCTGCGTACCGTGCGTGAGCGTAACCCAAATGCATTTGTGATTTATAAGCCACATCCAGATGTGCTGGTGGGGAATCGCAAAGGGGATATTCCGGCAGAGCAGGTGCAGCAGTTAGCGGATTATCAGGCGCTGGATGCAGACATTATCCAGTGTATCCAGGTGTCCGATGAGCTACACACACTGACTTCGCTCTCAGGTTTTGAAGCCTTACTGCACGGCAAGAAAGTCTTTTGTTACGGCCTGCCTTTCTATGCGGGTTGGGGAGTGACCACCGATGAACATCGCTGCAAGCGTCGTGACCGCTCACTCTCGTTATTAGACCTGATTTATCAGGCTTTGATTGTTTATCCAAGTTACATCAATCCTCTGCGGCTGGAACCGATAGCGGCTGAAGAAGCGGCTGAGTATCTGATCCAGACTCCGCGGCGACAGATGTTTATTACAAAAAAGAAAGCGGGGCGGATTATCCGTCATTACCGCAAGTTAGTGATGTTTATTAAGGTCAAATTCGGCTGAGCACAGCCGGTTACGGACAATAATGAATAACCATGAAGGTTGAATATGCACAGTAATGCATTGACCGTTTTGCTGTCTGGGAAAAAATACCTGCTATTACAGGGGCCGATGGGACCGTTCTTCAATGATGTGGCTGTATGGCTGGAATCATTGGGACGTGAAGCCGTGAATGTCGTATTCAACGGTGGCGATCGGTTTTACTGTCGCCATCGTGAATATCTGACGTATCAGGAAACGCCGAAAGAGTTTCCTCGTTGGCTGCGTGACACCCATGCAAATTATGACTTCGATACCATTCTGTGTTTCGGGGATTGCCGTCCTTTGCATCTGGCGGCGAGTCGCTGGGCAAAAGCAAAAGGCATTCGTTTTCTGGCATTTGAAGAAGGCTATTTGCGTCCGCACTTTATTACGGTGGAAGAGGGCGGGGTCAACGCACACTCTTCACTGCCACGCGATCCGGAGTTTTATCGTCAGTTGCCTGAAATGCCTGCGAGTCATGTCGAACATCTGAAACCTTCTGCTGCAAAGCGTATTGGCCATGCGACTTGGTACTACCTCGTAGGGTGGCGTCACCGACATGAGTTCTACAAGTACCGTCATCACAAGTCTTTCTCACCATGGTATGAAGCACAGTGCTGGATTCGCGCTTACTGGCGCAAACAGTTGTATGGCGTGATGCAACGCAAGGTGTTGCCGCGTTTACAATCTGAACTTGATCAGCGCTATTACCTGGCGATCTTGCAGGTTTATAACGATAGTCAGATCCGTAATCACAGCCGCTATGAAGATGTACGTGATTATATTAATGACGTGATGTTTTCATTTGCGCGTAAAGCACCAAAAGATAGCCATCTAGTGATCAAGCATCACCCGATGGATCGTGGACACCGCCTGTATGGGCCGCTGATTAAACGCTTAGGGAAAGAGTTTGGTATAAGTGAGCGAGTGATCTATGTGCATGATTTGCCGATGCCGGAGCTGCTGACGCACGCTAAAGCGGTGGTCACGATTAACAGTACGGCGGGGATTTCAGCGCTGATTCACAACAAGCCCCTGAAGGTGATGGGCAATGCCCTTTACGACATCAAAGGATTGACGTATCAAGGGCATTTGCACCAGTTCTGGCAGGCTGGGTTTAAGCCAGATATGAAGCTGTTTAAGCAGTTTAGGGGGTATTTACAACGAAAATCGCAAATAAATCTAGTTTACTATAATGGAAAAAATATATTTGATGAGAATAACATTTTGGAACCGAGTGAAGATAATGGACTTATGGATGACTTTTTTTTAAAAGAAGAGTTGTAATGAAAAGGTTAACTTTATTGGTTAGTACGCTTCTTTTCTCGTTAAATGCCCTTGGTAATCAGTCATGCCTTGATAAAGGTACCATCCTTAGTGGTAGCATCATGCTAAATAAGGATTGTAAAGTTAATGGTACGTTGATTATTAATAAAAAAGACACTGTATTGAATTGTAATGGCGCAACAATAAATGGTTTAAACGAAAATGACTTCGGTATTTTAATTTCAGGGGAGAATTTGTCCAATATTTTGGTTGAGAATTGTAATATCATAAACTTCAATAAAAGTGGCGTTAGAGTAACGTCGGGTGAAAAAGACTTTATCAATGCCGGAAATCATGCTGAAAAATACAGGGTCAGCCCCAAAAAGGTAAAGATAAATAATGTGTATGTAAGAAATATTGGAAGGGTTGGCGTTTATTTTGATGACTATGTATCACAATCAGAATTAGTGAACTCCAGAATAATTAATACTGGTGGTCCTGCGTTATATCTTGAGCATTCATCAAAGGAGAATGTTATAGAGAATAATGTCTTCTCAAGAGATAATGTTGATTTATTTAAGAGACGAGTGCCTGCTGTTGCAATTGACTCTTCTGCGGACAATGTGATTAGATATAATGTTTTTAATTGGTCTGGTGACGGCGTGTATTTATACAAGAACTGTGGTGAGCATTATTCATCAGGAAAGTCAGTTATAAGATGGCAACACGCTGATAATAATTTAATCGAACAAAATACTTTTCAGGGTGGAAAAATAGCGATTTGGATAGCATCCAGGCAATCTAAGAATCTTGCAAAGTGGGATTGCGGTGATAAAAGCATGAGAGGAGAAGGCGTGTATTACCCAGACTTCGCCAATCACAACTATATATTAAAAAATAAAATAATAGATTTTGATTTTGGCATTAGAATAGAAGGAGACAATAATATCGTCAACGGAAATGAATTTCATTCCGTCAAAAGAGAAATAATGATACCGGAATCTAAACGAGGTGAAATCCTTGGTCTGCCACCTGTTGGTAATATTGTTGATAATAAAGAGGAAGCATGGAAAAAATAATATCAGTTTTAAATACTATAACAACAAAATCTGGTGGCTTAACTAAAGTTTCATTAACACGGTGTAAAGCTTTTTTGGATAAAGGAATTGAATCTTTTGTTGTTACCACTGACTATGATGCAAAGTTTAAATCTACGATATCTCAAATGAAGGATGACGGTCGAATAGATAGGCGTGTATCAGTGGTTAATTTATATCTATATTATGCATTTGCTAACTTGTTTAAGTCTGTTGTGGATGATGTGGTATTCCACATGGTATCAAGCTTGCCAGAATTAAAAGGATTAGATAGGGAGATTAATCGCCTTGAAATTAAAAATACAATCATCATTACATACAAGGATGTAAATGGGAAAGTGTTTTTGATTGAAGTTGAAAATGCAGATGGTGAATTTCTTTGGGGGATTTTACAGTTAGAAGGTAGAAATGATTATATTTTCTCCAGCAGAAGTGAATTGCATACATACTGGCTGGAAGAATTATGTAGTGACAATAAGAAAACAGTTTTAATTTCTGACCAACCAATATGTTGTGATGCAGTATTAGCAGTAAAAAATAAAAACGCATTCAGTGTTTTGACAATTCATAATAATCATTTCAGACCTCCTTATACACTAGGTTCTAACGTTAACGATCGATATGGAAATATTCTCTCTGGTATGCCTTTTGCTGATTCGATTGTCATCTTAACCGAAAGGCAGAAAGAGCATATACTTGAGCAATATCAAGATCGTGGGAATTTATTTGTAATTGGGAACCCTTTGACTAAATTTGAACGTCAAGAAAACATCAAGAAAGAAAAATTTAAATGTGTTGCAGTTTGTCGTTTAGTGCCCATGAAAAATATAAAGGAGATGATTGATATCTTCGTAATGGTTCACGGCATTAACGCATCATTTAGTCTTGATGTGTGGGGTTCGGGAGTAATGCAAGAAGAATTAATTGAGTATGTTAAAGAAAAATCAGCTGAGAATTATATTAAATTTATGGGTTATACAGCCACCCCCGATAAAGTTTTATCTCAAGCATCAATAAGTTTAGCTACATCAACATTTGAAGGTTTCGGTGTTAGTTTCGCAGAGTCATTATCGCTTGGTACACCTGTGATTTCTTATAAAACGTTATATGGACCTGAAGAAATAATATCAGATGGCATTGATGGGTATTTAGTTGATAATCAGGAAGATTTTATAGCTAGAGTTATAGAGCTTGGAAATAATGATACTTTAAGAATTAATATGGGTTTGGAAGGTATTAAGAATATGGAGAGGTTCTCGAATGAGGGCATCGTTGATAAATGGCTGGAAATGTTTAGAGATCTCGAAAGGGAAGGAGCGAAAAATAGCCTGCGTAATCTGGAAAATGTAAGTTTCGTTAATTTTAGCTATAACGTGACCGGTAGTGCTTATGGCTGGGTTTATTTAAGCAAGGATGATGTCTTGTCGAATAAATACGTTATGATAGATGGGGCAAACTTACAGGTAATTAAAGTTCATACTGAAAAGAATTTTAAAGGCGAGAGAGTTTCACTTATTGAAGGTGATTACTCTATAGATTCTTTAGAGTTTATTAAGGAAAGGAATGATTATAGATTTAAACTAAGGAAAGGCCAGTTTGTTTATACTGGCGCGCTGGGTATGAAATGTCTCAAGCTTCGAATTGCTAATTAATTTAAGGATATTTTCTTTCTTCTTTGATGTATTTTTTCCTCAGGAACGCCTAGATTCTCAGCAATTAACAAATGTTTATTTGCAGAGTCTAGGTCATTTTTATGCATATAAATGTCAGAAAGAAATAGATGTGAGTATGCAGGTTTTTCACTAATTAAAGTATGTTTTTCGAGGTGAATCAACGCATAATTCAATAAGCCTTTTTTCATTAATGCCCTTGCCAATCTATATCTTGCCCCAGGAAAGTGAGGAGCTATCGCAACAGATTTAGTTAAATATTGTATTGATAAATCAACATGGTTCGTCTCTAGGTAAGAGACGCCAATCATATAATTTACGTATTCATGGTAAAGTATTCTATAGTTGCTTTCACTTATGCTATTGATAATACCTTCCCAGTCCTTTTTAATGAATTTTAGATGCATATTATATATATAACATACTAAATCATTGGCACTGTAATTATCAGTTGATTCAGATATTTTTGTGATTCCGACATCACTTAGCCAGTTATCAATAAAATCCTGGAGGTTGTAATTTTTTTTAATAAAAGGAGGAACCCCATGACCCACACCAGATATAGATATTGACTTTACATTTGGAAGTTTTGAGAGTCTATTGCAAGAATAAAGATCTAAAGCATCGCATTCTCCTGCAATGCTGGTTAGATCAATGTTGCTTTTTTGGATTAATGGATAAAGATCAGCCAGATCTGGAGAATGCACTTTTTTTAATCTTTTGAAACTTCGGCTTCCGGGGGTATGAAGTAATGAATCAAAGCCAAAAGCTAACACAGCTGCATTTAGAAAAGTTCCATATAGGCATGCACCATATCCACCCATGCTCATTCCGACGCAATATACTTTTTTAAATGCATATATAGATATGAGTTCTTTTATAAATTTTATGGTTTCGTCAAGATTTTTTCCTAATGATGGAATACCATTTTGATACCATTCATTTTTACCGTTATTTAACAACAGAAAACTATGATTGCAATTTTTGGCAATGTTATAGAAATCAAACTTACCGTTATCCTTGTCTGTTCCAGAAAAAAATATTACAAGCTTTTCGGTGCATTTCTCATTTTTAATAAATAAATGATTTTTTGAATTTAATTTATTCATCATTTTCCATTTTTAATAAACTTTCAATTTGGTATTGTATTTTATCCTTTTCATAAGGATATAGTGCATAATGATTAAGATAGTAGTCTAAAAATATATCTCGTTTTTCATTTTCAATTTTATAATTGTCACTTTCAATTAAAGATATAAGTTCAATAAAATTAGTCGCTTGACCATATGTACAGCAATCATAATCACTCCTGCCAGTATTTATTACTCTCTTATTATGTAATATGGCTTCTAGACCAACGCCCGAGTTAACGGTAAAAATCAAATTGGCTTTATTTATTAGGTTATGAACGGAGTTTTCTGAGACAATTATTAAACCTTCAAAAGATAATTTATTTATTAACCTCTCCATTGAGGCACTTTTGCAGTAGGGGTGTCTTTTAACTACTAACTTTTCATCTTTATCTTTATAGTATTCAGCAAGCATTTCCAGCAATGAATACCCATCAATATAGGCCAAAGACGCAACGATATCGGTAGTTACCTGTAGAGCCAGAAATACATATGGATAATTAATGCTTGAATCTGCCTCCAAAGTATAATCTGACTGATTATACTTTGATGTGTTATTTTTTATGTAGTTCGTAATAAAATTATCATTGTCTTTGACTTTAGTGGCATCAAAATTATTTTCTGCAATGTGCATCAGTGGTTCTGAAATAGATGAGAATCCTGCAAATCCATTTTTGTCAATGCTGCAACGACCTGAAATGGTAGACTCTTGAATGCTTATCCATCCTGGATTTGTTAAAGGATTAACTGTGTGATATGAAATAACATAAGAATCATAATAGAAGGGATTGCATTTTCTCCAATTCCATTGATTTCTTGGTATTATAACTGCGTTTTTTAAGTCAAACACAACTTCAATTACCGTTTGATAAAAATCTCTAACTGTAGAATAACTTGATTTTTCCTGTGAAGGGTTGCTGAAAATTACAGAAGGCAGGAATAGTTCAACTTTCTTCATAGAAAGATATTTTGGATCATTGAGGTCGATCAATTCTCCATTTAGATAACCTTTGTTGTTGAGGTTCTCATCATTTAATGTTGCAACATTCAAATAATCAAATATTTCATTAGTTCTTTGTTGGGCTGCATTAAGCCATTCAATTACAGAACTACTTACAGCCGACGCCGAGCCTTCATTTCTTGATATAATATTAGCAGCAATCTCCAGCCACCTGCAACGTATTGCGATTTTTGCTTGTTCGGTTGGATTTGTCCCTTTTTTCCCTTTTTTTTGATTTAAAATGGTTTTGACTTTAACTCTCTTTTCAATTATCAAATCATTGATTTCTGGATAATAAACAGAAGCTCTGTTAATAACAGGCAGGAATTTTAATATTGATAAGATGGGGAAGTTCAATACTGCTTTCAAACTTTCAAAGCCATCATTATAAAGTCCGTTGTCAATCTCAAAAGATAGTTTTCTTACGGTGCCATACTCAGGATAAACATTTTGTGCTGCTTTGAAATAATTGTGAGCGATGATTATTTTTTTGTCATTCTGATAGATCTCACCGAGACGCATAAGGATTTTTCTTTCAGAAGGATATTTTTTTTGCAGGTTAGTTAATATTGAGAATGCTTGGTTTATTTTTGATTCCTCGATTAAATCAACCGCATGTTTTATTTCAATATCAAGTTGCCCCTCAGTTTTTTTTGTAATTCTTTTTTCAATCCTTGATTTTAAGGTTGCTGTCGTTTTAATTGAATCTTTAAGATTTAATTTTTTCAATTCAATATGGGCGAATTTATTGTTAGGGAATCTATTTAAAGCCAAGATTAACAAGGGATGGATTTTATCCTCCATGCCAATGTTATTAACTTGAGAGTGCAACGACTTTATAGATCTTAGGGACAAATGCTTAGATACTAAAGTGAACGCCTTTTGAAGTACTATATTTTTAGATAAATAGATAGACAATAAAAATTTATTTCTTAATGGTTCAAGCATATTATGATTCCAGTCTCTTTATCTTGTTTAGCGCTATATTTAGGTTTCTTTTAGTAGCAAGTAATTCTTGGTTCATTTTTCTGATGTATAAGTGTTTTTGTGTTATTTCTTTTTTTTCTTTCCAGAAGGAATTAAGGGAGGAAATTATATTCCCACAAGCATTTTGTGTGTCAGTAAATAATTCATTTCTCATTTCTGAGTAATTTTTTACTAACTCTTCGCTTTTAGATAAAGCATGCTCAACAATTTCGATTAGGTCTGAAGGTTGCTTAACACACAGACCAAATTGTGAGCGCTTAGCAAACTCCAAGCTATGGAAATCTATTTTACCCAAGCCCAGCTTATCATTTAGAGGAATATCCAGCAAGACTATTGGCTTATTGAAATATACAGCATCAAAAATGGCCCCGCTATAATCAGAGATAACCAAATCAGATTTATTGATTAGCTCAAGGACATCATCATTAGCACCATATATTGATATGTTTTCATTACCATCTAAAAGACTTTTCTTCTTCTCAATTAGATCACTGTTATGGTGCAATTTTAGGATAAGATTATATTTTTCAGATAATGAAATTATTCTTTCAATATACAAATCAAGGCTTGATAGCTCGCCCCAAGTGGGAACGTATAGTATAGTTTTCTTTATGTCTTCAGTTTTTTCTGCATTCGTTACAAACTGATAATTTGCCCATTGGTCAAATCTAGGATTCCCTGTGGCCACGCAAGGACAATAGTCCTCGATTTTTTCTCTAGCATAATCTCCATATGCTAAGCATAAATCAGCCAGCGAACGCCATGGACCATAATTATGTGGTTCTTTTGCATAGCCATACTGAATCATTACAATTTTTGTTTTTTTGAAAGTTTCAATTCTAAAGAAGGGTGTTTGGCATATTATTATGTCGAAAATACCATCTAAATCTTGCATCTTGCTCTGCTCCCATATCATCACAGGAGTGGAGTCGTTATCAAAAAATTCCTTATCGAATTCATTAATGTAATTTTTTTTCTTTTCAATTACAAATGTACAGTTATCTATCTTACTTGCCAAATGTTTGATATGAATGAACTGAAATGGATTCCATCCTATGAAGGCAATGCTAGGGATGTTATCCATATTTTTTTATCTCAGCAATAAGTTGTGTTGTAGATACTCCCTCAGTTCTTGGTAAGTAAATAACTTCACATATTTCTTTATAATTATCAAATCGACCTTTCCAATCGTCACCCATAATTAAAATGTCCGCTGAGAATTTTTTTATGTATTCCCCCTTCAAGTCTAAAGATTCTTCTATAAAAACTTCATCAACACATCCCAAAGCGGAAATTATGCTTTTTCTTTCTGATTCTGGATAAACCGGAAATCTCTGTTTTTTTGAAAAATTTAGGGCGTCAGATGATATACCAACAATTAGCCTATCTCCATAAGCCTTAGCTCTCTGCAGGATTTTAATATGACCAATGTGTAAAACATCAAATGTTCCAAAGGTTATGACAGTACGCATTCTTATTCCTTATGATCGTTTTTTAAAGTTTCGTTAATCTTGCTCTGAGTAAAGATACTCATCTATAGCATCATTTACTGACTCATGGACTTTTATACTATTATCTCTTCCTAAATATAATGCGATGTCACAAAATACCCTTAAAGAATTAAGGTTATGAGAAACCATTAAAAAATTAGAATCTGAGAATCGTTCTTTAATGATATTTTCGCATTTTTTTTTGAAGCGTGCATCACCTACAGCTGTGATTTCATCTACCAAATAATAATCAAATTTAAAAGCCATACTTAGACCAAACCCTAAGCGCGATTTCATCCCTGAGGAGTAGGTTTTGATTGGCATGTCAAAATATTTCCCTAATTCGGAGAAACTCTCGACAAATGCGATTTTCTCTCTTAATTCATCCTTCTTAGCATATAGTCTGGAAACAAATTTTACATTTTCTCTGCCAGTTAAACTTCCCTGGAAGCCACCAGAAAGTCCCACCGGCCATGAAATTGTTTTATCTGTAATAATCGAACCACTATCTGGACGGTCAATCCCACCAATCATACGTAGCAATGTTGATTTACCAGCACCGTTACGCCCAATCAATGCCACACTTTTACCACTCGGGATCTCAATATTGAGATCTTTAAAAACATAGTGACGCCCTTGAGGCGTACGGTATGACTTAGTTAGATTTTCGATCTTTATCATGATGTCAGCATTGCCTCTTCACGTGTGCGATACAGAGCCAAGCCGATAAATCCTGTAACCAGTGTGCAGAGTGCCAAATAAGTCAGGCTTACACCTTCACTTACATATCCAGGCATTACTGCCTCACGGCTGAGTTCAACTGCATGAACCAAAGGGTTCCACAACAAATACGGCCAGTAATCTTTTGGAATCGAATGCAGCGGGAACATAATGCAGGAAATGAAATAGAGCGGTTTCAGTAATATCGGCAAGAACTTCTGCGTTTCAGCAAACGTCCTGCCTACCACCATAAAGATCAATCCAATCCCACAGGAAAACAGAATCAGTAAACCCCATGTCGCTACCAGTTGCAGAAGGTTGGCAATTTCAAAGTATTCGCCAGCCATCCAGACTACCAGCATCAGCAAGATATACACCGCTGCATAAATCAATGTTTCCAGTACGGCTCGGGCGATGATGGTGTCGATGGGTTTAACCGGACGGTAATTAAACAGCCCCTGGTTCGCTTCAATCGCACCTACTGAGCGGTTTGTAATATTACTGAAAATAAAGTACGGGATAATGCCGTTCAGCAGAAATACCGGGAACGAGATGTCTGGCATGGTGCGATGCATAATGAAGCCAAATATGCCGAGCAACACCAGCAAGTGTGCAGATGGCTCAAGAATCGCCCAAAAATAGCCCAGGCGAAACTTACCAAATCGGGTGCGTATTTCACGCAAAAACAAAGCCTTAACGGCTGCTTGCTGGACTTCAAATCCACTTCTGGCCATTTCAAAAACTCATTATCATTGGGTTGAATTTGTGCACGCTACCGCCCTTGGCTCAATAGCTACCAATGCGCTGGATACAACGAGGGCGGTGTAGGGGAGAGGGTGGGGTTTTCAAGACGAGAGGGTGTGCTGAATAATTCAGCATGTTTACGCAAATTCAGATTATGAGTTCTGATCAATACGTGGAAATGGTGATGCTAATGCGTTCAATAAGATGCTTTCTTGACGGAATTATTGCACCTGACAGAATCGCCATTCCCTGCTTGTCTGTAAGAATTTCCCTAATTTAGGTGTCGTACGTTACAGAGCATGTCAAAATAATCCTAAACGTTTTACTCTATTAATATTCTGCAAATAATTTGTAAATCCTATTAAACATGCTAATCACATGATTGTTCTCTATCGCATTGATTTTAAGAGTGTTAATGCCGAGATCTTATCTTATTCTTTTGAATCCATACATATTTGCCATCAATTCGGCTAATGAATTTAATAGCGATACAATTCACTATTTTTTACAAAAACTAGTAGTTGCTAGATTCGACACAGCCGATTGCAGATTGCGAGAATCTCCGCGATAATTGCCCACAACAAATCCCTTCCTCGTCGGGCCTAACGACGTGGAGGGGATTTTTTTTGAGTTTTATCTGGCTGCATTCATGTTCCAGATGTGTTGGCTGCTCTCGTTTAGCTCGATCACTGTCTACAGTAAGCACATCGGGTTTCATCTGTTTGCCGCCTTTTTGCAGCATGAATGATTTAAGGTAAAACCTGACTGACTAACCGACTCACGGATCTAAAGAGGACAAGTTATGTATAACACCCTGGGCAATCAGTACGATAACTCCCTGGTTTCCAATGCCTTCGGTTTCATGCGCTTCCCGGTGAACTTCCAGCCTTACGACAGCGATGCTGAGTGGGTGATCACCGGTGTACCTTTCGATGCGGCGACCTCGGGCCGTCCGGGCAGCCGTTTAGGACCCGGCGCGATTCGTCAGATCTCCACTAACCTTGCCTGGGAAGGCTGCCGCTGGCCGTGGGATTTCGATCTGCGTCAGCGTTTGAACGTGGTGGACTGCGGTGATCTGGTTTATGCGTTCGGTGATTCTCAGGATCTCTCAGACAAACTGCAGGCGCACGCTGAGAAGTTGCTGGCGAACGGCAAACGTATGTTGACCTTCGGCGGTGACCACTACGTCACGCTGCCGCTGCTGCGTGCTCACGCCAAGCATTTCGGTAAGATGGCGCTGGTTCACTTTGATGCGCATACCGACACCTACTCTAATGGCCCGACGTTTGACCACGGCACCATGTTCTTCACCGCGCCGAAGGAAGGATTGATCGATCCTAACCACTCAGTGCAGATCGGTATTCGTACCGAGTTTGATAAGAGCCTCGGCTTTAACGTGCTGGATGCGGCGCAGGTTAACGATCGCAGCGTTGACGATATTCTGGCTGAAGTGAAGCGCACCGTGGGTGATTTGCCGGTGTATCTGACCTTTGATATCGACTGCCTCGATCCGGCTCATGCGCCGGGTACTGGTACGCCAGTAATTGGCGGCCTGACCAGCGATAAAGCCACTAAGCTGATTCGTGGTTTGCAGGGCATGAATATTGTGGGAATGGATCTGGTGGAAGTGGCGCCAGGTTACGATCACGCTGACCTGACTTCTCTGGCTGCGGCTACGCTGGCGCTGGATATGCTGCATGTGCAGGCGGCAAATAAAGGTTAAGTGCTCAAGAACTGTCTTTGGGGGCGCCATGGCGCGCCCCTACGAAGTAAAGACCAGCATGAGGATTCAGTGCGGTTTATGGTCAGTAATCGTTATGGATATCGTTGATCGCAGAACGTACCACCAGAATTCCCGTCACAGTTAAAAAGGCGACTGCGCTAATAATGATCGTTGTTAGCATAAGTGGCTCCTGTCAGAGTCTTTGAACCACGCTACATCCTGTTTATGACAGAAATCTTGCTGCTCACGCTAAATCAGAATTATCCATTCAGAATGAGCAAATAGAGGCAAACTTCATTATTCAACTTCATCGCTACGTTTCGGTTTTTCGATCCCCTATGACTGTCTTTCTACTTAGTAGTATCGTCATGAATATGAATGGGTTTATGAAGATATTTAGAATGTGTGATGAGGTGCAAAGGTTTGACTTGCGCGATTAATCTCGCCGCTACAATTCAGTGCGGAGGAGATAAAGAGAGGGAAGGATGAGAGGGAAACTGATGGGGCGTTCCTTTGCCCTCGACGTCCCCGGTTCCTTAATAATCGTCATTGATGTCCTGCGAAGCGGAGCGTATCACCAGATACGCGCCCAGCAGCACAATCGCGATGACGACGGCGATGATGATCAGAATGGTCAGCATAGTATGTGATGCTCCTGTGACTCTCTCTGATGTCGCCTGCTAGCTAGAAAAAACACATTGTAGACCATGCTGAATATGACATGGCCCAGCCTGCTTTGTTCCAACCATTATCACGTTCTGTACATCAACACTTCGACAATTGAATAGTGTCAAATCGTTATCGGCGGTGTGTGGCTATACTTTGGGGCGGTGAGTGAAAATCGCATGCGCTCCGGTTATACACGTTATACACGGGCGCGCCAAGGCACGACCCTACAAAGCACTCAGCTATTTCGTAGGGGAAACAGTTACATAATCTTCGGAGGTCACCATGGGCTTTCTGGATGAATTAGTCGGTTCGCTGGGGAACAGCAACGGTAACGGGCAGGGCAATCAGTTGGGTCAACTGGCAGCTATCTGGACGTGGGTGCAGGAGCAGGGCGGGGTTGAGGTGCTGCTGCAGAAGTTTCAACAGGGTGGGTTGGGTGAAGTGCTGAGTTCATGGATTGGCACAGGCGGCAATCAGCCGGTCGGTGGCGGTGAGATTCAAAATGCCTTTGGCCAGAATGAGCTGCAGTCGTTAGCCGATAAGCTGGGCACCGATGTGAATGGCGCATCGGGTACGCTGGCGGCGCTGTTACCACAGCTGATTGATAAGATGTCGCCACAAGGGCAGTTGGATGAGCAGAGTGTAAATAACAGCCAGATGGATTTGGGATCGATGGTGGACGGGTTGTTTAAGCGGTAACTTTGGGTGGGTGCGGATTGTGGCCCTCATCCTAACCTTCTCCCGCAAGCGGGAGAAGGGACCGTTTTGAGAACGTTGGAGGAGAGGAGCTCCACTTAACCTCCGATATTAAAAACATGTTCTGCTTCCACTCACCGCTCGGACGGCTCCCTCGCCCGCGTGCGGGAGAGGGCTGGGGTGAGGGGAAACCTCATCACTTCCCGTCTTGCGCAATACGGTCGCGGATATGCTGCGCACGTGCGGCGGAATCAGGATGCGAATCAAACATCGAGCTGGTTTGGCCCTGCTGCATTTTCGCCAGCTTCTCGAAACTGGTGGCTAAGCCCAACGGATTGATGCCGCGTTTCTTCATCAGATCGTAAGAGTAGTCATCGGCCTGCGATTCCTGCGTCTGCGAGAACTGCGCGTTAACCAGTTTCTCACTCAGGTCTCCAAGCTGTGACTGTGAAAGCTGGCCAATCACACCACCTACCGATGCCGCGGCGGTACGCGCTGCCGTGGTGGCGTAGGCGACCTGCATCGCTTTGCGCGTGTGGCCTAGCGCCACGTGGCCCATTTCATGGCCGAGCACGCCTTCCACTTCATTATCCGTCATCATATCCATCAATCCGCTGTAGACGCGGATACAGCCGTTCGCCATCGCCCACGCGTTCACATCTTTGGTCAGATAGACTTTGTAGTTGGCCGGAACGCCATTGATGTTATCGCCCAATGCAGCGGCGATTTTGTTCAGGCGCTGCTGGTATTCGCTGTTAGCGGGGGCAACCTGATTGTCTTTGTCCATCTGGGCACAGGACTGGTCGCTCAACTGCTTCACTTGTGAATCATTCAATGTGTAAGCCTGATAAGCCTGCGCGCCCGATTGCAGCAGCGCGTTATTGTCCATCCCTTCGCAGCCGCTCAGCAGCGAAGCGATTCCCACAGCAAGTATGGTGGCTTTGATTTTCATTTAGAGGTCCTTTGCGTAACAAGGTAGAGAAAACAAACACCTGAAATTGAGATCGGTGTTCAAACGCTTTGGTTATAGCCTGCATCTTGTTCACTGGCTAGCAGACAAGCCCCGAATTGCAACCGTTTACCCGCTATTTAGCACGTCGACGCATGTACTTTTGCCCCGATTTTCATGTACATTGATGTGCGACTTTTTTCTCGCTTCGCCTGATAACTGATTAATTACAATAAGTTAAGTGCGGCGGAGCATTAATCCGACCTGGAGTAGAAGATGCCCTCTCGTAAAGAGCTTGCCAACGCCATTCGCGCGTTAAGTATGGATGCAGTACAGAAAGCCAAATCGGGACATCCGGGTGCCCCTATGGGCATGGCGGACATCGCTGAAGTGCTGTGGCGTGATTTCCTGAACCACAATCCGACTAACCCGCTGTGGGCAGATCGTGACCGCTTCGTGCTGTCTAACGGTCATGGCTCCATGCTGATCTATAGCCTGCTGCACCTCACCGGTTACGACCTGCCGATGAGCGAGCTGCAGAACTTCCGTCAGCTGCACTCTAAAACTCCAGGCCACCCGGAATACGGCTACACCGCCGGCGTTGAAACCACCACCGGCCCACTGGGCCAGGGTATCGCTAACGCTGTGGGCTTCGCGATTGCAGAGCGCACGCTGGCTGCACAGTTCAACCGTCCTGGCCATGACATCGTCGATCACAACACCTATGTGTTCATGGGCGACGGCTGCATGATGGAAGGCATCTCACATGAAGTGTGCTCTATCGCCGGTACCCTGAAGCTGGGCAAACTGGTTGCTTTCTATGATGACAACGGCATCTCTATCGACGGTCATGTTGATGGCTGGTTCACCGATGACACTGCGATGCGTTTCGAGTCTTACGGCTGGCACGTGGTGCGTGGCGTAGACGGTCACGATGCAGAAGCGATCAAGAAAGCGGTAGAAGAAGCGAAAGCGGTTACCGACAAACCTTCACTGCTGATGTGCAAAACCATCATCGGTTTCGGTTCACCAAACAAAGCAGGCACCCACGATTCACACGGCGCACCGCTGGGTGATGACGAAATCGCACTGACCCGTAAGCAACTGGGCTGGAACCACGCGCCGTTTGAAATTCCTTCAGACATCTACGCGCAGTGGGATGCCAAAGAAGCTGGCCAGGCAAAAGAATCTGCATGGAATAAGAAGTTTGCCGCGTATGCCGCTGCACATCCTGAACTGGCTGCTGAGTTTACCCGTCGTACTAACAACGAGTTGCCAGCAAACTGGGAAACCGAGTCGCAGAAGTTCATCGAACAGCTGCAGGCTAACCCAGCTAAAATCGCCAGCCGTAAAGCCTCTCAGAATGCTATCGAAGCCTTCGGTAAAATCCTGCCAGAGTACCTGGGTGGATCCGCTGACCTGGCACCAAGCAACCTGACCATGTGGTCTGGCTCTAAGCCGATCAACGAAGATGCTGCCGGTAACTACATCCATTACGGCGTGCGCGAATTCGGTATGACCGCTATTGCGAACGGTATCGCGCTGCACGGTGGTTTCCTGCCGTACACCGCCACCTTCCTGATGTTTGTTGAATACGCGCGTAACGCCGCGCGTATGGCTGCACTGATGAAGATCCGTCAGATCATGGTCTACACCCACGACTCAATCGGTCTGGGCGAAGATGGCCCAACCCACCAGCCGGTTGAGCAGATGGCCAGCCTGCGCGTGACGCCAAACATGAGCCTGTGGCGTCCATGTGACCAGGTTGAATCTGCTGTGGCGTGGAAATACGCGATTGAGCGTGTAGACGGCCCATCAGTGCTGGTGTTCTCGCGTCAGAACCTGGCGCAGCAGGATCGTACTGCTGAGCAGCTGGCTAACGTGGCACGCGGTGGTTATGTGTTGAAAGACAGCGAAGGTACCCCAGAGCTGATCCTGATCGCGACCGGTTCTGAAGTCGAGCTGGCTGTCGCCGCTTACGAGCAACTGACTGGCGAAGGCCGTAAAGTGCGCGTCGTGTCTATGCCATCTACCGATGCCTTCGACAAGCAGGACGCGGCCTACCGTGAGTCTGTGCTGCCGAAAGCGGTTGCTGCACGTGTCGCCATTGAAGCCGGTATCGCCGATTACTGGTTCAAATACACCGGCCTGAACGGCGCTATCGTCGGCATGACCACCTTCGGTGAGTCTGCACCGGCAGAGCTGCTGTTCAAAGAGTTCGGCTTCACCGTAGAGAACGTAGTGAAGACCGCGAAATCGATTCTGTAATCAGTGGTCGCCATGAATGGCGACCATACAGATTCCGATATTGCTAACCGTAGGGTGCGCATTTATGCGCACCTTTATTTTATCCGCCTCTCCCTCTCCCACCTGAAACGCTTCAATTATTCCTGCAGTAATAATTTTTTATCGCGAAATTTGTGACGTAGATCCAATAATCAGCAGCGCAATTGATCGCAATCATTCCTGTTATTCCTTGCATGCTTTATTCTGGCTGAACCGTTTCAGTTGCAATTCGGTGGCATTATTTTGCAACGTTAAGCGGGCAATAATTCCCTGTACAAAACGCAGCGAAACGCTCAAGGTATTTGGCACGTTTTTTTGGGTGTTGTTGCAGGAAGTGAGATGACCATTCGCATCGCAATTAATGGTTTTGGCCGTATCGGACGCAATGTGCTGCGTGCGTTGTATGAAACCGGTCGCCGCGCGGAGATTACCGTGGTGGCCATCAACGAACTGGCGGAAGCCACCGGCATGGCGCATTTGCTGAAGTACGATACCAGCCATGGCCGTTTTGCCTTTGATGTGCGCCAGGAGCGCGATCAACTGTTCGTCGGCGATGACACCATCCGCATTCTGCATCTGGCCGAGATTGATGCGCTGCCGTGGCAGGAATTGAACGTCGATATCGTGCTGGATTGCACCGGTGTCTACGGCAGCCGCGCAGACGGTGAAGCCCATCTGCAAGCGGGCGCGAAGAAAGTGTTGTTCTCGCATCCGGGCGGTAACGATTTGGATGCCACCGTGGTGTTCGGCGTAAACGAACAGGCTCTTAAACAAACTGACCGCATTGTCTCCAACGCATCCTGTACCACCAACTGCATTATCCCGGTGATCAAGTTGCTGGATGACGCCTTCGGCATTGAGTCGGGCACTGTGACCACGATTCACTCGGCGATGCACGACCAACAGGTGATTGACGCCTATCACAGCGATCTGCGTCGTACCCGTGCAGCCAGCCAATCGATCATTCCGGTGGATACGCGTCTTGCTGCTGGCATCACCCGTATTTTTCCGAAATTTAACGATCGTTTTGAAGCCATCGCTGTCCGTGTGCCCACCATCAACGTGACAGCCATTGATTTGAGCGTTTCAGTACGCGAAGCGGTGAAGGCCTGTGAGGTCAATGCGTTGCTGCAAAACGCGTCAGAAGGGGCGTTTCGTGGTATAGTTGACTATACGGAATTACCGTTAGTCTCAGTAGATTTTAACCATGATCCGCACAGTGCCATTGTGGACGGCACACAAACGCGGGTCAGTGGTCACCACCTGATCAAGACCTTGGTCTGGTGTGACAACGAATGGGGCTTTGCTAACCGCATGATCGACACCACGTTAGCAATGGCCGCAAGCGGTTTCAGGTAAGACGCGGACTGCGTCTGGCAAAACTTATGAGAATCAACGAGAGGGTTCACCATGTCTGTAATTAAGATGACCGATCTGGATCTTGCTGGTAAACGTGTTCTGATCCGTGCCGATCTCAACGTGCCAGTAAAAGAAGGGAAAGTGACGTCAGATGCACGTATTCGTGCTTCTCTGCCTACCATCGAAGCGGCGTTGAAACAGGGCGCGAAAGTGATGGTTACCTCTCACCTGGGTCGTCCGACCGAAGGTGAATACAATGAAGAGTTCTCCCTCCTGCCTGTTGTTAACTACCTGAAAGACAAATTGAGCGGCACGACTGTGACCCTGGCCAAAGACTACCTCGACGGCGTTGAAGTCGGCGCGGGTGAGCTGGTGGTGCTGGAAAACGTGCGCTTCAACAAAGGCGAGAAGAAAGACGAAGAGACCCTGTCGAAGAAATATGCCGCCTTGTGCGACGTCTTCGTCATGGATGCCTTCGGTACTGCACACCGCGCGCAGGCTTCTACCCACGGTGTTGGCAAGTTCGCGCCTATCGCGTGTGCCGGTCCGCTGCTGTCAGCTGAGCTGGAAGCGCTGGGTAAAGTGATGAGCAACCCACAGCGCCCACTGGTGGCCGTTGTTGGTGGTTCTAAAGTGTCGACCAAATTCGACGTGCTGCAGTCACTGGTGAAAATCGCGGATACCGTGATCGTCGGTGGCGGTATCGCTAACACCTTCGTGGCTATCGACAACAACGTCGGTAAATCACTGTACGAGCCAGACTTCGTTGAAGCGGCAAAAGGCCTGCGCGATCAGTACGGTATTCCGGTTCCAACCGACTCTCGCGTCGGAACGGAATTCTCTGAAACTGCACCGGCAACCGTGAAAAAGGCTTCCGAAGTAGCAGATAACGAAGAGATTATGGACTTCGGTGACGAAACCGCACTGGCGATGGCAAAACTGCTGAAAGATGCAAAAACCATCCTGTGGAACGGTCCAGTTGGCGTGTTCGAATTCCCGAACTTCCGTAAAGGCACCGAAATCATCGCTAACGCGATTGCAGACAGCGAAGCGTTCTCTGTAGCGGGTGGCGGCGATACTCTGGCAGCGATTGATCTGTTCGGTATCGAAGACAAGATCTCCTACATCTCTACCGGCGGTGGCGCATTCCTCGAATTCGTGGAAGGCAAAAAACTGCCAGCAGTAGCGATGCTGAAAGAGCGCGCTAAGCAGTAATTTTTGGGGGCGGCGCTTCGGCGCCGTCTGAAGGCTTGCCCATCCTGGGCAAAAAATCGACGTCCCTAATGGGATGAACGGTAACGAAACAGGACACAACCATGTCTAAAATTTTTGATTTCGTAAAACCCGGCGTTGTCACTGGTGATGACGTTCAGAAAGTTTTCCAAGTAGCGAAAGAAAACAAATTCGCTCTGCCTGCAGTTAACTGCGTCGGCACGGACTCCATCAACGCGGTACTGGAAGCTGCGGCCAAAGTTAAAGCGCCGGTCATCGTTCAGTTCTCCAATGGTGGTGCTGCCTTCATCGCCGGTAAAGGTTTCAAAACCGATAAGCCACAGGGCGCGGCAATCTTCGGCGCTATCGCCGGTGCGCACCATGTGCATCTGATGGCTGAACAGTACGGCGTGCCAGTGATTCTGCACACCGACCACTGCGCCAAGAAACTGCTGCCGTGGATCGACGGTCTGCTGGATGCCGGTGAAGAGCACTTCAAGAAAACCGGTAAGCCACTGTTCTCTTCTCACATGATTGACCTGTCTGAAGAGTCACTGGAAGAGAACATCGAGATCTCTTCTAAGTACCTGGCGCGCATGGCGAAAATCGACATGACCCTGGAAATCGAACTGGGTTGCACCGGTGGCGAAGAAGACGGCGTGGACAACAGCCACATGGACGCTTCTGCCCTGTACACCCAGCCAGAAGACGTTGATTACGCGTACACTGAGCTGAGCAAAATCAGCCCACGTTTCACCATCGCGGCTTCTTTCGGTAACGTTCACGGCGTGTACAAGCCAGGTAACGTGAAACTGACCCCGACCATCCTGCGTGATTCTCAGGAATACGTGACCAAGAAACACAACCTGCCGCACAACGCGCTGGACTTCGTGTTCCACGGTGGTTCTGGTTCTTCTGCGGCAGAAATCGAAGAGTCTATTGGTTACGGCGTAATCAAGATGAACATCGATACCGATACCCAGTGGGCAACATGGGACGGTATTCTGCAGTACTACAAAAAGAACGAAGACTATCTGCAAGGCCAGCTGGGTAACCCAAATGGCGTAGATAGCCCGAACAAGAAATACTACGACCCACGCGTATGGCTGCGTTCTGCACAGGCTTCAATGGTTGTGCGTCTGGAGCAGGCTTTCAAAGAGCTTAACGCTGTCGACGTGCTGTAATTTTTCCTTACAGTACAAAAAAGGCCCGAAAGGGCCTTTTTTTATGCGTTTAATTCAGAATAGTGAGTAAATTCAGGCCATCTTTGGCGCTTCGTCACATTTTTGTTTACCCTTGTACACGGGAGTGCCGGATTAATTCTGGCCGTTTTTGCATTTTCCTGCGGGAAACTCAACAACAGGGCTAACAAATGGAAGACTTAAATGTCGTTGACGGCATCAATAGTGCCGGCGGCTGGCTGGTACGTAATCAGGCGCTGATTCTGAGCTACGCGGTGAATATCGTTGCCGCAATCATCACCATCATCATCGGTATGTTCATCGCGCGCATTATCTCTAACGCGGTGAATCGTGTACTGCAGGCGCGGCATATTGATGCCACCGTCGCTGACTTTCTCTCTGCACTGGTGCGTTATGGCATCATTGCCTTCACTTTAATTGCCGCCCTGGGGCGCGTCGGGGTGCAAACTGCATCGGTTATTGCTGTGTTGGGTGCCGCCGGTTTGGCCGTGGGTCTGGCACTGCAAGGTTCGCTGTCGAATCTCGCCGCTGGCGTGCTGCTGGTGACCTTCCGTCCGTTTAAAACCGGTGAGTTCGTCGATCTCGGTGGCGTGATGGGTACAGTACAGAACGTGCAGATCTTCTCCACCACCATGAAAAGTGCTGACGGCAAAATCGTTGTAGTGCCAAACGGTAAAATCATTGCCGGTAATATCATCAACTATTCACGCGAACCGATTCGTCGTAATGAGTTCATCATTGGCGTGGCCTACGATGCGGACGTCGATAAGGTGATTGCGCTGTTCCAGGAAGTGGTGGAAGCCGACGAGCGCGTGTTAAAAGATATGGGTATCCAGATCGGTCTGAACGAACTGGCTGCATCATCGCTTAACTTTGTCGTGCGTTGCTGGAGCAAAAGCAGTGACCTGCAGAACGTATACTGGGATCTGATGAAGAACTTCAAGCGCACGCTGGATGCTAACGGCATCGGTATTCCGTACCCGCAGATGGATGTGCATCTGCATCAGGTGAAAAGCGAGCAGCAGGCGGCACGCAGCGAATAGTGCGTCGGGGTTTAACGCTGTAGGTTGTGCGCATGAATGCGCACCCTACAAAAAGCAGCGTTCGCATGAATGCACGCCCTACGAAACAGCGTTCGTGCCATCTAAGGTCGCCATTTATGGCGACCTTATTACTTTCTCTAATGCCCAATTAAATCTTTCAATTTCCTCTAATATCCTCGCGTCACTATACTGCATCGCATTACCTCGTTATTCAGGACTATCGCTGTGTTATCTGTTTACTTACAAGGACTTGCCCTCGGGGCGGCACTCATTCTGCCATTGGGCCCGCAAAACGCGTTCGTGATGAATCAGGGCATTAAACGCCATTACCACTTAATGACGGCAGGGTTGTGCACCCTCAGCGATATTGCGCTGATCTGCGGTGGCATCTTCGGCGGCAGCGCGTTACTGAGTCAGTCGCCGATTCTGCTGATGCTGATCACTTGGGCAGGCGTGGCGTTTCTGCTGTGGTATGGCTGGGGCGCACTGCGCAGTGCCTGGCTGGGCGATGTCACCCTGGGGACTGAGGCGGCGATGAAGCAGGGGCGCTGGCGGATTATTGCCACCATGCTGGCGGTGACCTGGCTCAACCCACATGTCTATCTCGATACCTTTGTGGTGCTGGGTAGTCTGGGCAGTCAGTTGCCTTCAACCGAAGCGCGTCAGTGGTTTGCTCTAGGCACGGTTAGTGCCTCGATTATCTGGTTCTTTGGTCTGGCACTGCTGGCCGCATGGCTGTCACCACGGCTGCGCACGGTGCGCGCGCAGCGCATCATCAACCTGCTGGTGGGCGGCGTGATGTGGTTTATCGCCATCCAACTCGCGCGTCAGGGCATCGCGGCATTCTGATGAAGATGCAGGCCGTACAGTGCGGGCACCGCGCCTGCACTGGCAATCAGTTCTAAGCGTATTTGCCGGAAACTCACGCCTGGCGGCACCGGGTGATGGCAAAGCGAGTGATGGTTATCCTTCACTTCATCTAACAACATTTCATCCAGCCAGAGCCGATAATGCGTGGTGCAGTGCGGCGTCACCGCCTGCGCATGGCCCATCTGCACCGTTTCCATCGCATGATCGAAATCGTTATCGAACATTAGCGTGATTTGCTGCGCTTGTTGCAGCTCATCCCAACGCCAGGTGACGTTCGGCTGCACATCATCCAGTGCCGGAACCCAGCAGTTGGTGTGCTGCTCAGGGCGCAGTTTGCCGTTGAGCAGATAGTCGCGATGCCAGAGTTTCAGCGGCGTTTCCAGCGCGAAGGCTAACAGGATCTGATGCGGAGCACGGCGCGGCAGCCAAAAATCAAACTCATCCACACCGTAATCGCCATCGTTAATCTGGCGGGTGCGTTTGGCGACGCGCGGGTTGAGGCTGTTAAACACCATCATCACCCCCGGCAGGCGTTGACGCGTCAGCGCCACTTCAATCGCAGGATTCTCCTCAAAGGCGATAAACAGATAGCGATCGACATCAGCCCGATAATCAAAACTCAGGCGATAGTTGCCTTGTTCATTCACGGTAATGGTCTGGCTGGCGAGCAGACGGTCGCCGCAGGTATTCGCCGGGTTGTCGCTGGTGAGCAACGAAATCTGCAGTTTCTGAGCCTGTGCCGCACGCAAAGGCAGCGACAGGGCTGGCAGACGCTCGCCCGATTTTAACGGCAGCAGCAGGGCGCAGCGAGACTGTAAGACGTGCCAACCGGCATCGGCGGGCAGGGCGCTCAGTTGCAGCGTGCTGCTGACGTCAATGCGCGCGTCATTAACCGGATTCTCTAACACCTGTCGCGGGATAAATGCACCCTGGCGCAGCAATTGCTGTTGCAGCTGCGGCACACATTGCGGCTGCGCAAGTTGTGCTGGCGTGAGCTGTTGCTGGTGGCAGATGGCGGCGGCACGTCCCACCACTTCGCCCAATACGCCGCAGGTGCACATCACCCGAGCGCTGCCAAAGGCGACATGGGTGGCAGAGATCAAACGGCCGGTCAGCAGCAGGTTATCCAGTGACTGGCTGTAAAGCGCGCGGAACGGAATGGTGTAAGTGCCTTTGCTGTGAAACTGACGGCAGCCGTCGTGCTCGCTGTAGACGCCATCGGCCGGATGCAGGTCAATAGACCAGCCGCCATAGGCCACCGCATCGTAGTGATCGCGCTGTTCGATGATGTCCTGCTGGCACAGCAAAGTATCACCGAGGAAGCGGCGGCTCTCGCGCTTGCCGGGGATCAGGCCCACCCACTCAATGGTCAGCGTATCCGCATCCGGGAATTCACCGGAGTTTTTGATGTAATCCCACACCCCCCAAACGATTTTCCACAGCTCCCATTTAATGGTTTCACTTTCGTGCACCGTATCCAGCCGTCCACCCCATTCCAGCCACCACAGATCGCAGCCGTTAAGATCGGAGGTCAAACGTTTGTAGCGAGGAATGGCAGTGATCTCTTTCAGGGCGAAAGAGGGCGGCACAAAGCGCACGGGCTGCGTGGTGCGTTTGGTGTAGAAGTAAATCGAGTGACCGAGTTTGTGACCGAAATGCTCGCCTGGCGCCATCTTCTCGCCAAACTCCTCCACGGTTTCAGCACCTATGCGGTGCGCCGCACCGGCCAGATAACCCAGCACCCCATCGCCGCTGGCATCGATAAACTGGCTCGCCCGCACGTGATAGCGCGTCTGGTTGATGGCGTTGAAAGCCTGCACCGTATGCAATCGGCGACCTGATTTCTCCACATCGCTCACCACGGTGTTTAGCAGCAGCGTTAAGCCGGGCTGTGCCTGCACGATATCCAGCAGCACCATATCGAACAGCACTGGATTGCCCTCCTTGTTGCGCCACAGGTTCTCCTCCATGATTTCGCCCATGATGCCGCCTTCACGCGCCCAGCGATTGTTGTTGCCCATATGCGAGGTCGCGCCGTTGGCCCACAACCGCACTTCGCTGGAGGCATTCCCGCCCAGCACGGGACGATCCTGAATCAGTACCACCTGAAGCCCGTCACGTGCCGCCGCCAGTGCTGCGCACACGCCCGCCAGACCGCCGCCCGCCACCAGTAAATCGGCCTGGAGCTGTTGTTGTGGGAAGTGGCGCGCATTTTGCGCGGAGAAATTCTGCATCATTTGCTTCCTGTCATGCTGGAGCTAAGATTGGTGTTTTGAGCGCCACAGGGTGAACTATGTCTTCTCAACCCAACCAAAGCCTGATTGATGGGATTCGCTGCCTGCAGTATCTGGTTTCCAGCGATAAAGCCGTGGGCTGCCGTGAACTGGCGCGACAAATGGGAATGAACAGCACACGCGTTAACCGTTTGCTGATGACCATGGCATCGATTGGCCTGACGATTCAGGATGAGCATCGGCGCTACTTGCCCGGTCCGGGTATTCATGCGCTGGCGGCGCAGGCTATCCGTGGTTCTTCGCTGTTTGCTCAGGCACTGCCGCAACTGGAAGTCCACGCGCCGCGCGATATCGTGGTGGCCTTGGGCGTGCTGTGGGAGGATCAGGTGATCTACATCTGGCACTCTGAGCCGGGAGAGCGCACCAATGCCAGCCAGGCACTGGCAGGGTTCCGGATGCTGCCTGCCTGGCAATCGGTGATTGGTGTGTCGCTGCTGGCCGCCGAGAGTGATGAGGCACTGCGCCCGCGTTTCAGTGATGAGCAGTGGGCGCAGATTGCGCCGCTGCTGACGCGCAAACGTGAAGAGAGTTATTTGATCTGGCATCGCGATGACGGGGAAGTGAGTATGGCGCAGCCGATCAACAACAACCGTGCTGCCATCGCCTTTGCCAAAATCTGGCAGGCCGATGACGCTCACCTGCAGCAGCGCTTGAAGCAGTTGCAGGCACTGGCGAAGATTTTGCTCAGCGCGCGCTGACATGCTCAATTTTCCCAACGATAAACAGATAACTGCAGATGCCCATCGCCGCCAGTACGGCGATAAAGCCGAGGGCCGGGGCGAAGTTGTCGCCATCGATTAACGCACCAATCGCGGTGGGCACCACAATTGCGGAGAGCGCTCCGGTAAAGTTGAATACGCCACCGGCGAGGCCAATCAAATGACGTGGCGCCAGTGCGGTGACAAACACCCAGGTAATGGTTGCCAGCCCGTTGCCAAAGAATGCCAGCGACATAAACAGGATGATCAGCGTGGCGTCGTCAGTGTAATTCGCGCCGAGGATAAACAGCGTCAGGAACAGGCCGAGGATCACCGGTAGTTTGCGTGCCACGCTGGCGGACACGCCGCGTCGGATCATGCGGTCGGAGGCAAATCCCGCCAGTAACACGCCACAGAATGCCGCGAAGTAGGGCACCGAGGCGACATAGCCGCTTTTGATAAAGCCCATATGGCGATATTCCACCAGGTATGTGGGGAACCAGGTCAGGAAAAACCAAAAGGTGGCGGAGATGGTGAACTGGCCGATGTAAATCCCCACCAGTTTGCGGCTGCGGAACATCTGCGCCAGATCGCGCCAGTGGGCCTTGGGCTGTTGATGGTTTTTCAGCAGGGCACCGTTGTTGTTTAGATATTTCAGTTCGGCCTCAGACACGCCTTTGTGTTCATGCGGTTCGCGATACAGCAGATACCACACCAGTGCCCAGATCATTCCGGCGATGCCGGTGATCAAAAACAGGCCACGCCAGCCCCATGCATCCTGCACATGAAACAGCAGCGGGGTCATACAGGCGAGGCCGACAAACTGAGCCGACGAATAAATGCCGATGGCGCTGGCACGTTCCTGCTCGGGGAACCAGCTGGAGATCACGCGGTTGTTGGCGGGCATCACCGGGGCTTCAAAGGCACCGACACCCAGCCGCAAGCCAAACAACGCCCCAAAACTGCTGGCCAACGCGTGTAAAGCGGTGATCAACGACCAGGCAAACAGCCCCACGCCATACACCAGACGGGCACCGAGTCGGTCAATAAGAAAGCCGCCGGGAATTTGCAGCGCGGCGTAGATCCAGCCAAATGCGGAGAAGATCAATCCCATCTCCATTGGCGTGAAACGCAGTTCGCCAGCCATTTGCGTGGCTGCCACCGAAAGATTGGTGCGATCCATGTAGTTGATGATGATGTTGATAAACACCAGGCCGAGCATCAGGAAACGCGTGCGCCCTGCGCGGACGCCCACAGCGGTTTGGCTAAGTGGCTGTTCTGTCATTTACAACTCTCCCAGAGGCTAGAATTGTTTCTTTAATAGAAACATCAAGGCGTGCTTTGAGCGAATCTGTCAGCATGGTTTTGCGATCGCGGATACGTTAAAACATCCCTTAATCCGAACTTTTTGGTGATTTCAAACTCAGACCATCACGCATAGTAATGTGTTTTAGGTTTAGCCATAGTGGCGACCTGCAAATTGAACCCTCAAGGAGGACTTTCGTGAAACTGAAAGCACTGGCGCTGGCCGCCTTAATGAGCACGGGCGCTCTGTCCGCCATGGCACAGGCGGGTGAAGTCCCGAATGGCCCACATGTTGTGACTTCAGGACAGGCCAGCGTAGACGCCCGTCCGGATATCGCGACGCTCTCAATCGTGGTGAATGTTTCCTCGAAAGACGCGGCCGATGCGAAAAAGCAAGCGGATGACCGCGTGGCGCAATATTTCGATTTCCTGCAAAAGAACGGTATCGAGAAGAAAGATATTGATGCGGCAAACCTGAGCACGCAACCGGAGTATGACTACACCAAAGAGGGTAAGTCGGTACTGAAAGGCTATCGCGCGGTGCGTCAGGTGCAGGTGACACTGCGCCAGTTGGATAAGCTGAATGAGTTGCTGGATGGTGCGTTGAAGTCCGGCCTGAACGAAATCCGTTCCGTCGAGCTGGGTGTGGCGAATGCGGATAACTACAAAGAGCAGGCACGTAAAGCAGCAATTGCCAATGCAACGCAGCAAGCCAATGCATTAGCCGAAGGCTTTAACGCCAAGTTAGGCCCGGTGTACAGCATCCGCTACCACGTGGCCAACTACCAGCCGATGCCAATGGCCCGCATGTACAAAGCCGCTGCCGCACCAGCGGATACCACCGCGCAGCAGACCTATGAACAGCAGAGCATTCACTTCGATGACCAGGTGGATGTGGTGTTCGAGATTAAGCCGAATACGCCTTGATGTTATCCGGTGCGCATCAATGCGCACCTTACGAATACCGTCGGGTCGCCTTATGGCGACCTTTTTTTACGCCGTCACATCATCCTGGCGTAACACGCGATGACCATGGGCGATCAATGCGTCGGTCACGCTGCGCATCAATCGGCTCTCCGGCGCGAAGCGGTGCCAGTAGAGCATACGGCGCTGATACAGGCCTGGCGTCAAATCCACCAAATCCCCTTGCGTCAGTTCGCGTTCAATCTGCAGGTGCGGGATCATACAGCACACCGAACCCTGACGCGCCAACTGCACAAAGGCCTCTGACGAGTTAACGATGTGGCACGGCACGCTGCCGGGCGACAGGTCAAAGTTCTGCTGTAAAAACGCCTGATGCATATCATCAAGGTGGTCAAACGCCACCGCGGGGGCTTTCAGCAAAGCGGAACGCGTCACGCCATTGGGGAAGTAACGTGCGGCGAAGTCGGGCGAAGCACAGA
This sequence comes from Pantoea sp. EA-12, assembly GCF_030053355.1. Taxonomy (NCBI): domain Bacteria; kingdom Pseudomonadati; phylum Pseudomonadota; class Gammaproteobacteria; order Enterobacterales; family Erwiniaceae; genus Pantoea; species Pantoea sp. EA-12. The sequence goes on along the minus strand of NZ_JASGBY010000005.1, from coordinate 71,100 downwards.
ACAGATAATCCAGCGCACCTAACTGATCCACCAGGCAGCTTGGCAGCGGCTGTGGCTGGATACTCACCGCACCCACCACTTCACCACGACGCAGACGTTCCTGAGTGCGGGTTTCATCTTCTACCTGCAAGTTCAGGCGCACCGGCGAATCCGCCAGCACATCTTTCAGCGCGGGCAGCAGCCAGGTGGCCAGACTGTCGGCGTTGACCGCCAGTGACAGCAATAATGGCGTGCCGCCGCTGTTATCATCACCCAGCCACTCCTCTTCCAGCAGCTCAACCTGATGCAATAACGCCAGCAGTTTCTGCCCTTGTTCTGTCGGACGCGGCGGCACGGTGCGCACCAGCAACGGCTGACCAAATAAATTCTCTAACTGTTTAATGCGCTGAGACACCGCGGACTGCGTGATGCAGAGTTTTTGGGCGGCGCGCTCAAAGCCGCGCTCGCGAATCACAGCATCCAGCGCCTGAAGCGTTCGATAATCCGGGCGTTTCATTTTTTTCTCTCTCGTTCAGGATGGAAAGTACTATGCCACAAAACGGTAATATTGTGCTGCGGTGGTTTTTTGCGGGCTGGCTTCCAAAGGATTAAATCGATGCATCAACAGCCGCGCAATTTTACGACGCCTTGTTTTATACTACGCGCACTTCGATGTCGCACAGGTTTTAAACATATCATGACCCAGGATGAACTGAAAAAAGCAGTAGGTTGGGCAGCGTTGCAGTACGTTGAGCCAGGCACAATTGTGGGCGTTGGCACCGGTTCTACTGCGGCGCATTTTATTGATGCGCTCGGCACCATGAAGGATCAAATTGAAGGCGCGGTTTCCAGCTCGGAAGCCTCGACCGAAAAACTCAAAGCGTTAGGCATCCATATCTTTGACCTCAATGAGGTGGATGAACTGTCGGTTTATGTCGATGGCGCGGATGAAATCAATCCACAGATGCAGATGATCAAAGGCGGCGGTGCCGCGCTGACCCGCGAGAAAATCGTGGCGGCGGTGGCGAAGAAATTCGTCTGCATCGCGGATGCCTCAAAAGAGGTCGATGTGCTGGGCAACTTCCCGTTACCGGTGGAAGTGATCCCGATGGCGCGTTCGTTTGTGGCACGTGAACTGGTCAAGCTGGGCGGCTTGCCTGAGTATCGCCAGAACGTGGTCACGGATAACGGCAACATTATTCTCGACGTGCATAATCTGCGTATTCTTGACCCGATTGCATTGGAAAAAACCATCAATGCGCTGCCTGGCGTGGTGACGGTGGGCCTGTTTGCCGCGCGTGGGGCCGATGTTGCGCTGATCGGCACCGCAGATGGCGTGAAAACCATCACTAATTGATCTGTCCGGCGCGCAGCCCGCGCCGGTTATTTCCATTCGCAAAACATCTTTTCTCGCCAGGGTGAAATTTGGTGACTTATGTCACAAAAGATTCATCAATCGCGGGTTCGTACTTCGCGGAACACGCATGTCACGATTTTGTACGGCATTGTGCTGCCTGAGCGTGGGCGCATGCTGGTGGTGAGGCAATCGTTTGTATTGCTGCGCACGAAATTTTTGATATTTTGGCAGAAGGCTAGCTTATGGTAGTCCTCATTGAATTCAGAATAGGGTCGGGAAATGGCAAAGGTATCACTGGAAAAAGACAAGATTAAGTTCCTGCTGGTGGAAGGCGTTCACCAGAGTGCACTGGATAATCTGCGTGCTGCAGGTTACACCAACATCGAATTCCACAAAGGGGCACTGGATGCGGAGTCGCTGAAGTCCTCGATTCGCGATGCGCACTTCATTGGTATCCGTTCCCGTACCCAACTGACCGAAGAGATTTTTGCGGCAGCTGAAAAGCTGGTGGCTGTAGGTTGCTTCTGTATCGGAACCAACCAGGTTGACCTGGGTGCAGCAGCGAAACGCGGTGTGCCGGTATTCAACGCGCCATTCTCCAACACCCGTTCAGTGGCTGAACTGGTGATTGGTGAAATGTTGCTGATGCTGCGCGGCATTCCTGAAGCCAACGCCAAAGCACACCGTGGTATCTGGAATAAAGTGGCCAACGGCTCTTATGAAGCACGTGGTAAGAAACTGGGTATCATTGGCTACGGTCATATCGGTATGCAGTTGGGCGTGCTGGCAGAAAGCCTGGGTATGCACGTCTTCTTCTACGATATCGAAACTAAACTGCCGCTGGGTAACGCGACTCAGGTGCGTCATCTGTCTGACCTGCTGAATATGAGCGATGTGGTCAGCCTGCACGTGCCAGAAAACCACACCACGCAAAATATGATCGGTGCTGATGAACTGGCGCTGATGAAGCCGGGTTCACTGTTGATCAACGCCGCGCGCGGCACCGTGATTGATATCCCGGCGCTGTGCAATGCGCTGGCGAACAAACATCTGGCAGGCGCGGCTATCGACGTGTTCCCGGTTGAACCTGCGACCAACAGCGATCCGTTCAATTCGCCGCTGTGTGAGTTCGACAACGTGATCCTGACACCACACATTGGTGGTTCTACTCAGGAAGCACAGGAAAATATCGGTCTGGAAGTGTCTGGCAAGCTGGCGAAGTACTCTGACAACGGTTCTACGCTGTCTGCGGTTAACTTCCCGGAAGTATCACTGCCGATGCATGCCGCCAGCGCCAGCCGCTTACTGCACATCCACGAAAACCGTCCAGGTGTGTTGACCGCGATTAACCAGATCTTTGCTGAGCAGGGCATCAACATTGCCGCCCAGTATCTGCAAACATCCCCTCTGATGGGTTATGTGGTTATCGACATTGATGCGGAAGAAGATGTGGCGGATAAAGCGCTGCAACTGATGAAAGCGATTCCGGGCACCATTCGCGCTCGTCTGCTGTACTGATTTGCTGCTATCGGGCGCGCCTTGGCGCGCCCTTTCTAAATCCTACGCGTTATCCCACTGCCACAATTTTGACGGCGTCAAAATGGCGGGCAGCGGCACATCCCACGCAGCTATCGGCAATGCCTCCACGCGCTGGCAATCGTGGGCAATTCCCATCGGTAAAAAGCCATGCTGCTGCCAGTTTTGCAGTGTGCGATCGTAAAATCCGCCCCCCATCCCCAATCGCTGTCCCTGGTGGTCAAATGCCACTAACGGCACCAGCATCACATCTAACTGGTCGAGCGTGGCCATCTGGGTGATATCCAGTGGTGGCTCGGGAATGCGTAATTTGTTGGGATTGAGCGGCGTATCCGGGGTGTAGCGCAGAAACAACAGATTGCCCGGCGCAAAGGGGTGCAGCACTGGCAGGTAAACCTGTTTTTTCTGCTGCCACAGTTTGGCAATCAGTGGGCGAGTGCTGATTTCACCATCCACAGACAAGAACAGTGCGATGCGCTGTGCGTTGGCAATGGGTGCGAAATTGATAGCGTGCTCAGCCAGCAGATCGGCGGCTTGTTCCTGTTGCTCAGACGTGAGATTACGGCGCAGATGGCGCACATGCTGACGAATGTCCTGACGGTCGAGAAGGGAGGGTGCTGACATGATAACCCCGGCAGAGTCGGCTGTTGCCAGCCACTATATCATACCGGGAATTAACAGGTTGGAACTAAGAGAGGATCTCCGAGATGCCGCCGCAGGCTGTAACCCTTGAACCCATGGTTCAAGGTGAACATGCCGTCACAATTATTAGGCTTCTCGGACGGACCGAGCATGCGCACAAATTGTGGATCGTCACATTCTGTTGGTATTAAATATCGGCTCAGGGGACGGGCCCGCTTGCAAACATCTCAGAGAAAATTGACTTCACCGCCACTCTACCACAAGTACCATGAAGTGTTATTCGAATTTAGGGCCCTGGCGATCAGTTATGCGACCTTGCTCAACTAATGCTTGTTCAATCGTCTGCTGCAGCATGCGGATACGTTGTTCCATGTTTGCTGCATAGTCGCGCGTTTTGCCTTTTTCCTGTGCCAGTTCATGGCAGATGTTTAAGGCGGCGATGAACACCAGCTGCTCTGTATTGGTGACTCTAGTGCGAACTTTTAAATCTTGCAACCGTTGATTGAGATCCTCTGCTGCCAGATTCAGCGCTTCTTGCTGTTCAGGCGGACAATTCACTCTCAATGAACGACCAAAAATCTGAATATCTACCGGTTGTGCAGACATGCCACCATCCTAACTGATTACTTCGTTCGCTCTCCCTTACCGTTCAATGGGTTGGGAGGTGCGCAACTATATATACCCGAGTTATAAGTTACAACCCCTTTTCTGGAAACTCAGAGGCACCTGGTGGTAGCATAACACGAACTTATTCTGCCAACGACGACCAAAGCTTATGTCATTACAGAACGCAACTCCTGGTTACAACGCGCTTGCCGCGGCACTCTCACAGCAAGGTGTCGGTATGACACCTGCCGAAATGCACGGATTACTTTCAGGCATTTTGTGCGGTGGCAATCAGGACACCAGCTGGAAAACCCTGGTCCATGACCTCACCAACGAAGGCATGGCGTTTTCGCAAAGCCTGTCTCAGCCTCTGCAGGCGCTGCATGAGAGCCTGGCAAGCACGCTGGAAGACGAAGGATTTATGTTCCAGTTAATGCTGCCAGAGGATGACGACATCACCGTGTTTGATCGAGCAGATGCACTGGCTGGCTGGGTGAATCACTTCCTGCTGGGATTAGGGGTGACGCAGCCCAAGCTGGAAAAAGTGACTGGCGAGACCGGTGAAGCCATTGACGATCTGCGCACTATCGCGCAACTCGGTTATGACGAAGACGAAGATCAGGAAGAGCTGGAGCAGTCACTGGAGGAGGTGATTGAGTATGTGCGCGTGGCAGCGTTGTTGTGCCATGACACCTTCGCGCGCCCGCAAACGCCAACCGCACCTGAAGTTAAAAAGCCTACGTTACACTAAGCGCGTCATTGCGGGCGGTGGTGCCCGTTTCAACAGGGAGTGCAAACATGATTACACTGGAAACTTTCCAGCAACGTCGTCAGGCGCTGATTGCCCGTATGGCGCCTGGCAGTGCCGCTTTGATTTTTGCTGCACCTGAAGTGACGCGCAGCAACGATACCGAATATAACTTCCGCCAAAACAGCGACTTCTGGTATTTCACGGGCTTCAATGAGCCGCAGGCGCTATTGGTACTGATCAAAAGCGACGACACGCATAATCACAGCGTACTGTTTAATCGTGTGCGTGACCTGACGGCGGAGATCTGGTTTGGTCGCCGCCTCGGACAAGACGCCGCCCCCGCGAAGCTGGGTGTGGATCGCGCTTTGCCATGGGATGACATCGGTGAACAGCTGCATCAATTGCTTAACGGCCTGGACGTGGTCTATCACGCCCAGGGTGAATATGCAGAATCCGATCAACTGGTGTTCAGCGCGCTGGAAAAACTGCGCCGTGGATTCCGTCAGAACCTGAGCGCACCGGCCACGGTCACCGACTGGCGTCCGTGGGTGCACGACATGCGCCTGTTTAAAAGCGAAGAAGAGATCGAGATTCTGCGCCGCGCTGGCAAGATCAGCGCGTTGGCACATACCCGCGCGATGCAAACCTGCCGCCCCGGGATGTTCGAATATCAGCTGGAAGGCGAAATTCATCACGAATTCAATCGCCACGGCGCGCGCTTCCCGTCTTACAACACCATTGTCGGCTCGGGTGAAAACGGCTGCATTCTGCATTACACCGAGAACGAAAGTGAAATGCGTGATGGCGATCTGGTGCTGATTGATGCCGGCTGTGAGTTTCACGGTTATGCCGGTGATATCACCCGTACTTTCCCGGTAAACGGCAAATTCACACAGCCACAGCGCGAGATTTATGACATCGTGCTCGCCTCTCTCTACAAAGCACTGTCAATGTTCCGCCCAGGCATCAGCATCCACGACGTTAATGACGAAGTGGTGCATATCATGATCACCGGCCTGGTCGATCTCGGCATTCTTGAAGGCAACATCGATACCTTGTTTGAAGAGCAGGCACATCGTCCCTTCTTCATGCACGGTTTGAGCCACTGGTTGGGGCTGGATGTACATGATGTTGGCCATTACGGCACGCCGAGTCGTGACCGTATTCTGGAGCCGGGCATGGTGTTGACGATTGAACCGGGTCTGTACATTGCGCCCGATGCTAAGGTGCCGGCGCAATATCGCGGCATTGGTATTCGTATCGAAGATGACATCGTGATTACTGCGGACGGCAATGAAAACCTCACTGACAGCGTCGTCAAAGACGCCGATGCGATTGAAGCATTGATGGCGGCGGCACGTCACGCATGAGCATTGTAATTGCAGGTGGCGGCATGACCGGCGCCACCCTGGCATTGGCGATTTCGCACCTTACGCAAGGTCAGCTGCCCGTTACCCTGATCGAACGCAGCCTGCCGGATAGCCGTGCACATCCCGGCTTTGATGGACGCGCGATTGCGCTGGCGGCGGGCACCTGCCAGCAGTTGGCGGATATTGATCTGTGGCGTTCACTCGCCGATTGCGCTACGCCCATCACCGATATTCACGTTTCCGATCGCGGTCATACCGGCTTCGTTCAGTTGCAGGCGGATGATTATCAGCTCCCGGCACTCGGCCATGTAGTGGAGTTATACGATGTGGGACAGCGCCTGTTTCAGCGTCTGAAAACTGCGCCGGGCGTGACGGTGCGTTGTCCGAATTATGTCACCGCGGTATCGCGCAGTGCAGAGTCGGTGCAGGTGACGCTCAACAGTGGCGAACAGCTGGAAGCGGCGTTACTGGTGGCGGCAGACGGTTCTCGTTCGCCGCTGGCAGCCTCTTGCGGTATCACCTGGCAGCGCGATGATTATCAGCAACTGGCGGTGATTGCCAATGTCACCACGCAATTGCCGCATCAGGGGCGCGCGTTTGAGCGCTTTACTCAGCACGGCCCACTGGCGTTGCTGCCGATGTCTGGCAATCGTATGTCGTTAGTGTGGTGCCATCCGGTTGAGGCTGAAGCAGATATTAAACAGTGGGATGATGCTACCTTCCTGCGCACGCTCCAGCAGGCATTTGGCTGGCGGCTGGGGCGTTTTACCCACACCGGTCAGCGCGAAGTTTATCCATTGGCACTACAAACCGCCGAACGTCAGGTTGCACACCGTCTGGCACTGGTGGGCAATGCGGCGCAGACGCTGCATCCTATCGCGGGCCAGGGCTTTAACCTGGGGCTGCGTGATGTGATGTCTTTGGCGGAAACGCTGGCGAGTGCGCATCGTCGTCAGCAAGACGTTGGGAGTTATGGTGTGCTGCACCATTTTGCCGCGCGTCGCCAACCGGATCGGGCCGCGACCATTGGTGTCACCGATGGCCTGGTGCGGCTGTTTGCCAACCGTTATGCGCCCTTAGTGGCGGGAAGAAATCTTGGGCTGGTGGCAATGGACCATCTGCCATGGCTGCGAAACCCACTTGCCGCGCGGACGCTCGGCTGGGTCAAGCGTTAAGCATGAATTAAGGGGCAGCAATGCAAACATTTGATGTGGCCATCGCCGGTGGCGGCATGGTAGGTCTGGCCGTCGCCTGCGGATTGAAGGGCAGTGGTCTGCGTGTTGCCGTGCTGGAAAAAGCACCTGAGCCACAATTTGATCCTGCGAGCGCCGCGTCGATCCGCGTATCGGCGATCAACGCTGCCAGCGAACGTCTGCTGCAAAAACTGGACGTCTGGTCCAGCATCCTCGCGCTGCGTGCCAGTGCTTATCACGGCATGGAAGTGTGGGACCAAGATAGCTTTGGTTCGATCAGTTTTGATGATGAGCAGCAGGGGCTGTCGCACCTTGGTCACATCATTGAAAATGAAGTGATTCACAGCGCGCTATGGCAGCGCGCCAGTCAATGCAGTGATGTCACCTTATTTGCCCCGGCGCAATTGCAGCAGGTGGCATTTGGCGACAATGAAGCTTTTGTCACGTTGCAGGATGGCAGCATGATGAGTGCGCGCTTACTGATTGCCGCAGATGGTGCTAATTCCTGGCTGCGAGATAAAGCGGATATTCCGATCACTTTCTGGGATTACGATCACCATGCCTTGGTGGCGAATATTCGCACCGACATGCCACACGATGCCATTGCGCGACAGGTGTTCCACGGTGACGGCATTCTGGCGTTTCTGCCGATGCAAGACCCGCACCTGTGCTCCATCGTCTGGTCTCTGTCGCCACAGGAAGCGGCGCGGGTACAGTCCATGCCGGAAGCTTTGTTCAATCAGCAACTCTCCGTTGCCTTTGATATGCGCCTCGGGCTTTGCCACGTTGAAAGTGAGCGTAAAACCTTCCCGCTCATGGCGCGCTACGCACGTAATTTTGCCGCACACCGTCTGGCATTGGTTGGCGATGCGGCGCATACCATCCATCCACTGGCGGGGCAGGGTGTGAACCTCGGCTTTATGGATGCCGCGGAACTGATTGGTGAAATTCGCCGTATACACCAGGAAGGTAAAGATATCGGTCAGCATCTGTATCTGCGTCGCTATGAGCGCAGCCGTAAACACAGCGCCGCCATGATGCTGGCAGGGATGCAGGGATTCCGCGAGTTATTTGCCGGCACCCATCCAGCCAAAAAATTGCTGCGTGATGTCGGATTGAAACTGGCCGATACGCTGCCAGGCGTAAAACCGATGATGCTGAAACAGGCAATGGGGCTGAACGATATGCCCAGTTGGATCCGCTAACATCCCCCTTCTGTAGCGGCCTTTGGGCCGCCCTCTGAGCCACGACCTACACTCATTTCATCCCTGTAAGTGGGCCCTTGGGCCGCTTACAGGCGCCCCCCGAACTCCTGATAAAAACGTCTTTGCACCGCGCTGGTGCGCACCTGCACCCAAATTGCGCCTCGTTTGATTTATTCTAATTTCACCCATTAATTCGCATTACTTTATCTCATGCTAATGCTTGCGGGTTGCCGAACCATTTCCCCGGCTCGGGGCGTGCATTCCATTATTTGGCTGGATTAATGTATATGTAATGTATTTTGTGCGTGGTTTATCACAAAAATGCAGTGAATTATGCTGGTTGATATTCGATGCATCCCGGAATGATGGTAGTGTTTCGCCCTCGTTTTCCTTATGGTTAATCGCCGCATTCGGTGGTAACTTCAGCACAAAGAGAACGTTTGCGTCAGCCTCAAAAGGCGACGCAGGCGCGTCACACTCACTTGTTTTCACAGGATGGTTATGACTCAGCAAACGCCTCTATTCGAACAGCATCAGGCATGCGGTGCTCGCATGGTGGACTTCCATGGCTGGATGATGCCACTGCATTACGGTTCACAAATGGATGAGCACCATGTGGTGCGTAACGATGCCGGCATGTTTGATGTTTCCCACATGACCATCGTCGATCTGCGCGGTGCGCGTACGCGCGAATTCCTGCGCTATCTGCTGGCCAATGATGTCGCCAAACTGACCCAGCCCGGCAAAGCCCTGTATACCGGCATGCTGAATGCTTCTGCTGGCGTCATTGATGATTTGATTGTTTACTTTATGACCGAAGACTTTTTCCGTTTGGTGGTGAACTCCGCCACACGTGAGAAAGATTTGGCATGGATTAAGCAGCATGCACAGCCGTTTGGCGTTGAACTCACTGAGCGTGATGATCTGTCGCTGATTGCCGTGCAGGGCCCTAATGCACAGCAGAAAGCCCAGACGTTATTCAGCGATGCACAGCGTCAAGCCGTTGCCGGTATGAAACCTTTCTTCGGGGTACAGGCGGAAAACCTGTTTATCGCCACAACCGGTTATACCGGGGAAGCGGGTTACGAAATCGCCATGCCTAACAGCGAAGCGGCTGATTTCTGGCAGAAACTACTGGCCGCTGGGGTAAAACCTGCGGGTCTGGGCGCGCGCGATACGCTGCGTCTGGAAGCCGGTATGAACCTGTATGGCCAGGAGATGGACGAAGGCGTTTCACCGCTGGCTGCCAACATGGGCTGGACGGTCAGTTGGGAACCCAGCGATCGTGATTTTATCGGCCGTGAAGCCCTTGAATCCCAACGTGCTAAAGGCACTGAAAAGCTGGTTGGATTGATCATGACCGAAAAAGGGGTGCTACGTAACGGCTTGCCGGTGCGCTTCACCGATGAACAAGGTCAGCCGCAGCAGGGTATTATTACCAGTGGTTCCTTCTCCCCGACGCTGGGTTGCAGCATCGCGTTGGCACGTGTGCCAGCAGGCATTGGTGAGCAAGCGATTGTAGAGATCCGCAATCGTGAAATGCCGGTGAAAGTGACTAAACCGATTTTTGTTCGCGCCGGTAAGCCGGTCGCTCAGTAATTTTTTCAGGAGAAATGGCGATGAGCAATGTGCCTAATGAATTGAAATACCGCGATAGCCACGAGTGGGTGCGTAAAGAAGCCGATGGCACCTTTACCGTGGGTATCACCGAACACGCGCAAGAACTGCTGGGCGACATGGTGTTTGTTGACCTGCCCGACGTTGGCGCGACTTTCGCTGCCGGTGACGACTGTGCCGTGGCGGAATCCGTTAAAGCCGCATCCGATATCTATGCCCCACTGAGCGGTGAGATCGTGGCGGTTAACGAAGCCTTAGCTGACGCGCCGGAGCTGGTGAACAGCGAACCCTACGCCGAGGGTTGGCTGTTCCGTATCAAAGCCAGCGACCTGTCAGAACTTGACTCAATGCTCGATGCCGATGCGTACAAAGGCGCCATCGACGAGTAACCGGTAGCCACAGAAGGTGCTGCATTGCGGCACCTTCTTTTTTATCTGCCTGATTTTATGCCGTTTTGTCACCCAGCCCGATTCAGGATTTACTGCAAATGACCCAGACTCTCAGCCAGCTTGAACACAACGGTGCTTTCATTGAGCGCCACATCGGTCCTACCCCCGCGCAGCAGGCCACCATGTTGGAAGCGATTGGTGCCAGTTCGCTGTCATCATTGATCAGCGCGATTGTTCCTGCCGACATCCAACTGCCAGGCCCGCCTGCGGTAGGTGATGCCGCGACCGAGCAGCAAGCGCTGGCAGAGTTGAAAGCCATTGCCAGTCAGAATCAACGTTACAAATCCTGGATCGGCATGGGCTACAGTGCGGTGATCACTCCGCCGGTTATCCTGCGTAACATGCTGGAGAATCCAGGCTGGTACACCGCGTACACCCCTTATCAGCCGGAAGTGTCACAAGGCCGCCTGGAAGCGCTGTTGAATTTCCAGACCCTGACGCTCGATTTAACCGGACTGGATATCGCCTCTGCTTCACTGCTGGACGAAGCCACTGCCGCCGCTGAAGCGATGGCAATGGCAAAGCGCGTCAGCAAACTGAAAAATGCCGGCAAATTCTTTATCGCCGACGATATCCACCCACAAACGCTGGACGTGGTACGTACCCGTGCCGAAACCTTTGGTTTTGAGCTGATCATCGATCGCGCCGACAAAGCGCTGGATCACGACGATCTGTTCGGTGTGTTGCTACAGCAGGTCGGCACCAGCGGTGAAGTACACGATTACCGCGCGCTGATGACTGAGCTGAAAAGCCGCAAAGTGGTGGTCAGCGTTGCCGCTGATTTCATGGCGCTGGTGCAGTTAGAAGCACCGGGCAAGCAGGGCGCGGATATTGTCTTTGGTTCTGCACAGCGTTTTGGTGTGCCGATGGGCTATGGCGGTCCGCACGCGGCCTTCTTTGCCAGCCGTGACGAGCACAAGCGTTCCATGCCGGGCCGCATCATTGGTGTCTCGCGTGATGCAGCAGGCAACACCGCATTGCGTATGGCGATGCAAACCCGTGAGCAGCACATTCGCCGCGAGAAGGCGAACTCCAACATCTGTACTTCACAGGTGCTACTGGCCAACATCGCGGGTCTGTACGCGGTCTATCATGGCCCTGACGGCCTGAAACGCATCGCTTCACGCATCCACCGTTTGACCAGCATTTTGGCCGCCGGTCTGCAAAATGGCGGCCTGAAACTGCGCCACGCCAGCTGGTTCGATACCCTGACCGTTGAAGTGGCTGATAAGGCCGAAGTGCTGAATCGTGCGCTGAGCTTTGGTGTTAACCTGCGTAATGACGTGCTCAACGGCGTAGGCATCACCCTTGATGAAACCACTTCACGTGAAGATGTGCAGGCGCTGTTCGCCATTCTGCTGGGCGATGCGCATGGTCAGGATATTGACGCGCTGGATGCCAGCGTTGCCGCTGAGAACAGTGCCATTCCAGCGGGTATGGTGCGTGAAAGTGCCTTCCTGACCCATCCGGTGTTCAATCGCCATCATAGCGAAACCGAGATGATGCGTTACATGCACAGCCTGGAGAAAAAAGATCTGGCGCTGAATCAGGCGATGATCCCATTGGGCTCATGCACCATGAAACTCAACGCCGCAGCGGAAATGATCCCGATCACCTGGCCTGAATTCGCCGATCTGCATCCGTTCTGCCCAGCCGATCAGGCCTCTGGTTATCTGCAAATGATTGGCCAGCTTTCTCAATGGCTGGTACAACTCACTGGTTACGATGCACTCTGCATGCAGCCGAATTCCGGTGCGCAGGGTGAGTATGCTGGCCTGCTGGCGATTCGTCGCTATCATGAGAGCCGCAACGAAGGTGGACGTAATGTTTGCCTGATCCCAAGTTCTGCTCACGGCACCAACCCTGCATCAGCACAGATGGCGGGTATGGCGGTGGTGGTGGTGGCCTGTGATAAACAAGGCAACATCGACCTGGGCGATCTGCGCGAGAAAGCGGCTCAGGTGGGCGATGAGCTCTCTTGCATCATGGTGACCTATCCTTCGACGCACGGTGTTTACGAAGAAACTATTCGTGAAGTGTGCCAGATCGTGCATCAGTATGGCGGCCAGGTGTACCTCGATGGCGCCAACATGAACGCTCAGGTGGGCATCACTACCCCTGGTTACATCGGTGCAGATGTCTCGCACCTTAACCTGCACAAAACCTTCTGCATTCCGCACGGCGGTGGCGGCCCGGGTATGGGTCCAATCGGCGTGAAAGCGCATCTGGCTCCGTTCGTACCTGGCCACAGCGTCGTGCAAATTGATGGCGTGCTGACGCAACAGGGCGCGGTATCCGCAGCACCGTTTGGAAGCGCCTCAATCTTGCCTATCAGCTGGATGTACATCCGCATGATGGGCGCTGAAGGCCTGAAGCAGGCGAGTTCGGTTGCGATCCTCAATGCCAACTACATTGCCAGCCGTCTGCAATCCGCTTATCCGATCCTGTATGCGGGTCGTGATGGTCGCGTGGCGCACGAATGTATTCTTGATATTCGTCCTTTGAAAGAGCAAACCGGCATCAGCGAGCTGGATATTGCCAAGCGCTTGATCGACTATGGCTTCCATGCGCCGACCATGTCCTTCCCGGTGGCGGGCACGCTGATGGTTGAGCCAACCGAATCGGAAAGCAAAATCGAGCTGGATCGCTTTATTGATGCGATGCTGTCTATCCGCATGGAGATTGACCGCGTGGCTGATGGCGAATGGCCAGCCGATGACAACCCACTGGTGAATGCACCGCACACGCAGATGGAAATCGTCGGCGACTGGACTCACCCCTACACCCGTGAGCTGGCGGTGTTCCCGGCAGGCAGCGCTAACAAATACTGGCCAACAGTTAAGCGTCTGGATGATGTGTTTGGTGACCGTAATGTGTTCTGTTCATGTGTTCCGATGAGCGAATACATTTAGTCGTCATAGTTTGAGCCGCAGCGGCGTTGGCTGCGCGCGTTCACCACACACTTACTGATGTAAGCTCCCTTGGATGAACGCGCTTGCCGCCTTGCTGCAACGCAAACTATTTAGGCTAAACTGCTTCAGTGGAAAAATCCTGAGGGCCGAGAAATCGGCCCTTTTCATTTTGGAGGCATCATGGATCTGGCATTAGTGACTGGCGGTAGCCGGGGTATTGGACGGGCGACGGCGCTTCTGTTGGCGCAGGCAGGCTATCGCGTGGCGGTCAATTATCGCCAGCGTGAAGCTGAGGCTCAGCAAGTAGTAGATGAAATTGCAGCGCAAGGCGGCAGTGCTTTTGCCGTGCAGGCGGATATCGCAGATGAAGCCCAGGTGGTGCGCATGTTCCAGCAGCTTGATCAACAAGATGGCAATTTGCGCGTGCTGGTCAACAATGCCGGAATTTTGTTTACCCAGTGCCGCGTTGAGGATCTCGATGCCGAACGTATTCAACGTGTATTCGCCACTAATGTCACCGGAACCTTTATCTGCTGTCGTGAAGCGGTCAAACGCATGAGCACTGCGCACGGCGGGCAGGGCGGAGCGATTGTTAATGTGTCTTCTGCTGCCTCACGCCTGGGGGCGCCAGGCGAATACGTGGATTACGCGGCGTCTAAAGGTGCGATGGATACACTGACTAAAGGCTTATCACTGGAGGTAGCGGCACAGGGCATTCGCGTCAATAGCGTGCGACCCGGATTGATTTATACCGAGATGCATGCCGATGGCGGTGAACCGGGAAGGGTGGATCGGGTCGCTGGCTCTCTGCCAATGGGGCGCGGCGGTCAAGCCAAAGAAGTCGCCGAGGCGATTCTCTGGCTGGCGAGTGATGCCGCATCCTATGTAACCGGCACCTTTATTGATGCGGCGGGTGGTCGTTAAATTCTGCCCCATAGCCGCAATCCGTTGCGGCGCAATTTATTGCGCGCCTTACAGCTCCGCGCCATTACTCGCAATCACCTGCTGATACCAGGCAAAACTCTTCTTCTTCGAACGGGCAAAATCACCGCTGCCATCATCGTTCTTATTAACATGGATAAAGCCATAACGTTTGTTGTACTGGCCTGTGGTGAACGACACACAATCAATACAACCCCAAGGCGTATAGCCCAGCAGATCCACGCCATCCAGCGCCACGGCTTTCTTCATCTCTTCGATGTGCGCGCGCAGATAATCGATGCGGTAATCATCCTCAATAAACCCGTCGGCATTCGGCTTATCAATCGCACCAAAACCATTCTCAACGATAAACAGCGGCTTTTGATAACGCTCATACAGCGAGTTCAACACATAGCGCAGACCCACGGGATCGATCTGCCAACCCCAGTCAGAGGCTTTCACATGGGGATTCGGCACCACGCCCTCAAAGCCGGTAATTGGGTCGTCCACGCCGCTGGCTTGGGTATTTACCGCGTTGCTCATGTAGTAGCTGAAACCTACATAATCACAGCAACCCTGAAGCAGCGTGTCGGCATCTTCTGGCTGCATCTCAATCTGATAACCTTTGCGCGCCCACTCTTTCAGGGTGTAGGCCGGATAGGCACCGCGCATCTGCACATCGCTGAACACATAGCGTTGATGCATCGATTCCTGCGCCAGCATCACATCATCAGGATGACAAGAGAACGGGTAGACCGGCACCATGGCAATCATGCAGCCAATCTGGAAATTCGGGTTGATTTCGCGGCCACGTTTTACCACTTTGGCGCTGGCAACGAACTGATGGTGCATCACCTGATACATCATCTGCTCAGGCTTTTCGTGCTCGGTAAACACCACGCCAGAGCAGCAATAACCAAACAGCGGATACTGCCAGTTACGCTGGTTATTGATTTCATTGAAGGTCATCCAGTATTTCACTTTGTGCTGATAGCGCGTCATCACGACCTCGCTGAAGTGCACAAAGAAATCGACCACTTTACGGTTGGACCAGCCGCCGTACTCTTTGACCAGGTGATAAGGCATTTCAAAGTGGGAGAGGGTGATCACCGGTTCAATGCCGTGTTTCAGCAGCTCATCGAACAGGTCATCATAGAATTGCAGGCCCGCTTCGTTCGGCTGTTGCTCATCTCCATTCGGGAAGATGCGCGTCCAGGCAATCGAGGTGCGGAAACACTTGAAGCCCATTTCGGCAAACAGTGCGACGTCCTGTTTATAGTGAGAATAGAATTCGACAGCCTGATGATTGGGGTAGTATTTATCGGCCTCAACGCGAGAGGTAATCACGCGATCCACGCCATGTGCACCACCGGTCAGTACATCGGCAATACTGACGCCTTTACCGCCCTGATCCCAACCGCCTTCAACCTGATGTGCGGCAACCGCGCCACCCCAAAGAAACCCTTTCGGTAATTGCAATCCTTCACTCATCGGCATTCCCCATTACACTGTTTGCGAAATAACTCACTGCCTGCAGTGTAACCTGCCAATAATGGAAGTCACGATATAACACCATTAAGAATTAGGTGATTTGTCACAGCTAAAAAACAGGGTGTTTTATACGGCAGTGGCGCGGGAAATATAGCGCCCCAGCGTTTCAAGAATATAGATCACCGGCACTTGCGTGGTGATATTGAGGCGGTCACCCAGTTTCATCTGCGGCATATGATACGAAAGATTGAAGTCCGCCATTTTTGCCAGTGAGCAGCTTTCATGGTTGGTTATCGAAATGATTTTGCATTGATTAAGGCTAAACTGGCTGGCAAAGCGCAGAATTTCTTCAGTCTCGCCCGATACCGACAAAATAATGGCCAGTGCATTTTCGTACGCGCTTTTACTGACCGGATAATAAGGATCGTCAATGTGATGACTGAATTTTCCAATATTAGAAAAGTAGCGCGAACCATATTTACCCAGACTGCCAGACGTACCCGCCCCAATAAAGAAAATATGCTCGGCTTGCATAATCATCTGCGCGGCTTGCGCGATCTGCTGCTCAAACTCATCGTTATGAATACTTTTGAAAAAACTGAGCATCTCACCGACGCCAGACGGCATCAACTCAGGCGCTGTTTGCTCCTGTGCCAGACGAAAACGGATGCGGAATTCTGACCAGCCTTCACAGTGCATTTTGCGGCAGAAACGCAGCACGGTGGTGGTGGAAACCGCTGCCTGAGCGGCCAGCTCGCGAATCGTCATATAACTGACACTTTCCCGATGTTTGATGATGAAGTGGTAAACCTGCATCTCAAGGTCATTCAGGCTGGACAGATCGCGGTGTGAAAACATGCAGGCGGCACTCATCGGCAAAATGAGCGGCCAGTGTAACAGATTGAACGGGCGGCGAGTCGTAACACTCCTACATAGAATTATTTTAGCGTACAGGTGTACTCTGAAAATTTTCCTGGTTACTCTGATGCACAGAAAAAGCACAGCTCTCTCTACATTGTTCAGGAATGAAGCGCATGGCACAGAATCGACTTATCGCTCAGGGCTACTCGTTAGCTGAAGAGATTGCCAACAGCATTAGCCACGGGATTGGCTGTATTTTTGGGGTGGTTGGCTTGGTATTGCTGTTAACGCAAGCCGTTGACATGCGAGCCGATATCACCGCCATCACCAGCTACAGTCTGTATGGCGGCAGCATGATCTTGCTGTTCCTCGCCTCGACGCTCTATCACGCGATTCCGCATCAGAAAGCGAAGCACTGGCTGAAAAAATTCGACCATTGCGCCATCTATTTATTGATTGCGGGCACTTACACACCTTTCCTGCTGGTGGGGCTGAAATCGCCACTGGCGCAAGGGTTGATGGTGGTGATCTGGAGTCTGGCGCTGGCGGGGATCATCTTCAAACTCACCATCGCGCACCGATTTAAAATTCTCTCGCTGGTGACCTATCTCAGCATGGGATGGTTGTCGCTGGTGGTGATTTATCAGCTTGCCACCAAGCTGGCAGCGGGCGGGGTTTGGCTGTTAGCGGCCGGTGGGATTGTCTATTCTCTGGGGGTGATTTTCTACGTCTCGCGCCGTATTCCCTACAACCACGCTATCTGGCATGGCTTTGTATTGGGCGGCAGCGTATTGCACTTCTGCGCGATCTATTTTTATGTGACGTAAGCTGGTCGCCATAAATGGCAACCCTACGACGATCGAGAGTGATATGAGTAGGTTGCGCGATCATGCGCAGCAGCATACATATTCATTTTGGGTTTACTGAGTTGCATGGAGCATAAATGGCGACTCAACAGCGGATGAAGATAGTTGTAGGGTGCGCATTCATGCGCACCTTACATTAGCTTTAATCCACCAACGAATACGGCAACGGCTGAATCGTCAGCTTCCCGCCTTCATCCCCTTCCACACGCAGCACGCTGTCTGGCTCCAGATCGTTGTTCATCACCACTTGCACCCATACGCTGCCATCATCCAGCTGGACGCCGCTCAGCACGGTGCCGGTACGACGCCATTTATCGCCCATCTGCAGCTCCATTGAACCGTCAGCCTGGGGTACTTTGCTGGCGGTGCCCGCCAGCCAGTAAAGGGCGCGCTTGTTAGCACCACGGAATTTCGCACGGGCCACCATCTCCTGACCGGTGTAACAGCCTTTTTTGAAGCTGATCGCGTCAAGGGCTTGCAGGTTAGTGGCCTGCGGAATCAACTGCGCACTGGTCGCGCTTTCGATCACCGGAATGCCCGCTTCAATGTCCAAAGCCAGCCACTGTTGGCTGTCATTAAACTGTGCGGTTCCCGCCAGCTTCTCTTTTAATGATTCTGCCTGCGCTCGGGTGGTCACCAGCAGGAAGCGCTCGGCAGGTTGGGCGAACCACAGCAGCGTGCTGTCATCCTGCTGCACCACCGGCGTTTCAGCATCCGGCAGTACCGGGAACAAGTCCGCCAGTGCGGCGCGTGCCTGGAAGCCCGCGACACCCAGCAGAACGGCTTCGTTATCCGCAGCAATGCTGACTTTGGCGAACACCGCGTATTTCTTCAGCTCGGTGAGCTGCTGCTCATGCAGATTACGGCGCACGATATAGGCATAACCCTCACCGCGATGAAACAGGCGCAGGCTACTCCACATTTTGCCTTTGGCATCACAATGCGCGGCAGGACGATGTTGCGTAGCGTCCATCGCAGCGACATCCAGCGTCAATTGACCTTGCAGATATGACGTACTGTCTTTGCCCTGCACGGCAACCAGCGCCCACTCATCGAGCGACATCAGGGTTAAAGGCAAGCGTGACGCCGCAGCAGGCTGGCGTGGTGGAAGGGTAAAAATCGGCATGTGTGCATCCTGATTAATAACGATAATGCTTCCAATGTTAAAAGAGCAGTGCGGGTTTGCAACCTGTTTACCGAATCTGGCGCACAAATCGCGTGATAACCCTGCAATAGGTGAAACTGCTTTGCGTCATATCGCGCAGCATGAGGCACAGCGCCTGCAGTGTTTTCAAAAAGCAGGTACACTGAGCGCCACTGTTTTCAGCCATGGAAAAATGACACATGGATATTCATGATAAAGCTCGCGTTCAGTGGGCGTGCCGTCGCGGCATGCTGGAGCTGGATGTCTCCATCATGCCGTTCTTTAAGTTCGAGTATGATTCGCTGACCGACACCGACAAGCAGGTGTTTATTGCTCTGCTGAAGAGTGACGATCCTGACCTGTTTAACTGGTTGATGAACCACGGTGAGCCAGCCGATCCTGAGTTCAAACGCATGGTGCAACTGATCCAACAGCGCAACCGTGAACGCGGACCGGTACCAATGTGATTTACAAGCGTCACGCAGCGCTCGAGCGCTAAACGTGACGCTGTTTGTACTGGTCGCTGGCGTGTTGCTGAGCCTCCGTTGGCCTGCCGAATGGCAATGGGGGCAAGTGCCTGTATTGCTGCTCCTTTTGCTGGAGTGCTGGCACAACGAACGACGCCTGATGCAGCGTACCGGTCGTTTAGTGCTGGATGATCAGGGAAACTGGCTGTGGCGTGGAGAGCACTGGCGATTGGCGCGACAAGCGGACTGGCTAGCCTGCGGCGTACTGCTGGAGTTGCGTAATCCGCAAGGCAAACGCTGGCGGCTGTGGTTGATGCATGACAACCTGCCGCCAAACGAATGGCGCACATTGCGCGCCTGCTGTTTGATTCGTGAAGGTATTGCGCCTTAAAGCAGCGCAGCGGTTTCTGTCAGAACCTGTTCACACCACTGTTCAACCCGCTCTTCACTCAATTCGAACTGATTGACATCATCGAGCGCCAGGCCGACAAACTGGGTGCCGTCAGCGGTGAGCGGTTTCTTGCTGGTAAATTCGTAGCCTTCGAGCGGCCAGTAACCGACAAACTGCACGCCCATCGGCTGCAGCAATTCATGCAGCATCCCCAGCGCATCCAGGAACCACTCCGCGTACTCCATCTGGTCGCCCATACCGTACAGCGCCACAATTTTGCCTTGCAGATTCAGCGCGGGCAGCTGTTGCCAGATGGCCTCCCAGTCTTCCTGCAATTCGCCAAAATCCCAGGTTGGAATGCCAAGGATCAGCAAATCGTACTGCTCCATCAACGAGGGATCGTCATCTTTGAGGTTGTGCAGTGTGACTAATTCTTCACCGATAAAGTCGCGAATCTTCTCCGCCGTCATCTCGGTGTAACAGGTACTGGAGCCGTAAAACAGACCGATATTCATGCAATTAATGCTCTGACTGATACTCACTTTGGCGCAATTGTACCAGAAGCAGGTGACTTTCAGGCATAATGAGCACGATTTCACACGCGCTGGAGGGGAACCGTGCAGGACAGCGATCTGATAGAACAGTTTCTGGATGCGCTCTGGATTGAGCGAAATCTGGCGCAAAACACCCTTGCGTCGTATCGCCAGGATCTGCAAACGCTCACCGGCTGGTTACATCATCACGAACGGACGTTAGTGACGTTGGAAGCGCTCGATTTGCAGCAATTTCTCGCCGAACGCGTCGAGGGAGGCTACAAAGCCACCAGCTCTGCACGCACGCTCAGCGCTATACGCCGCCTGTTCCAATATCTTTATCGTGAAAAGCTGCGCAGTGATGACCCCAGCGCGCTGCTTTCTGCACCAAAGCTGCCACAGCGCCTGCCGAAAGATCTCAGTGAAAAACAGGTCGAAAGGCTGTTACAGGCTCCGAGCATCGACGTCCCGCTGGAGCTGCGTGACAAAGCGATGCTGGAACTGCTGTATGCCACCGGCTTGCGCGTGTCGGAGTTAGTCGGGCTCACCATTAGCGATATCAGTTTGCGTCAGGGTGTGGTGCGCGTGATTGGTAAAGGCAACAAAGAACGCCTTGTGCCGTTAGGTGAAGAAGCCATTTACTGGCTGGAGCATTATATGGAGCACGGGCGTCCTTGGCTGCTAAACGGCCAAACGCTGGATGTGATGTTCCCCAGTAACCGCGCGCAACAAATGACCCGGCAGACCTTCTGGCATCGCATCAAGCACTATGCCACTCTGGCAGAGATCGACAGTGAAAAACTGTCGCCGCACGTGCTGCGTCACGCATTTGCCACACATTTACTGAACCACGGCGCGGATTTGCGCGTCGTACAGATGTTGCTGGGCCACAGTGACCTCTCGACAACCCAAATTTATACGCACGTTGCCACCGAGCGCCTGCGTCAGTTACATCAACAGCATCATCCGCGCGCCTGAGCAGCGGCAACAAGGATTAGAGATGAAAAAACAGTTAACGATGCTGGCATTGTTGGTCAGCGCCTTTAGCGGTCTGGCTCATGCCGATGACAGCGCCATTCAGCAAGCTTTGAAAAAACTCGGGCTGCAACAGGTTGAAATCCAGCCATCACCGTTGCCGGGGATGAAAACTGTATTAACCGAAAGTGGCGTACTGTACGTCAGCGAAGACGGTAAGCACATGATCCAGGGGCCACTGTACGATGTCAGCGGTGCACAACCTGTGAACGTCACCAACCAGCTGCTGGACAAAAAAATCAGTGCGCTGGCACCGGAAATGATCGTCTACAAAGCGCCAAAAGAGCAGCATGTGATTACCGTGTTCACCGATATCACCTGTGGCTACTGCCGTAAGCTGCATGAGCAAATGGCGGACTACAACGCGCTGGGCATCACCGTGCGTTACCTGGCTTTCCCGCGTGAAGGGCTGCATGGTCAGGTGGAAAAAGCGATGCGCGCCATTTGGTGCAGTGCCGATCGCAACAAAGCATTTGATGCGGCAATGAAAGGCGATGCCCCGCAAATGGAGGCGTCAGAGACCTGCAAAATCAATCTTGATAAACACTATCAGCTCGGCATCCTCTACGGGATTCAGGGCACGCCTGCGATCCTGACGGATACCGGCGCGATGATCCCTGGCTATCAAGGCCCGCAAGAGCTGAAACAGGTACTTGATGGTCAGAAGCGGGGCGGTTAATTCACAGTGATTCATTCTGTCGAACTGCGTCGGCGTGAAGCCCAGGCCGACGCCAGCTTACCCGATCATTTACCGCCGCTGCTGCGTCGCCTCTATCTGCAACGCGGTGTACAGGACGCCTCCGAACTTGAGCGCGGTGCCAAACATCTGCTGCCATGGCAAACGCTGGGTGGCATTGAACAAGCCGTGACGTTGCTGCATCAGATGCTGGAATCGGGTCGCCGTATTGTGGTGGTGGGGGATTTCGATGCTGATGGTGCCACCAGTACCGCACTCACCGTGCTGGCGCTGCGCAGTCTGGGCGGCAACGTCGATTATCTGGTGCCCAACCGCTTTGAAGATGGTTATGGCCTGAGTCCGGAGGTGGTGGAGCAGGCGCGTGCACGCGGTGCGGAGATGATTCTCACTGTCGATAACGGCATCTCTTCCCATGCTGGCGTCGACACCGCGCATCAACACGGCATTCCGGTGTTGGTCACCGATCACCACTTGCCCGGCGACACGCTGCCACAGGCTGAGGCGATCGTTAACCCCAATCTCAACGACAGTGAATTCCCGTCGCGGTCGCTGGCGGGCGTGGGCGTGGCGTTTTATCTGATGCTGGCGCTGCGGGCCCATTTACGGCAAAAGAACTGGTTTAGCGATGGACGTGCCGAACCCAATCTGGCGGAGTTGCTCGACTTAGTTGCGCTGGGCACCGTGGCTGATGTGGTCCCGCTGGATGCCAACAACCGCATTTTGGTGTGGCAGGGCTTAAGCCGCATCCGTGCCGGGAAATGCCGTGCCGGGATCCGTGCGCTGCTGGAAATTGCTAACCGTGATGCGCGCCAGTTGGCCGCCAGCGATCTCGGTTTTGCCGTGGGGCCTCGCCTGAATGCGGCAGGTCGTCTGGATGATATGTCTGTTGGGGTGGCGCTGCTGCTCACGGAAGATATTGCCCAGGCGCGCATGCTGGCCAACGAACTTGATGCGTTGAACCAAACGCGTAAAGAGATCGAGCAAGGCATGAAAAGTGAGGCGCTGGCGCTGTGCGATGAGCTGGAGCGCCAGCACACGGATTTGCCGCTTGGCCTGGCGTTTTACCATCCCGAGTGGCATCAGGGCGTGGTGGGGATTCTGGCATCACGCTTAAAAGAACGTTTCCATCGCCCGGTGATCGCTTTCGCGCCTGCCGGAGATGGCACCCTGAAAGGCTCAGGCCGTTCAGTTGCTGGCTTGCATTTACGTGATGCGCTGGAACGCCTCGACACGCTCTATCCGGGCATGATGATCAAATTTGGTGGTCACGCCATGGCCGCCGGTCTGTCACTGGAGACCGATAAGTACGATCTGTTCCGTGAACGCTTTGCCGCGCTGATTGACGAGTGGCTGGATGGCGAAGCGTTGCAGGGCGTGATCTGGTCAGATGGTGAACTGCATGCGCAGGAGTTCAGCCTGCACACCGCCGAAATGCTGCGTGAAGCCGGTCCCTGGGGCCAGGCGTTCCCGGAACCGGTATTCGACGGGCAGTTCAAACTGCTGCAGCAGAAGCTGGTGGGGGAGCGTCACCTGAAAGTGATGATTGAACCGCTAGGCGGCGGTCCACTGTTGGACGGCATCGCTTTCAACGTCGATACCGCCCTGTGGCCAGACACCAGCGTGCGCCAGGTGAAACTCGCTTATAAACTGGATATCAATGAGTACCGCGGCAACCGAACGGTGCAGCTGATTATTGACCATATCTGGCCTCAGTAACGGCACAACACATCCAGGTGTGCATAAATGCGCACCCTACAACATGCCCCGGTATCTGTAGGGGCGCCATTTATGGCGACCGAAAACAACCGGGGAGCAATGCTACAAACTGAGCGTGCTTTCGGGTAAACTACCGCGTTACGTTTTATCTCCTATCACCGATTCGTCAAAAAAGACTGAAAAGCCATGTTTGAAATTAATCCGGTCAAAAATCGTATTCAGGACCTCAGCGAGCGCAGCGACGTTCTTAGGGGGTATCTTTGACTATGATGCCAAGAAAGAACGCCTCGAAGAAGTAAACGCCGAGCTGGAACAACCTGACGTCTGGAACGAACCAGAACGTGCTCAGGCGCTGGGCAAAGAACGTGCTTCACTGGAAGCCGTGGTGGAAACCTTAGACCACATGCGTCAAGGCCTGGAAGATGTGCAGGGCTTGCTCGATCTGGCCGTTGAAGCCGACGACGAAGAGACCTTCAACGAAGCCGTTGCTGAACTCGATGCACTCGAAGTGAAACTGGGCGAACTCGAATTCCGCCGCATGTTCTCCGGCGAATATGACAGCGCCGATTGCTACATGGATATCCAGGCCGGTTCTGGCGGCACTGAAGCGCAAGACTGGGCCAGCATGCTGCTGCGCATGTACCTGCGCTGGGCGGAAGCCAAAGGTTATAAAACCGAAATCATTGAAGAGTCAGACGGTGAAGTGGCTGGGACCAAATCCGCCACCATTAAAATCATCGGTGACTACGCGTTTGGCTGGCTGCGCACGGAAACCGGCGTCCATCGCCTGGTGCGTAAGAGTCCGTTTGACTCCGGCGGCCGTCGCCACACCTCATTCAGTTCGGTGTTTATTTACCCGGAAGTGGATGACAACATCGATATCGATATCAATCCAGCCGATCTGCGTATCGACGTTTACCGTGCCTCGGGCGCGGGTGGTCAGCACGTAAACAAAACCGAGTCTGCGGTGCGTATTACCCACTTGCCGACCAACATTGTGGTGCAGTGCCAGAACGACCGTTCACAGCATAAAAACAAAGATCAGGCTTTCAAGCAGTTGCGTGCAAAACTGTACGAATATGAGATGCAGAAGAAAAACGCTGACAAGCAGGCTGCGGAAGATAATAAATCCGATATCGGCTGGGGCAGTCAGATTCGCTCTTACGTGCTCGATGATTCACGTATCAAGGATCTGCGCACCAGCGTAGAGACGCGCAATACTCAAGCGGTGCTGGATGGCGACATCGACCGTTTTATTGAAGCAAGTTTAAAAGCAGGGTTATAAGGAACCGACATGTCTGAACAACAACCGCAGAGCGCTGATGCCGCCCTTGAGTTAAACAACGAACTGAAAGCGCGTCGCGAAAAACTCAGCGCGCTGCGTGAAAAGGGCATCGCGTTTCCCAATGATTTCCGTCGCGATACCACCTCCGATGTGCTGCACGCCAGCTATGACGCCAAAGAAAACGAAGAGCTGGAAGCACTCGGCGTCGAAGTGAGCGTGGCGGGTCGTATGATGACGCGTCGCATCATGGGTAAAGCCTCCTTTGCCACGCTGCAGGATGTCGGTGGCCAGATTCAGATCTACGTTTCACGTGACGATCTGCCAGAAGGCGTTTACAACGAGCAGTTCAAGAAGTGGGATCTCGGGGATATCCTCGGCGCGCGCGGTAAGTTGTTCAAGACCAAAACCGGTGAGCTGTCGATTCACATCACTGAGCTGCGTCTGCTGACTAAAGCATTGCGTCCGCTGCCGGATAAATTCCACGGTCTGGCCGATCAGGAAACCCGTTATCGCCAGCGTTATCTGGATCTGATCTCTAACGACGATTCACGTAACACTTTCAAAGTACGCTCTAAAATCATGGCCGGCATTCGCCAGTTCATGGTTAACCGTGACTTTATGGAAGTGGAAACCCCAATGATGCAGGTGATCCCTGGCGGTGCGTCTGCGCGTCCGTTTATCACCCATCACAATGCGCTCGACATCGATATGTACTTGCGTATTGCGCCAGAGCTGTACCTGAAGCGTCTGGTGGTCGGTGGCTTTGATCGCGTATTCGAGATCAACCGTAACTTCCGTAACGAAGGTATTTCGCCACGTCATAACCCAGAGTTCACCATGATGGAACTCTACATGGCGTATGCGGATTACAAAGATCTGATCGAACTGACCGAAAGCCTGTTCCGTACCCTGGCGCAAGACGTGCTGGGCACCACGGAAGTGCCTTACGGTGACCATACCTTCGATTTCGGTAAGCCGTTTGAGAAGCTCACCATGCGTGAAGCGATCAAAAAGTACCGTCCAGAGACTGACCTGAACGATCTGGAAGACTTTGATAAAGCGGTCGCGATTGCGAAGTCGCTGCACATCAAAGTGGAAAAGAGCTGGGGTCTGGGCCGCGTGGTCACTGAGATCTTCGAAGAGACCGCGGAAGCAAGTCTGATTCAGCCGACCTTCATCACTGAATATCCGGCTGAAGTGTCACCGCTGGCTCGTCGTAACGACGAGAACCCAGAAATCACTGACCGCTTTGAGTTCTTCATTGGCGGCCGTGAAATCGGTAACGGCTTCTCCGAGCTGAACGATGCAGAAGATCAGGCTGAGCGTTTCCTGCAGCAGGTGAATGCCAAAGATGCTGGCGATGACGAAGCGATGTTCTACGACGAAGATTACGTCACCGCACTGGAGCACGGCCTGCCGCCAACTGCAGGTCTGGGTATCGGTATCGACCGTATGGTGATGCTGTTCACCAACAGCCACACCATCCGTGATGTGATCCTGTTCCCAGCGTTGCGTCCTACCGGTAAATAAAACCAGGTTGCCCTCACCCTAACCCTCTCCCACAAGTGGGAGAGGGGACTGTCCGCAGTTATCTCTGATTCCTGTGCGGTTTTCTCCCTCTCCCTGTGGGAGAGGGGACCGTCAGTAGTTCTCTTTGATTGCTGTGCGGTTTTCTCCCTCTCCCTGTGGGAGAGGGCCGGGGTGAGGGCATCAGCACGCACCCTCCTCAAAACCCCCAACAAAATTCCTGATGACAACCCGGCACGCTCTGTGCAGGATAGTTTTTTTATTTTCAGGGAATCACCATGAGTGCAAAAGCGGCAACGTTAGAGGGCCGGATACAACAGCACTGGGATCAACTCTCCAGCCACGAGCAGCGACTGGCCGACGTACTGCTGGCCGCACCGGGTCAGCTGGCGATGAACACCGCCACCGAACTGGCGCAGAGCGCGGGGGTCTCCAAGGCCACCACCACGCGTTTCTTTCGCCATCTGGGCTACGAAAGCTACGAAGCCGCACGCCGCCAGGCACGTGAAATGCAGAGCAGTGGTTCGCCGCTTTATCTGCAAGCCGTACCTACCGCGTCACCGCTTGCCAGCATCATGCAGCAGCATCTGGAGCGAGAAATCGCCAATCTGGTCAACAGCTATCGCACGCTGGACAGCGAACAACTGCAGCAGGCGGTGAGCGCGATTGCACAAGCACGCCGTGTGGTGGTGATGGGCTGGCGTCATAGCCAGACTATCGCACAGCTGATTTACCGCGATCTGGTGCATATCCATGCCGATGTGCGGCTGTTACCTCGTCCCGGTGACTCGCTGGCTGAACACCTCGCTGCGCTCAACAAACAAGACGTGGTGATCTGTGTTGGACTGCGCCGCCGTATGCCCGCGCTGGAAGCGGCGATGAATGCACTGGCAGAGCGTGGCGTGCCGATGCTCTACATCGCGGATGTGCTCTCTGGCAAACCCGCACGCCACGCGCAGTGGGTGGTACGCTGCCACACTGACAGCAGTTTAATCTTCGACAGCACCGCCGCGCTCTCTGGTGTGTGCAATCTACTCTGTTCACTGGTGGCCCGACAAATGGGCAAAACCAGTAATGACCACCTCGCACAAATCGAAGCGTTGCACCAATCCCTCGACGAACTCGAATAACGCCCCATTCTGGCGCATCTTGCGCCAGAGCTTGCCCCAAAAGCGTGCGCGTACGCTTGCGCTCTTTCCTCACATTTCTCCTTCTGTGAAACCGAAGAAATAAAAATTTAGTATAGAGAAACATTTGTTTCTCACTGATTTTATTCAATAAAGACTCAACTGGATCGAGTGTGCTCCTGTGTGGTGAAAAAACTGGCACAAAATATGCTCAGTAGAAAAAGACATTTCACCAACACCAGGGAAACACCATAATGAAAAAAACAGCACTGCTGATCGCCGCACTTCTCTCCGTTGGCACCATGGCACAGGCGCAAGCCGACACCCTGAGTGACATCAAAAGCAGCGGCAAAATCACCGTTGGGATCGATCCAACCTTTCCTCCATACGAATACACCGACGACAAAGGCGAGATCACCGGCTACAGCGTGGCGATCATGCAATCCTTCGCCAAAGATCTCGGCGTGAAAGTTGAGTTTCAAAAAACCGCTTTCAGCGGCATTTTGCCGGGCCTGATCTCCGGCTCGTTCAACGCAGAAGGCTCTTCTCTCAACCTGACGGCTGAACGCGCGAAGAAAGTGCTGTTCACCGTGCCTTACAGCAAAACCGTTAACGGCGTTTTAATGCGTGACGATGCGGCGAAAGCGTTCAGCGGCAAAACCCTGACGCCAGAGAGCCTGTCGGGCCTGCGTGGTGCCGTGAAGACTTCCAGCGTGCCTGAGCAGTTGCTGAAAGGGTTCAATGAGCAGCTGAAGAAAGAGGGCAAAAAACCGATCACCATCATCAACGTGGATTCGCTGGACCAGACCGTCAGCACCCTGATGACCAAACGCGCTGACTTCGTCTATGACGATATCTCGGTGCTGGCGCCGGTAGCGAAAAAATACAGCGGCAAAGTGACACAGGTGGGCGAAGTCGGTCCTTCACAGTGGATGGGTTGGGCTACGCGCAAAGAAGATGGCAGCCTGAACAAAGCCATCAGCGACCACATTCTGGCGATGCAGAAAGACGGTGAGCTGACCAAACTGCAACAGCAGTATCTCGGCACCACCTTTACCGTTCCCGCCAGCGATTTCATTCCTCAGGAGTAATTATGTGCCAGTGCAACCTGACGGTGCCTGCGGGCCATGGCAAAACCTTCCGCGTGCGTAAGGGCCAGTTTATTACCGTGATTGACAGTGAAGGGCAGCAGGCGGCCGATTTTGTCGCGGTGAACGCCGATGACCTGAACGAAAAGCTGTCGCCGGTGCATACCCGTCAGCATCTGCGTTCGCTGTTCTTCAAGCCGGGCGATGCGCTCTGGTCGAGTGAAAACCGTCCGATGCTGCGCATTCTGGCCGACAGCATCGGCATTCACGATGCCAACGTGCCTGCTTGCGATCGCACCCGTTTTAGCGTCGATTTCGGTGTCGAGGGGCACCGCAACTGCGTGGATAACCTGCTGGAAGGCATGAAAGAATTTGGCGTGACGTATTTCTCACTGCCAGAGCCGTTCAACCTGTTCCAGAACGGCCCGGTCACCGCCGATGGTCGTATGGAAGTGACCGATCCCAACAGCAAAGCAGGCGACAGTATTACTTTTGAAGCGCTGTGCGATCTGATCTGTTCTGTCTCGTCCTGCCCGCAGGACATCATTCCGGGCAACGGTTTGCAGGTCACGCCGATTGATATCGTGGTGAGTGACCATTTTCACGCTGAGGAGATGAATCATGCTGTTAATGCGTGAAAGTTTTGAAGATACCGCCGAGCGCACGCTGGCACCGTCGGTCACGGTAAAGCCGGGAAGCGTTGGATCGATAAAGGTGCTGCGCGGCCAGTTGCTGCGTATCACCGCACAGGGCGATGGCGCTGTGGCCTCACTGTTTGGTTTTAGTCTGGCCGATCCGGCGGTATGGCTGTCGGTACATCACACCCGCGTGTTCAGTAACAGCTATCTGTTGGGTTCTGGCATGCGTCTGGTCAACAACCGTCGCCGTCCGATGATGGTACTGGGTAAAGACAGCGTGAAACGTCATGACCTGCTGCTGCCAGCCTCAACCTCGGCGTTTCTTGCCGAGCGTGGCTATCAGGGCGAGGGTTGCCTCGAAGCGGTCAGCGCGGAGCTGGCGCGACTGGGAATGGCGGTGCCGAAGCTACCGGACCCCATCAACCTGTTTATGCACGTCAAGCTGACGCGTGCGGGTGACCTGCTGCCTGAGCCGAACCTGACCAAAGCCGGTGACAGCATCACCTGCCGCGTGGTGATGGATACCCAGTTCATTGTCTCCGCCTGCAATACCGGCATTGAAGGCAACGATCGTCCGGCGCCGCTGCTGCTGTCGGTGGCCGAGAACCTGCACGACTTTAACGCGGAGTAACGCATGGGGCTGGATCAACAGGTAGTGGCCGCGCTGCCGGAACTCGGACACGGCCTGCTGATGACGCTGGTACTGACGGTACTGGCCTCATTAGTCAGCGTGGTGATGGGGCAGCTCGGCTGCTTCCTGCAACTGCGCCGTGCCTGGATCTGGCGTTTCATCGGTCGGTTATATGTCAGCCTGATGCGCGGGACACCGGCCATCGTGCAGCTGTTTGTGGTGTTTTTCACCTTGCCTCGTTTGGGCTTGGGCGGTCAGCCGATGCTGGCCGCGGTGATCGCCATCGGCCTCAACAGCGGTGCCTATGTGGCGGAGATTTTGCGTGTGAACCGCTCGTTAGTGACGCGAGGCCAGCTCGAAGCGGCGCGTACCCTGGGCTTAAGCCGCTTTATGACCTGGTGGTATGTCATCAATCCGCAGGTGATGCGCGCCAGTCTGCCGATGCTGGTCAATGAGTTCACTATTCTGCTGAAAACCACGCCGCTGGCCTCGGTGGTGGCACTCACTGAGTTGACCTATGCCGGGCAAATTGTCATTGCGCGCACCTATGAAGCCACGCAAGTGCTGTTGCTGGTGGCGGCAGGTTATCTGTTGATCGCCATGCCGTTGATTGCCGCTGCACGGCGTCTGGAAGTGAAACGGAGGAGTGCGTAATGGATTGGCAGGCAATTCTTTCATCACTTCCCTCGCTCGGCGATGGTCTGATCGCCACGCTGCAACTGTGTATCGTTGCCGCACTCTGTTCACTGGTCTGGGGTGGACTGATGGCACTGCTGCTGATGCGCGCCTCGCCTTTCTGGCTGCGCTTGCTCAATCTCTACAGCGGGTTAACGCTGGCGTTGCCGCTGCTGGTGGTGATCTATCTGCTCTATTTTGTGCTGCCGGAATACGACATCACGCTGTCATCGCCGGTGGTGGGCGTGCTGGCGCTGACGCTCTATTACGCGCCTTATATCGCGCAGGTGATTCGTGCCGCGATTGAAGCCTTGCCGAAAGGGCAGTGGGAAGCGTGTCGGGTGCTGGGCTTGAGCCGCACGGAGCAGTTGCGCGATGTGGTGCTGCCGCAAACCTTGCCGCAGATGCTGTCACCGCTGGTGGGGCTGATGATCGGGTTGATCAAAGACTCGGCGCTGCTCTCAATCGTCTCGGTGCAGGAGTTTATGTACGCCGCGAAACAGGCGATTTCGGATACCTACGCACCGCTGGAGATCTACCTCACTGTGGCGGTGTGTTACTGGGTGCTCAACAGTCTGATCGACTGGCTGGCGCGCCGCCTTGAATCTCGCATGACGCGCTATCGTCGCGGCATGCAGCATTAATCAGGAGAATATTATGTCGGCTGAATTTCAGCATCGTGAAGTGATCACCATCCCCGCACGCTACGGTAAAGCGGTGCGTTTGAAAAAAGGCGAAGCGGTGCAGGTGATCAACACCCACGGCACCCAGGTGGTGGATTGCTGGGCTTACAACGCGCACGACGTCAGCGAATATATGTGTATGGAAGCCACGCGCGTGTGGAACCAACGGCTGAACCCCAAAGTCGGTGACAGCTTTATCACCAGCCAGCGCCACCCGATTTTGACCTTAGTGGCGGATACTTCACCCGGCGTGCATGACTCTTTTATGGCCGCGTGCGATGCGCGTCGTTATGAGCTGCTGGGCTGTACCGAGTATCACCGCAACTGCCACGATAACCTGTTCGAAGGCATGCGCGAATTGGGCGTGGATTTACCGCACGGTAATCTGGCGTCACTGAATATTTTCATGAATATTCAGGTGCAGCCGGATGGCATCACCCTGAAAACCTTGCCGGTGGTGACCAAGCCAGGCGACTACATTGTGCTGCGCGCCGAGATGGATTGCTTTGTGGCGTTTTCAGCCTGTCCGCAGGATATCGTGAGTATTCAAGGGCAGGGCGATAACACGCCGCGCGATGCCGAGTTGCGCATTCTGACCGCCGGTTTCCCGCAGGTGCAGCTGCAAGGGGCGTGGGTGCCCGCGTAATGCTTGTCAGCCAAGCGACTGACGATAACGCCGTCTGGGGCCGCACCGGGGCTGGCGGTCCTCGCGCCGCTACGCGGTGCCTTCACTTCACTCGTCTGCCTTAACGGACCGGTGCCGATGGAACATCCATGTTCCAGCGCCACCTTTCGCCCGCGTCCTGCGGGCTCTCCTGGCATACTCGCTCAGCTCAGCGCTGCGGATGCCTGCCCCGGTGCGACCCCAGCCAGCTCATTAGCTTCAGTGCGCGTTGTTAAAAAGGGCACATTGCCTGAGGCTCTGACGCCTCTGCTGCCCCCTCAGGGTTATCCGCAGCGCTGAGACTTTTACGTTGGGCCAGGAGCCCCACGCGGGGAGGCGTGGGGCAGTTCGCGGCCGACCATGGATGGTCATCCGCGAACGGTCCGTCCGGCACGACGTGGAAGTCGAAGGTACCGCGTTAGCGGCCCGAGGACGGCCCAGAGGGGGCAGTAGTGGCGGCAGAGCCCGCACAGAAAAGTCAGGCCACTTATCAATAAGCAGCCTGAGTTCCTAACTGACGAGCATTACGCCATTTAGGTGACCTTATTAATGACCGCATAGCTCAGGTGAGAGTGTAAGATCGCACCGAACTCAAGATTTCACTACCCCATCCAGCCACGCCTGAAAGCGCGCATAGGGCACATATAGCGCGACATCTTTGTACAACGTCTTGCCCGTCTTATTGTCATCGATCTGGCTGCTGTAGCCGACAATCACTCCTGCTAAGGTATCGTCGCTGGCGTTATACACTGCACCGCCAGACATGCCTTTCACCACACCCGCATTGGCGGCAACCACCACGCAACTCGGTTTATTCCAGTCATTCGCCAGCGTGGTATTAATCAAATTCTTGCCGCTGGAGGCTACCGGCATGGCAGAGATAAAGCTGTAACCGTAGAGATTCACGTTGTCGCCAATATGGCTGTTGCGGAAGGGCGGGGGTAGGTTGGTTTCGCTGTTTTTGTGATACACCACGGCGATATCGCACTCCGGATGCCAGGCTTTCACCCGGTACATCGAGTATTTCGCGACGTGCGCTGCCGTCAGGCTGTATTCGGGGGTCAAAGGAATGGTGGTGCCCAGCGCACCAATACCCAGCACGGTGGGAATACCGGTCACGGTCATATCGACGCGTTTAGCCGCTTCCGAGCTGTATTCATAATGCCCAACCGAGCAGCCGCTTAAGCAACTTACTGTCAGTGCGATCAGCCATCGCATAGGTCTTTCCCCCTGCATTTTTGACACCACATTACCGGGCAATCCATTGGGGTATCGGCAATGCGCGCGCATCCTTTACTGATTGATTTCTCGCCAAAAGCTGAGCCGCTGTGACAGCGATCACATCTGTATCAAGCGTAGCGCGAAAAGTGCGATCTGTCTCAGTGGTCAGGTGAGGTCACTTTTTCACGTGGGGATAATTGCGTTGCAAGCAAAAATGCCTTGCAGCACACAGGCTGGTTGAGCCGCCAAGGCTGTGCTTTAATCGGAATGTGACGCAGTTCAAATATTATTAAGCGTCAGCTGTAACCGTCCTGCATTCGCAGTGCGGCCCGCCTGCATAATTATTTTAGGAGAGAGTGTTATGCCTGTTGCATTACTGGCGCTGGCGCTGAGTGCGTTCGCCATCGGCACCACGGAGTTCGTCATTATGGGATTACTGCCGGAAGTGGCGGGTGATCTGCAGGTGTCGATTCCTTCAGCAGGATGGCTGATCAGCGGGTACGCGCTGGGTGTGGCCATCGGTGCACCGATCATGGCGCTGTTGACCGCCAAACTGCCGCGTAAACGCACGCTCATTCTGCTGATGATCATCTTCATCATCGGTAACGTACTCTGTGCTCTGGCTTACACCTACAACCTGTTAATGCTGGCGCGCGTGGTGACTGCACTCTGCCATGGAGCCTTCTTCGGTATCGGTTCGGTGGTGGCGGCGAGCCTGGTGGCACCCAGCCGTCAGGCCTCTGCGGTGGCGCTGATGTTCACCGGCCTAACCCTGGCAAACGTGCTGGGCGTGCCGCTTGGTACCTGGTTTGGTCAACTGTTCGGCTGGCGCGCCACCTTCTGGGGCGTCGCGATTATCGGCATCCTCGCCTTTATCGCCTTGATCGTCAGTCTCCCGACCAATAAAGAAGAAAAACCAGTACACCTGGCGAGTGAAGTGAGTGCCCTCGCCAACGGTAAACTGTGGCTTTCATTGCTGATGACGGTGTTCTTCGCGGCTGCGATGTTTGCCCTGTTCAGCTACATTGCGCCGCTGTTGTTGCAGGTGACGGGGATTACCGATCGTGGCGTCAGCTGGACGCTGTTCCTGATTGGTGCGGGCTTAACCGTGGGCAATATTCTGGGCGGTAAACTGGCCGACTGGAAAGTCTCCTTCAGCCTGATCCTGAGCTTTGTGCTGATCGCCGTCTTCTCGCTGCTGTTCAGCTGGACCAGCCATGCACTGTGGCTGGCAGAAATCACCCTGTTCCTGTGGGCGATGGCGACTTTTGCCACCGTGCCAGGTTTGCAGATTAACGTGGTGCGCCACGGTAAAGAGGCACCGAACCTGGTCTCTACTCTGAACATCTCGGCGTTCAACGTCGGGAACGCGCTGGGAGCCTGGGTCGGTGGTGCGGTGATTGATAAAGGTTATGGCCTGACCGCCGTGCCAGTGGCGGCTGCGGCGCTGGCGGTGGTTGGATTGGTCATCTGTCTGATCACCTTCCGCAAGTCGGGCGGGCAGGGCGAAGCGGTACGTGCTTAAACCAGACGATCGGCAATGCGTTGAGTAAAGGTGGCCACCTGCTGCTGCAGGTGGTCGCAGAAGTGATCAACCAACGCTGATGCGGGACGATGTTGCGGCCGCACCAGGCTGACGGTAAACGGCACGGCAACGCTGAAACGACGCATCACTACTCCGCTGTCGGCGTAATCCAGCGCCGTCAGCGGGTTCACAATCGAAATCCCCACTCCCGCCCGCACCATGGCGCACACCGACGCGGCACTGTGCGTCTCCAACACTAAACGTCGCTCAACCTCTTGCTCATGAAACAGCGAATCCAGTAGCTGACGATAGCTGTCACTGCGCGACAGGCTGACGTAATTTTCTCCGTGGAAATCCTGTGGCGTCAGGACGTCACGCTGGCACAACGGATGCTGCGGCGGCAACACGCACACTTCATCGCAGGTCAGCAGCGGCAGGCGCTCGGTGCCTGCAGGCGCGTGTTGGGTTTCGGTCAGGCCGAGATCGTAGCGCTGCGCTGACAGCCACTCTTCCAGCAGCGGTGACTCCTGCGGAATGATGTTCAAACTCACCTGTGGATAGCGTTGCAGGAAAGGTTGCAGCAGCGGTGGCAGCAGTGACTGGGAAAACACGGGCAGACAAGCAATCGACAGTTCGCCCTGACGAAACTGGCGCAGCCCTTCCGCCGCATCCATGATGCGGTCCAGTCCATACCACGAACGCTGCACCTCTTCGTATAGCCGTAAGCCTTGTACCGTCGGCTGTAAACGCCCACGCACTCGCTCAAACAGCTGCAATCCCAACTGTTGTTCCAGCCTTGCCAGCTCGCGGCTGACCGTGGGCTGCGAGGTATGCAGCAGCGTAGCCGCCTGAGTCAGGTTGCCGCTGGTCATCACCGCATGGAAAATTTCGATATGTCGCCAGTTAATTTTTGCCATCTGTTCCTCCGCAGACCCATATCATATTTGTATAGATGTCGCTAAAACAGATATTTTTCTGAATTGATACGCTGTGGCTAAATAGTCGCAAAGACACAGGAGAATTGAGATGCCACGTCCACTGAACAACACTGAAACGGCGCTGACCGCCGCCAACTTACTGCCGCTGGCCCAGCGTTACGCAGGTCCCTTCTGGGCTTACGATGCCGCGATTATCCAGCAGCGTATCGCGCAGCTCAGCGCTTTTGACGTGGTGCGTTTTGCGCAGAAAGCCTGCTCCAACATCCATATTCTGCGTTTGATGCGTGCTGCAGGTGTGAAGGTCGATTCGGTTTCGCTGGGTGAAATTGAGCGCGCGCTGGCTGCTGGTTTCCAGCCGGGTGGCGAGGATATCGTTTTCACCGCAGACGTACTGGATCAGCCGACGCTGGCACGTATCGCCGAACTGAAAGTGCCGGTCAATGCCGGATCGGTGGATATGTTGCATCAACTCGGGGCGGTGTCAGCGGGTCACAAAGTGTGGCTGCGTATCAATCCGGGCTTTGGTCACGGCCACAGCCAGAAAACCAACACCGGCGGTGAGAACAGCAAGCACGGCATCTGGCACAGCGATCTGCCGCTGGCGCTAGCCGCGATTCAGCAGCACGGCTTGAAATTAGTTGGCCTGCATATGCATATCGGTTCCGGCGTGGATTACGGCCACTTGCAGCAGGTGTGTGACGCGATGGTGGATCAGGTGGTGGCTTTTGGTCAGGACCTGGAAGCGATCTCTGCTGGTGGTGGGTTATCGATTCCTTATCGTTTCGGCGAAGAAGCCATTGATACGCAGCACTATTTCGGTTTGTGGAACGGTGCGCGCGAACGTATTGCGGCGCATTTGGGCCATCCGGTGAAACTGGAAATCGAACCCGGCCGTTTCCTGGTCGCAGAGTCAGGTGTGCTGGTGTCACAGGTGCGTGCGGTGAAAGAGATGGGCAGTCGCCACTTTGTGCTGGTGGATGCGGGCTTCAGCGATTTGATGCGTCCGTCGATGTACGGCAGCTATCATCACATTTCCGTGCTGCCAACTGATGGTCGTGCGCTGAGTGATGCGACGGTAGATTCGGTAGTGGCGGGGCCGCTGTGTGAATCGGGTGATGTGTTTACCCAGTTGGAAGGCGGCAAAGTCGAGACACGCGCATTGCCTGCTACCAAAGTGGGAGATTACCTGGTGTTCCACGATACCGGCGCGTACGGGGCATCCATGTCATCTAACTACAACAGCCGCCCGTTGATCCCGGAAGTGCTGTTTGAGAATGGCGTACCGCGTGAAATCCGTCGTGCGCAGACCATTCAGGAGCTGCTGGCGCTGGAGCTGATGTGATCAAGATTGTCGCGCTCAGCGAGGTGCCACATCACGCCAGTCACATCACCGATTGGCTGTGGCAGGCGTTTGGCGAAGGGACCTCGCGCGAGTTTTATCACAGCATTGTGCGTAGTAGCCTGAACGGTGCCGAGTATCCGGTGACCTTTGTGGCACTGGATGGGGATGTGCCTTTGGGCACGGTGG
This sequence comes from Pantoea sp. EA-12, assembly GCF_030053355.1. Lineage (NCBI taxonomy): Bacteria > Pseudomonadati > Pseudomonadota > Gammaproteobacteria > Enterobacterales > Erwiniaceae > Pantoea > Pantoea sp. EA-12. The sequence goes on along the minus strand of NZ_JASGBY010000005.1, from coordinate 33,831 downwards.
GGTTCTGGCGCTGCGATTTGATCAGCCGTCAGGATCTTTACCCTTGGGCTGCCGCGCTCTATGTCGATGAACATGCGCGCGGTCAGGGATTGAGTGAAGCACTGCAGCAGCATGTGATTGATTTTGCCCGCCAGCGTGGGCATGAGAAGTTATGGCTGTGGTCAACTTTTGGCGGCTACTACGAGCGCTTTGGCTGGGATTATCAGTGTGACGCGCTGGAGTTCCCGGACGTGCGGGTGAAGGTGTATTCGCAGAATTTAGCGTAGAGCGGTAGCGGCGCGATTTATCTCGCGTAGTTGCGTTCATGCCGCTGCAGAAAGATGCGCAATAAATTGCGCCGCTACGGATGGTGCGGCGCTTTTATCTCTTCAACCCGGCCCGCTCACCGAATGTCGTCTCACCAGCGTCGGGCTAAACATATTGGTCACTTCCGGCATTGCTGTGCCGTTGGCTAAAGCCAGCGCCAACTGCGCTGCCTGCTGCGCCATGGTGACAATTGGATAGCGCACCGTGGTCAAACGCGGCCGCACATAGCGTGACACCAGCACATCATCGAAACCAATCAACGACATCTCTTCCGGCACGCGCACGCCGTTGTCGCTCAGTACCGCCAACGCGCCTGCCGCCATCGAATCGTTGTAACAGGCCACGGCGGTAAATTGTTTACCGCGACCTAACAACTCGGTCATCGCCTGCTCGCCGCCAACTTCATCCGGTTCACCCCAGGCCACTAAGCGATCGTTAGACGCCAAACCATGCTCTTTCAGTGCATCGTAATAGCCTTGCAGCCGATCTTCGGAGTCCGAAATCGGGTGGGTGGAGCAGATAAAGGCGATCTGTGAGTGGCCTTGCTGAATCAGATGACGTGTCGCCAGCCAGGCGCCGTAACGGTCATCAAGTGCGATACAGCGTGATTCAAAGCCTTTCAATAAACGGTTCAGCAGCACCATGCCTGGCACCTGCTTCATCAATACTTCTAAATCCGCATCAGGGATTTTCTTGGCGTGTACCACCAAAGCATCGCAGCGGTGGCGCATTAGCTGTTCAATCGCCTGGCGCTCTTTTTGTTCGTTGTGGTAACCGTTACCAATCAGCAGGAAGTTGCCAGTGGCTCCTGCCACTTCATCCACCGCTTTCACCATCGCGCCAAAAAAGGGATCGGAAACGTCACCCACCACCAACCCCAGGGTTTCGGTGGACTGCTGCGCCAGGGCGCGTGCGTTGGCGTTCGGGTGATACTGCAACTGCTCCATTGCCTGAGTCACGGCGAGGCGTGAACTCTCGCTGGCTTTGGGCGAATTATTGATGACGCGGGAAACGGTCGCGACCGACACCCCCGCCATGCGGGCAACATCCTTAATGGTAGCCATGCGGTTACTTGCATCCGGGAAAACGTTTACACATGCCAACAGTGTTACGGAAAACAGTACCTGTAGCAACCCGCGAGAATGCCAGCGCTGTCGCAAAAGCGCGGAAATTAAGGGGATTCAGCCAGGCTTTAGCCCGTCCGCACCCTCATGTTATGCTGCCACTATTATTCACACCTGCCTGCCGGACCCAAAACCATGAAATCACGCGTGCCACACCTGGCGCACTGGGGCGCTTTTACTGCTGTCACCAAAAACGATCGCCTCATTGGCTGCGAACCTTTCTTTGCCGATGCCGATCCTTCGCCGATGCTCAATACCATCCCAGAGCTGGTTTATTCGGATAAACGTATTCGTCAGCCGATGGTGCGCCGTTCGTGGCTCAAATCGCGTGAAAACAGTGACCGTACACTGCGCGGGCGGGAAGATTTTGTGGCGGTGGATTGGGACACCGCGCTGGATCTGGTGGCAGAAGAGAACCGCCGCGTGCGCGATCGCTATGGTGCCTCCGGCATTTTCAACGGCTCGTACGGTTGGTCTTCCGCCGGGCGCGTTAACCACGCCCGTACCCTGATTCGTCGTTTCTATTTCCAGGGCGGCGGTGGGGTTGACCAGCAGGGCAACTACAGCTGGGGGGCCGCGCAGTTCTTCCTGCCCTATGTGATCGGTACATACATGCCGCTCACCGGCCGCGTGACAGACTGGCCTGACGTGGTGGAACACGCCGAAATCTTTATCGCTTTTGGTGGGCTGGCGTTGAAAAATGCCCAAGTCGCGTCCGGCGGAGCAGGGCAACACAGCCTGAAACCGGCGCTTGAACAGCTCACCGCCAAGGGCACGCCGATTATCAACATCAGCCCGATGCGTGATGACTGCCCAACTTTCGTTAATGCAGAGTGGATCCCGATTCGCCCTAACACCGACGTGGCACTGATGCTGGCGCTCGGTTATGAGATCACTCGTCGCCAGGCGGTGGATGAAAGCTTCCTCGCCAGCCACTGCACCGGTTGGCCGCAGCTGCGCGCTTACCTGCTGGGCGAAAGCGATGGCATCGCCAAAACCCCTGCATGGGCCAGCGATATCACCGGCATTCCGGCGGCACGTATTGCGTTGCTGGCGCAGCAGCTGATCGGTAAACGCAGCTTTATTACCTGCTCCTATTCAGTACAGCGCGCCCACCGTGGCGAGCAGCCGTACTGGATGATGATTGCGCTCTCCTCGATGCTCGGTCAGCCTGGTTTGCCAGGCGGCGGTTTCTCCTTTGGTCACGGCTCGATGAACAGCGTCGGCAATCCGCGTCAGGAAGGGCCGGCGCCAATGATGAGCACCGGACCCAATCCGGGCAATCACTCGATTCCGGTGGCGCGTATCAGCGACATGCTACTCAATCCGGGCCAGCCTTACCGCTTCCAGGGTGAGACTTTGCACTATCCGGATATCCATCTGGTGCACTGGGCGGGGGGCAATCCGTTCCATCATCATCAGCAGCTCAACCGCTTAGTCGAAGGCTGGCAGCGCCCGGATACCGTCATCGTGCAGGACATCGTCTGGACGCCAGCGGCGCAGATGGCCGATATCGTGCTGCCCGCCACCACCACGCTGGAGCGTAACGACATTGGCGGTTCATCGCGTGACCGCTTCGTGTTTGCCATGCATCAGGCGATCAAACCTCAGCATCAGGCGCGTAATGACTTCGACATCTTTGCCGATATCGCCGATCGCCTCGGCTATCGCGATGTCTTCACCGAAGGGCGCAATGAGATGCAGTGGATTGAGCACCTGTATCAGCAGTGCGCCGTGGCGCATGCGCGTAAAGACATCCACTTCCCGGAGTTTGGTGAGTTTTGGCAGCGTGGCTTTGTCGAGATCCCGGAAGGCGGCAAGCCCTACGTATTTATGGACGATTTCCGCGCTAACCCGACTCAACACCCGATTCAAACCGCCAGCGGCAAAATTGAGTTGTTCTGCCAGACCATTGCCGACTATCAACTGGATGATTTTGCTGGGCATCCCGAGTGGCGTGAGCCGCAGGAGTGGCTGGGCGCGCCCTTGAGTGAGGAATTCCCGCTGCATATGATCTCCATCCAGCCGTCGGATCGCCTGCACAGCCAGATGGATGCCACCGCCACAGTGCAGGCCAATAAAACCGCCGGACGCGAAACGTTGTATATGCATCCGCAGGATGCGCGTGCGCGGGATATTGCCGATGGTGATGAGATTGAAGTCACCAATACACGAGGACGCATGCTGGCCGGCGTACGTATTACCGACGGCTTAACCCCTGGCGTGGTGATCATCGCCACCGGTGCCTGGTTCGATCCCGGCTTTGGCCGCGCATGGCAGCCATGGGATCGCGCAGGCAACCCGAATGTGCTGACGCTGGACATCGGCACCTCTTCATTGACGCAGGGACCTAACGCCATGAGTTGCCTGGTGCAAATCAAAAAACATTTGATGTGAATGGTGCGCTAACAATCTCACTGCTGGTTACATTTTGCGGGTAACTGTTGCGTTTGAGAGATGGTCTCCTCATCAGCCACCTTGCTAAAGTCAGGGTCCCAGAGGTATTGATGGGTGAACATCAAAAAGTTTTCTTGATTACACCGACCTGCGCAGATGCGCAGGTTTTTTTTGCCCGCACGTTTCGCTAACGAACTGAAACACAGTTTTCCTGTTATCACTCTCAAGCTTTCTTTATAACTGCAGATAACAAGCTTAGATTCACCCTTTTTCGCAGCGGAATGCTATGCCCCCGATTAAAAAATTTCTGGGAAAAGACCAGATAAAAGCCCCATTTAACCCTTTTCGCTTTCGCCTGATTTGTCTGGGTGTCCTTGGCTGCATGGTGCTGCTACTGATTTTCGTCGGTGACCTGCAGCTGATTAAACATCCGATGCTGGAGCATGAAGCCGATCAGCGCTCGCTACGTACTGTCACGCTGCCGACGAACCGCGGCACCTTACTGGATCGTGATGGGCAGGCGCTGGCACTGAGCGTACCCGCGCGCGATATCATTGCCGACCCAATGCGTGTGTTAGAAGCCAACCCTGATTTCACCAGCGCCAAATGGGCCTATCTGGCGGCCGCACTCAGTATGCGACCGGAAGAGATCCGCGAACAAATCACCGCCAACCCGAAAAAGCGCTTCCTCTATCTGGGGCGCAAGATTGAGCTGGGTATTGCCAAAGACATCGCTGAACTGCACCTGAAAGGGATCAGCTCAGTGTACAACGACAGTCGCTTCTACCCGATGAGTGAAGCGGCAGCGCCGTTAATCGGTATCGTGGGTGCTGACAGCAACGGTCTGAACGGACTGGAAAAAGGCTTTGATCACGTGTTGCAGGGGGAACCCGGCAAAGAGGTTTATCGTCAGGATGGCGATGGCCATATTATTTCGATGATCGACTACGATCCGCCTAAGCAGCCGCCCACGGTGCAGCTGAGTATCGATAAATTTGACCAGTTCACGCTCTACAGCAAACTGCGCGATGGCGTGCTGTTGAACAAAGCTGACTCCGGTGCGGCGGTGTTGATCAAAATCGATACCGGAGAAATTTTAGGGATGGCGTCATACCCGTCGTTCAACCCTAACAACTACGAAAACGCCACGCCTGCGCAGATGCGCAACACGGCGATCAATGACAGCTATGAACCAGGTTCCACGGTGAAACCGCTGGTGGTGCTGGAGGGACTGGAGCGCCACTTAATTCGTCCGGACTCGGTGCTGGATACCTCGCCTTATACGGTTAACGGCCATTTGATTCGTGACGTGGGCCATTGGCCTCGCCTCACCGTCACCGGCATCCTGCAGAAATCGAGTGATACCGGAGCGTCCCATATTGCGTTAGCGATGCCCGCCGATGCGCTGGTCAACACCTATCAGGCATTTGGTTTGGGTAAACCGACTGGATTAGGGCTGACTGGCGAAAGCGTGGGCTATTTCCCCGCCCATCGTCAACGCTGGGCCGATATCGAACGCGCAACCTTTGCCTTTGGCTACGGATTGCGTGTAACGCCGCTGCAAATCGCACGTGAGTACGCCACGCTGGGCAGTTATGGCATCTATCGTCCGCTCTCGATTACCAAAGTGACGCCACCGGTGGTGGGCACGCAGGTGGCGAATCCGGTAACGGCGGAAATTGTTGTTCACATGATGGAGAGTGACGTGCTGCCCGGCGGTTCAGGATTGCGTGCTAACGTGCCGGGCTATCGTCTGGCGACCAAAACCGGTACCGCTGAGAAGATGGGGCCGAGTGGCAAATATGATGGCGGCTATGTGAACTACACCGCAGGCGTGGCACCTGCGAGTCATCCGGAGGTGGCGCTGGTGGTGATCGTCAACCATCCTACTGCGGGTGACCACTTCGGGGGAACCGTGGCAGCACCGATCTTCGGCAATATTATGGGGCCGGTGCTGAAGCATATGAACATCGCACCCGATGCGATTTACAACAAGCCACCTTCGGATAAATCTTAGTAAAATCAGGATGTAACTGCACAGTCGTGCTTTTCACACCTCGTTGCATTTCGCCGAACTCGGTTGCGATTTGCGGCTGTTCTCTTTCACTGCTTTCGGCGACGATGGAAGTCCCAGAGGTATTGATGGGTGTGAAGAGCGGCTGCTGCGGCAGCGATACCTGTCTTCAGGTATTCACCCTGTTCTGTTGCACCGACCCACGCAGATGCGTGGGTTTTTTTTGCCTTAAAATTGCCCTTTGCTCAAGCACGCGACGACGTCCTGGAATTGCCATGCAACAGTGCAAGGTCTGCGCTAAAAATGCGCGATGTGCACAAAATTACAGCAGTATCCGCCATCACAGCGCTTAAATTCGTATTGAACAACAGGAATGGATGCCCGTGGGCGCGCCAAGGCACGCCCCTTCCTGTTCGCCGTATTGCCTGTCAGGACGGCCCTTATGTCGCCCGTTTGCAAACAGATAAAAAAATACCAAGCCATATTGCTAGCAATTTAGCTAGTTTGGCATGTCACTTGCTTTATCTCCTGAAGACGCCACTTTTCAGGAGCAAGAAATGTCCATGCCACAACCGATGTGGGAGATTGCCAGCCATCAACGCTATCGCTACAGCGCGATCGATGAAGCCCCATTAACGACTTGGCCGCAGGGCAAATCGCTGGCGTTATATGTCGCGATGAATCTGGAACACTTCTCTTTTGGCTGCCCAGAAGGCGCTCGCCTGTCACAGGCAGCGAATCAACTCGATATTCTTAATTACAGCTGGCGTGATTATGGCAATCGGGTGGGCGGATGGTATCTGGCCGATATGTTTGAGGAATTAGCGATTCCCCCTGCCGTTATCGCCAATACCTCCATCATCGATTACTGCCCGGCACTGCTGAAACGCTGGATGGATCTTCCGGGAAGTGAGCTGATTGCCCACGGGCATACCAATTCACAGCGCCAGGGGGATCTCAGTCAACAAGACGAAAGTGCATTGATCGCCTATTGCCAGACGCGTCTCACTGAATGGCAGGGAAAACCGGTCTCAGGCTGGCTGTCACCGTGGATTTCTGAGAGTCAGCACACGCCAGATCTCTTGCGCCAAAACGGGTTCAGTTACTCGCTGAACTGGGCACATGACGATCGTCCCGTCCCAATGGAAACACAACATGGCGCGCTGTTGTCCGTGCCCTATCCACAGGAGATCAATGATATTCCCACCATTATTCCTAATGGTGCAGATATCGAGACGTTCTGCCGCATGATTGAAGGGCAATTTGCAGAATTAAAAAGACGTTCCCAGCAACGACCGCAGGTGATGGGCATCGCTCTACATCCTTACATCGTCGGGCAACCGTTCCGCCTGCACGTGCTGCGCCAGACGCTAAATAAACTTCTTCATCAATGTGATGACGTCTGGCTGACCACGCCGGGTGAAATCGCGTCGTATTCACGGTAGGCGACCCATTACGGGCGCTGCTTTTCATAACAGGGGACACCACCATGTCGTCAGCGTTACAAGCTGTTCAGGTTGTTAAAGCGTTTCTTGAAGCATCAATGGCGCCCGATCCGGTGCGCGCCGCAAAACTGATGTCGGAATCCGTTCGCATTACCTTCACCGGCAAGCGGGTGATGGCCACGGTTCATGGCGTGACCGAGTTTAATGCCAGCCGCTATCGCTGGGTGAAAAAGCAGTTGGGTGATTTCGACTGGATGGAAAAAAGCCCAGGTCACGTCGTGGTCTATTGCACCGGCACCTTATACGGGGAGTGGCCCGATGGCCGCCACTTCAGCGGTAACCGCTATCTTGACCGCTATGAAGTGATTGATGGACAGATCGTCAAAATGGATGTCTGGAACGACAGCGCGGAATGGATTCTGACACCAGAACTTAACGAAGCGTAATTCACGTATTTAATCGACTTCAGGCTTAGCTACTCAGCATTGGCACGATTCTGGCTAGATTTGCTAGCAATATTTTTAGCATTACATTCGGGAGTAAATGATGAAGCAATTAATCTTGTCGTTGTTTATTGCAGGTGCCTTAGGATGTTCAGTACCTTCGGCCATGGCAGAAAATGTCGTGCGTTGGGCAACGGATGCCGATATTCCAACTCTTGACCCGGATGCCTATGCCTCCACTAAAGCACTGACCTTCCAGAATCATATTTATGAGTCGCTGGTGCAACGCGATAACGATCTGAAAATCGTGCCGTGGCTGGCAACCAGCTGGAAGCAAATCGACGATACCACCTTGCGTTTTACCCTGCGGCAGGGGGTGAAATTCCATAATGGTGATGAGTTGACCGCAGATGATGTGGTGGCATCGATTGCCCGCGTCACCGACCCTGCTTCGGGTATTCGCGCCAACGCCTCCACCATTAAAGACGCTGTTGCCGTTGACAAGTATACGGTCGATGTCCATCTGGTGAAAAAGACCGGCATTGCGATTAATGAGCTGACCGGCGTGATGATCATGGATAAGAAGTGGCTTAGCGAGCACAACGCGCTCAAGCCCACCGACATCAGCCAGGGTACCGAAGGGTACGCGACCAACAACACCAACGGTACTGGACCCTTTATGTTAGAAAGCCGTCAGCGCGACACGCAGATGGTTCTGGTGCGCAATCCACACTGGTGGAACACCACTACCGGCGGCAACATTGACCGTATCATCTTTAAACCCATCGCTTCCGATGCTACGCGCCTCTCTGGGCTACTGGCCGGTGAATACGATTTAGTGACATCCGTACCCTTGCAGGATATTCAGCGCCTGCAAAGCAATCCGGCGGTGGTGATGCAGGTGAGCCCCTCACTGCGCGTTGACTACTTGACGCTCAACATGCGTGACACCCTTAACGCCAGCAACAGCAAGCCCGGCAACCCGCTGAAAGATATTCGCGTGCGTCAGGCGCTTTACATGGCGATCAATCGTGATGCTATCACACAGAAAGTGATGCGTGGGCTGACCAAACCGACCAATAACTATCTTGCCCCGGATATTCCAGGCTATGACGCCAGCGCGGGCGTGGAGATGAAATATGACCCAACTAAAGCCAAAGCACTGCTGGCCGAAGCGGGTTATCCCGATGGCTTCAATCTCAAGTTTGATTGCCCAGAAGGGACCTATATCAATGCGGCGCAATGGTGCCAGGCGGTGCAAAGTTACTGGTCGAAGATTGGCGTGAAAGCGGCGTTGAACGTGCACCCAGCCAGTGTCTACGACCCGATTATTGTCAATGGACGTACCGATGTCGGCGTGCTGGGTTGGGCTAACTTACCGATCATGGACCCCTACAGCGTTGCGGTGCAATTACTGCACACCAGCGACGGTAAAAACCTCGGTACGTTCAACATCCCGCGCTACAGCAACCCAGCCAGTGATGCACTGATTGATGCGTCAGTGGGCGAGTTGGATAACGCCAAGCGCATTGCCATGCTCAGCAAAGCGGTGGGGATGGCCAACAAAGACCTGCCATACCTCCCTATGCACTTTGAACCGACAGTCTGGGCGATGAGTAAGAAACTCACGCTCAAACAGACTCCAGATAACGTGCAGCGCCTGTGGTACGGCACCGTTAGTCAGTAACGTTAGATAGGTGGCGACGCTGTCGCCATCACCAACCCGATGACGTCAGGGGGGTATTCATGGTCTTTCTACTACGCAAACTGCTTCAGGCCGCGATGTTGCTCGCGGGTGTTGCGCTGCTCTCATTTATTTTGTTCCAGTATCTCGGCGATCCCGTCGCCAACATGCTGCCGGAAAGTGCCACGCAAGCCGAACGCCTGGCGCTGCGCACCAGTCTTGGACTGAACGATCCGGTGGTGGTGCAGTTTATGCACTACCTCAACCGCCTGGCGCACGGCAATTTCGGCATCTCCTATTACAACCAGGTCTCGGTGTTTAGCCTGATCATGGAACGTCTCCCTGCCACGTTAGAGTTGGTGTTCGTCTCGGTGGTGATGGCCATGGCGCTGGGTTTTCCGTTGGGCGTGTGGTCTGCCATCAGCCGGAACCGGGTGTTGAAAGAGGGGGTACAAATTCTCTCTCTGATTGGCGTCTCCCTGCCATGGTTCCTCACCGGGATCATCCTGATAATTGTTTTTTCCGTCTGGCTTGGCTGGTTCCCATCAAGCGGGCGCGGTGAGGTGGTGAAGCTGGGCTTTTGGAGTACAGGGCTACTCACCGTATCAGGCTGGAAATCGATTGTATTGCCTTCGCTGTCACTGGGGTTGTCAATGGTGACCATCATCATGCGTTTGGTGCGCACGGAGATGCTGGAAGTGATGCAGTCCGAATACGTTAAGTTTGCGCGTGCGCGCGGCATCGTTAATCGCAGCATCTGGTTCCGACACGCGTTGCGCAATGCATTGCTACCGGTGGTGACGGTGATTGGATTGCAAATTGGCGGACTTATCGCCTTTGCGATTGTCATTGAGACGGTATTTCAGTGGCCAGGTATGGGGCTGTTGCTCATTCAATCGATTAACTTCGTCGATGTGCCGGTACTGGCGGGCTACCTGCTGTTCACTGCGTTAATTTTCATCATAATCAATACGTTAGTTGACGTGCTTTACTATCTGATCGATCCCCGTATGCGAGCGCAATAAAGGCGGCTTCACGTCCACCTGGCATTCCTGTGACGTAACGCAAGACGCCTGAAGAGGAGGCTTTATGATTCACGATGACATTCCCCGCAGCGAACCGCCGCAGGCTACCCGCCGTCAGCGGATCTGGCAGCGGTGGAAAGCGTTTAACGACAGCGATCTCGTCTGGCTGTTTTGGCGCAGCAAAAGCACCGTGGTGGCATTTACGTGCTGTGTATTGATCCTGTTTTGCTCGCTGACCAGTCACTGGATTGCGCCGCACAATGTGTTTGATACCACCACCTTTGACTTGATGGACTCGGAGCTACCGCCCGCCTGGATGAGCGGCGGTGATGCACGCTTCCTGTTTGGTACCGACGTGCAAGGCCGCGATGTGCTGTCGTTAATGCTGTATGGCCTGAATATCTCCTTGGTTATCGGCATCAGTAGCGTAGTGATTTCAGTCGCACTGGGTGTGGCGTTGGGCGTCCTGAGTGGCTACTTTGGCGGCCTGGTGGACACCCTGATTATGCGCTTCGCCGATGCGATGCTCAGTGTGCCGACCATCATGTTCACCTTACTGGTGAGCGGTGTGGCACGTGTCGCCATTCCCAAAGACTGGATTGGGCACTTTGCGCCGGTGATTTTGATTGGTGCGATTGCACTCACGGGTTGGATGCAATATGCACGCACCGTACGCGGGCTCACGTTACTTGAAAAAGGGCGGGAATATGTCATGGCTTCCCGCATCAGTGGTGCAAGCCATCTGCACATCATGTTGGCGCACATCGTCCCTAACGTGATGCGACCAGTGCTGGTAATGGCCACCTTGCATCTGGGGGTAGCGATCCTCACGGAAGCCACGCTCTCTTTCCTCGGCGTGGGCATGCCACCTGACCAGCCTTCACTGGGCACACTGATCAACGAAGGCAATCAATACCTCTTCTCCGGCCAGTGGTGGATTGTGGTGTTCCCCGCCACGCTGCTGGTGATCCTCTCCCTTTCGTTTAATTTACTCGGAGATTGGCTGACTGATGTGCTCAATCCCAAACTGCGTCAGGAGTAAGCCACATGAATGAACCGTTATTACTGGATGTGCGCGGACTTAGCATTGAGTTCCTGCATCGGAAGGGCAATTTGCAGGCGATCCATGATCTGTCGCTGCACATGAAACCGGGTGAAATTCTCGGCATGGTGGGGGAATCGGGTGCCGGTAAATCCCTTACTGGTGCGGCAATCAGCGGTTTACTGCAATCGCCGGGCCGCGTTAAGCAGGGGGAGATCTGGTTCAAAGGCCAGCGTATCGACAATTTGGATGAGGAGCAGCGCCGGGGGCTGCGCGGAAAAGCCATCAGCTGTATTTTTCAGGACCCGCTGACCAGTCTGAACCCGGTGTTGACTATTGGCCAGCAATTAACAGAAACCATCCGCACGCATTTGCCCCTCTCTGCGGGTGACGCGCATGCGCGTGCGGTGGCGTTATTGACGGAAGTCGGGCTGAACAGCCCGGAACAACGCATGGAGCAGTTTCCGCACCAGCTGTCGGGCGGCATGCGACAGCGTGTGGTCATAGCCCTGGCGCTGTGTGTTGATCCCCAACTGGTGATTGCAGACGAACCCACCACCGCGCTGGACGTTTCAGTGCAGGCGCAGGTGCTACGACTGATAAAGCGGCTGTGCCAACAGCATGGCACAGCGGTGATGCTGATTACCCATGATATGGGCGTTGTTGCGGAAGTGTGTTCACGTGTTGCGGTGCTTTACGCGGGGCGGATTGTGGAAACCGGTCCGGTTGAGCAGGTTATCCGCGCGCCGCGTCATCCCTACACCAGAGGGCTGATCGGTTCCATTCCGTCGTTAAAAGAGCGCCATGAGTATCTGACTCAGATTGACGGTGCCATGCCGCGTCTTAATCAGTTACCGATTGGCTGTGCATTCCATCCTCGTTGTCCCAATGTGACGGCGCAATGTCGCAGCCAGCAGCCACCGATGAATCCGCGCGGCAGTGCGGCAATAGCCTGCTTTAATCCAGCTGGAGAGCCATGATGAGTGAAATGTTAACGCCACCCGACATTTTGCATGTGCGTGATTTGCATATCCGTTTCCATCTCGGGCGGGAGAAACGCACGTCGTTGCTGCGCCGAGGGGCGATGCGCACTCTGCATGCGGTAAGAGGGATTAATCTTGATATTCGGCAGGGTGAAACATTCAGTATTGTCGGTGAGTCCGGCTGCGGGAAATCCACCATCGCACGGGCACTGGCCGGGTTATATACACCAACGGCAGGCAGTATTCACTTTGCCTGGCAGGATGCGGCGCAACCTGGCGCAGCTACACAGCAGGGCGCCCAAATGATTTTTCAGGATCCCTACGCCAGCTTAAATCCTCGCTGGCGGGTGGGTCGCTCACTGGCTGAACCGCTGGTTCTCAGCAAAAAAGTGGGTAACACGCGGCAGGCGCGAGAGTATTGCGGTCAATTACTGGAACAGGTTGGGCTGTCGGCTGGCGATCTTGACCGCTATCCCCATGAGTTTTCGGGGGGGCAACGCCAGCGTATCTCGATTGCTCGCGCACTGGCAACGCAGCCGGGTTTCTTAATCTGTGATGAACCGACATCAGCGCTGGATGTGTCTGTGCAAGCGCAGGTGCTGAACCTGATGCGTAATCTGCAAAAGGCACATGGACTTACGACCCTGTTTATTAGCCACAACATGGCCGTTATTGCTCACGTGTCCGATCGCATCGGCGTGATGTATCTCGGTCGCATTGTCGAACAGGGCACGGTTGAGGAGATTTTTTCCCGCCCCAGCCATCCCTACACGCGGTTGCTGATTGCAGCCATTCCACAATTTGATCAACCCGGAAACGAGCGTGAGCCGATTGTGGGTGAAGCGCCCAGTCCGATGAACCCTCCGGCTGGCTGTGCCTTTGCTGCGCGCTGCCCACACTCACAAACGGTGTGCTGCAGCACCGAACCGCCGCTGCACCGTTTTAGTCACAGTCATCAAATTGAGTGTCATTTCCCCGAAAGAGTAAGGGCTGCGATATGAAAGCGTGTTTAGCATCATCAGCAATTCAACCGGTATTGCTGCAACAGGTTCAGCCGTTTAATGAGACACAGCCAATCGATGTGCTGCTGGTTGATGGCGCCATTGCCGCCAAAGGCGCACAGCTGGCCGTCCCCGATCACGCCATGAAACTGGATGCGCGAGGGTATCAATTGTTTCCCGGTTTGGTGGATGGGCACGCGCATCTGGATAAAAGCCTGCTGGGGCGTGATTGGTACGTCAACGATGTGCCACGTAATCTCAGCGACATCATCGCCAATGAGCGCCGCTATCGTCGCGAGCAGCGGCCCGATGCGCAACTGCAATCAGAGCGCGTGACGCGCCGTTGTATAGCCAGCGGCACCTCTTTTATTCGCACCCACGTCGATATCGATAACGAAATTGGTTTAGCAAATCTGGAGGGGGTGTTGGAAACCCGTCGACGTTTGGCGGGTAAAGTGGACATTGAAGTCGTGGCATTTCCGCAGAGCGGCATTCTGCAAAACCCCGGCACGGCGGAACTGCTGGATCAGGCGCTTTATCTGGGGGCTGATTTGATTGGCGGCCTCGATCCTTGCTCCTTTGACCGCGATCCAGTGACGCATCTGACGATTATTTTCGACCTCGCCGTTAAGCACGGGAAGAAGTTGGATATTCACCTGCACGAAAGGGGAGAGTTAGGTGCCTTCAGTCTGGAACTGCTGCTGAGTTTTACCCGTCGCTATCAGATGCAAGATCGCGTCACGCTCAGCCATGGTTTCTGTCTCGGCATGGTCGATGCGGAGCGGCAGCAGCAGTTTGCTGAGCAAATGGCTGAGCTGGGGATCTCTATGGCGACCACGGCACCTTCCGATGTCGAAGTGCCACCCTGGGCACTGCTTGATCGTTACGGAGTGGCACTCTGTGCCGGTAATGATGGTATTCGCGACACGTGGAACCCTTACAGCAGTGGCGACATGGTGCAACGCGCGTTGATGCTGGGGCAGCGCTATCGCTGGCGCAAGGACCAGGAAATTGCCCTGGCAGCGAAAACCATCACCTATGGTGGGGCTGAGGTAATGGCAGTGGAACACTATGGCCTCAGCGTAGGGGACCGGGCAGACGTGGTGCTGATACCAGGCCGCAACATGGTCGAGGCTTTGGTTGAGATGCCGCGCGATCGCAAGGTCTTCAAAGCGGGCCAGTTGATTGCCGAAAACGGGGAGTGCCTGTTCTGATGAGTGATAAAGTCATTCGATTGCGCGCGGCCTGGGTGGTGGGATACCAGGCGGGTGATCACTGTCTGTATGCCAATGGTGAAGTGGTGTATCAAGGCGATCGTATTCTGTTCGTTGGCCATGACTATTCTGGTGCAGTGGATGAGGATAATCACCTCGGTAACAGTGTGCTGGCTCCCGGGTTTATCGATCTTGATGCGTTAGGCGATCTTGATACCACGGTACTGGCGTTTGACAATCAGCCGGGCTGGAAAACCGGCCGGATTGTGGCGCAGGACTGGCAACGCCGCGATCTCTATTCACGCGAACAGCTCAATTTCGCTAAACACTATGCCTATGGCCAGTTACTGCTCAATGGCATTACCAGTTTTGCTCCCATCACCTCAATTCTGTACCGCGCATGGGCGGAAGAGGTGGACGAATACCTCTATGCTGCGGATGTGGTTGAGGAACTGGGCGCGCGCGCGTGGCTCGGTCCGGCATTTATGGCGGGCTATTATGCCAGCGATACGCTGGGCCAGTTCCACTACATCAACAATCGCGATCGTGCTCGTCAGGGACTGGAGGACGCCGTGCGCTTTTATGAGCGTCTCAATGCACGCGGTGTACCGCGTCTTAGCGGCATGCTGGCACCGGACCGTATTGAGGGGGGCGATGACGCCTGGCTACACGAACTCGGTGCGGTGGTGAAGAGTCTGAGTTGCCCAACGCGCCTGCACTGTTGTCAGAGCGAACTGGAAGTACGCGAGATTGCGCGTCGTTATCAGGGGCGCACCTCACTTGAGGTATTGGCGCAATATGGTTTGCTCAATGCGCAGATGTTGCTGCCGCATGGACAGTTTCTTGGCGGTGTTGCTGGCGATGTCAGCGAAGATATTGCGCGTCTGGCTGACTCAGGTGCAACACTGGTTGCCTGTCCGCTGGTTTCGGGCCGGCATGGAAAATACCTTGAGCACTATAAGTCGATTCGTGCGGCAGGCATCAACCTGGCGCTGGGCACCGATACCTGGCCATCTGACATGTTCACTAATATGCAGATGGGGGTAGTGCTGACGCGTGTGGTGACGGGGGATGTGCAAGCTGCCAGTGCAGCAGATTATTACCGTATGGCCACGCTCGGTGGCGCTAAGGCCTTGGGGCGAGAGGATTTAGGTCGTCTCGCTCCGGGTTGTCAGGCGGATATGATCGTCATTTCACTGGATCAACCCGCTTTAGGTCAGATCTTCGATCCTATTACGGCGTTAGTGCTGAATGGCAACGGGCGTGATGTGCAAACCGTGATTGTGGCGGGTAAAACCGTGGTGCGCGATCGTGAGTTGGTGAACAGTCGCTATAGTGTGGCGGAGTTGCACCAGCAGTCGCAGCAGGTGTTCAACCACATTATCTCGACCTATCCCGAGCGCACGGTGGGACATCCGCCCGTCAGCGAAATAGTGAAGCCTGCATTTAATATTGTGACGCGTGAGGAACCCTAAATGCATCAGACCTTTTTACTCACCAATGTACGGCTGGAGTGTGGTTTTACTTGGCAAAATGACCACGTTCAGGGTACGGAATGTGAACTTTTTACCCTCGAAATCGCCGCAGGTCGCATTGTAGCGCGTCACCCGAATACCCACCGCGACACGACATTACCCCATGTGGATGCCGGCGGTATGCTGATGCTGCCAGCCACACGTGATATGCACATTCACCTCGACAAAACATTCTACGGCGGGCCGTGGCGTGCCGCGCGGCCGAACAATGAACAGAACATCGAGGCGATGATCGCACTGGAGCAGCAGTTGCTTCCTACGCTGTTGCCGCACTCCGTCACGCGTGCACAGCAGCTGGTGGCGCTTTTGCAGCAGCATGGCACCACCCGAATCCGTAGCCACTGTAATATCGAACCCACCAGCGGTCTGCGCAGTCTGGAACATTTGCTGCGGGCGCTGGAGTCGCTGCCGGTAACCTGTGACATCGTTGCGTTCCCACAGCATGGCTTATTGCGTCCCGGTGTCGTTCCCTTGATGCGTGAAGCCATGCAGCTGGGTTGCCAATGGGTTGGCGGGCTCGATCCCACGCGTGTTGATGGTGCGATGGAGGCGTCGCTGGATCAGATGCTGGATATTGCATTGGAGGCGGGAAGTGGCGTGGATATGCATTTGCATGAAGGGGCCGAGAGTGGCGTCGCGGCGATTAACTACCTGCTTGATGCGCTGGAACAGGAGCCGCGCCTGCACCAGCGCCTCACACTGAGTCATGCCTATTGCCTCGCGCAGATTAACCCAGCCACGCTGGCGGGATTAGCAGAGCGTATGGCTGCGCTTGGCGTTAGCGTGGCCTCCTGTTTACCGCTTGGAAAAGACACGATGCCGTTACCCGTGCTACAGCAGTATGGGGTGCAATTGATGACCGGCACTGACAGTGTGATTGATCACTGGTCGCCCTTTGGTTCCGGCAGCATGTTACAAAAAGCCAACCTGTGGGCGCAGTTGTACACCCGTGGCAGTGAGTTGGAGCTTAATCGCGCGCTGGGTATTGCGACGGGCGGCATTTTGCCGCTTAGCGCAGAAGGACAGCAGGTGTGGCCTGCCTCTGGCGATGAGGCTGATTTTATCTTGATCTCTGCCAGCTGTTCCGCTGAAGTGGTGGCTCGGTTGCCTGCGGTGGCAGTGGTTTACCATCAGGGAAGCGAGGTCTACCGCGCCTGAATGTTGTATAGTGCGCTTTATTCGAGCAGCGTTCATTGCTCAGGGTGTATGACAAGGAGCCAGGAGTTCTTATGAGTGCCAATCTGACCTTAAAACAGAAAGAGGTCACGCGGATTGTCGCATCGCTCACGATGGCGATTGCGCAGCATAAATTGCGGCCAGGCACTCGCCTGATTGAGGCGCAGATCGTTGAGGCGCTTGAGGCCAATCGCAACCATGTGCAGGCTGCGCTGCAGCGTATGGTGTTGCAGCAAATTGTCACCATCGAGCCGAACATTGGTGCGGCTGTCGCACAACCCTCTGCACGCACCGCACGTGAGATCTTTATTGCGCGTCATGCCATTGAGTCCGCCATTATTGCCTGTATCACGCCGGAAAAAATGCAGGCCTACCGTGCTCAATTGCAAAAACAGCAACACAATGAGCACGAAGCGATTCATCAGCAGGAACGTCGCCGCATCGTCTACGAATTAGGTGAGTTCCACCTGTTGCTCGGCAAAGTGTGCGGGAATGAGGTGCTGGAAAACATCCTCAATAATTTGATGGTGTTGAGCTCGCTCATTGTAATGCTTTACCAACGTAACGAGGCGCCCATCTGCCAGTGCGATGAACATCAGCAAATTATCCGTGAGTTGGAAGCAGGCAATACCCAGCGTGCACAGTTGCTGATGCGTGAACATTTGGTTGAACTGGAACAGCAACTGGATATCAGTGAAGCCTCGCCGAATGCCATGACGCTCACCCAAGCGTTGGCGCAGGATGAAAGCCGCAAGCTTCAGGTTGAGTAATCGCCCCGACGAGCGCACAGAGTGATGTGCGCGCGTGTCGATCCATTTCTGTTGATACGCGAGTTGCTAGCTGCTCACACCTCTTAACCCTCTCTTTACATTTTCCAGTAAACAAAAAAATCCGCACTGCATTAGGCTTATCCCAACGTACCGCGATGCCGCATTCCATTTCGGTTCGCCAGCCCTGGGCCGTGTTGGTAGCACGGTGCTGGGGCGTATTAATTTGTTATTCGTTGAGGACATCAGTGATGCCAAAAACCAAAGACTGCACCCCGAAAGGGGAAGGCCGCTCCTCGGCGTTTCAGTTACGCATTCACCCTGAGTTGCACGAGCAACTGCGCGAAGTCACCGAAGATGACAACATCACCTTGTCATGCTGGTTGAAAGATCTGGCCCGCCGTGAATTGCGCCGCAGAGGGATTGAACCTAAAGGTTAGCGACGAGATTTATCACTTGAATGTAGCGGCGCGATTTATCGCGCGTTGTTCACTCAAGAGACGCGCAATTCATTGCGCCGTTACCGTTGTGCACCAGCGCATAAAAAACCCGCAAAAAGCTAAATTCCACAGCCATTTAAGGCACGAAAGGTTTACCATTTTCCTTTGGAAAATATATTTTACGCAACCTTAACAACCCCGCTTGCTTCCGCTCCCTACAATGCCATTTTGAGTCATTACATTCGTGACTATTTCCCTCCTATCGTTAGAGAAAAACTATGCGCCTGAAACTTCTTTCTGCCAGCGTGGTGTTTTTACTGGCAGCCTGCGACCAGGGCGGAGCTAAGCCCGCTGCAACGTCTACTCCCCAAGTGGGGGTGATCACCCTGAAATCTGAGCCTGTCACTTTAGTCACCCAGTTACCTGGCCGTACCACCGCCGTGCGAACCGCACAGGTGCGTCCTCAGGTCAGTGGCGTCATCCAAAAAATTCTTTTCACTGAAGGTGGAGAAGTGAAAGAGGGGCAGCCGCTGTATCAGATCGATCCGGCCACCTATAAAGCCACCTACGACAAAGCGATGGCGACCTGGCAAAACGATGCCATGGTGGCGAAGCGCTATCAGCCCTTGGCGGCTGCCCATGCAATTAGCCAGCAAACCTACGATGATGCGGTAGCGGCAGAGCGCGAAGCCAAGGCTGATGTCGAAACCGCCAAAGTGAACCTCGATTACACGCTGGTGAAAGCGCCGATTTCGGGTCATATCAGCCGTTCGATTTACACTGCCGGTGCGCTGGTGACCAGTGGGCAGAGTGACTACCTCGCCACCATCACCCAGCTCAACCCGATGTATGTGGATGTCAGTGAGTCAGCCACCGATCTGTTGCGTATGCGCCGGGCGCTGGCGGAAGGCAAGATTGCCAAAGTGGATGACAACACCGCTGCGGTGCGTCTGTCGCTGGAAGATAACAGCCAGTACGATCAGCAGGGCAAACTGGCGTTCTCCGAAGTGAACGTCGATACCACCACCGGCACTGTCGTGCTGCGTGCCGTGTTCCCGAACCCACAAAACGAATTGCTGCCGGGTATGTACGTGCACGCCAGCTTCCCACAGGGTATCCAGCAGCAGGGCATTTTGCTGCCGCCGGAATCGCTGATGCATGACAGCAAAGGCCAGCCCTATGTCTACGTGGTGAAAAGCGATAACACCATCGACCAGCGCACCATCCAGACCGGTGAAATGGTCAAGGGTGAATGGCTGGTGACCGGCGGCCTGAAGGAAGGTGAAAATGTGGTGGTGAACAACTTACAGGGTGTGCGTAGCGGAGTGAAAGTCACCACTACCGCCGCGAACACTAATGACACCCCGCCAGCCAATGCCGTTAGTCTCTCGATGACTGACGCTGCGGCACAATAAGGGGGCGTCATGTCTAAGTTTTTCATTGAACGCCCAATATTCGCGTGGGTCATCGCGATTATTGTGATGCTGGTGGGTGCTATTGCGGCCATCAGCCTGCCCGTTAACCAGTATCCCAATATCTCGCCGCCAGCGGTGTCGATCTCCGTGACCTATCCCGGCGCGAGTGCCGAAACCACGCAAAATACCGTGGTGCAGGTCATCGAGCAGCAGTTAAACGGTCTGGATGGCCTGCGTTATCTTGAGTCGAGCAGCGCCTCGGACGGGAGTGCGCAGATCATTGCCACCTTTAACCAGGGGATCAATCCGGATATCGCGCAGGTGCAGGTGCAGGACCGCGTCTCACTGGCGGAATCACAATTGCCCAGCACGGTAACCGATCAGGGTATCCGTATCCGTAAGTACCAGAAAAACTTCATGATGGTTATCGGGCTGATCTCCAAAGATGGCAAGCTAACCAACGGCGATTTGGCCGACATGCTGGTATCAAAACTGGAAGACCCGATTTCGCGTACCCCTGGCGTCGGCGACTTCATGGTGCTCGGCTCGGAATACGCCATGCGTATCTGGCTCGATCCGGCCAAGTTGTACAAATACAACCTGATGCCGAGCGATGTCTCAACGGCGATTGATAATCAGAACGTGCAGGTCTCCTCCGGTTCACTCGGTGGTTTGCCAACCATTCAGGGCGCGAAAAGCCAGGCGACGATTCTCGGTAAAACCCGCTTCACCACGGTGAAACAGTTTGAGAACGTGCTGCTGAAAGTTAACAGCGATGGTTCGCAGGTACGTCTGAAGGATGTCGCCAGTGTAGCACTCGGGCCGCAGACCTACGGCATTGACGCCACTATGAACGGCAAACCGGCTGCGGGTATTGCCTTGCGCCTCGCCACCGGAGCGAATGAGCTGGATACCGCGAAAGCGGTGCGCCAGACCATTGCCGATCTGAAAGATGCCCTGCCGGATAACGTCGAAATTCAGTATCCGTACGACACTTCTCCGGTGGTCAGTGCTTCGATTGAAGAAGTGGTGAAAACGCTGATCGAAGCGGTCATCCTGGTGTTCTTCGTGATGCTGATCTTCCTGCAAAACCTGCGTGCCACGCTGATCACTACCCTGGTGGTTCCGGTGGTGCTGCTCGGTACCTTTGGCGTGCTGGCGGCATTCGGCTACAGCATCAACACCCTGACGATGTTCGGGATGGTGCTGGCGATAGGCTTGCTGGTGGATGATGCCATCGTGGTGGTGGAAAACGTCGAGCGTGTGATGCACGAAGAGCATCTCGACCCGAAAACCGCCACCATCAAATCGATGCAGCAGATTCAGGGCGCACTGTTTGGTATTGCGCTGGTGCTGTCAGCGGTACTGCTGCCGATGGCGTTCTTCTCCGGGTCTACCGGGGTGATCTATCGTCAATTCTCCATCACCATTGTGTCGGCGATGGCGCTGTCGGTGATCATGGCCTTGATCTTCACCCCTGCGCTCTGCGCCACATTGCTGAAAGCCAGCTCGGCCGAGCATAAAACCACTGGTTTTGCGGGTTGGTTCAACCGCAAGTTTGATAGCGGCGCGATGCACTACACGCGCGGCGTCAGCAAGGTGATTTCCCGTCGCGGCCTGTTCCTGGTGATCTACCTGGTGATCGTCGGCGTGACGGGCTTTTTGTTCACCCGCGTACCCACCACCTTCTTGCCGGGCGAAGATCAGGGGCTGATGATGGTGCAGATGACGCTGCCGGTGAACTCCTCATCACAGCGTACTCAGCAGGTGATCAACGACCTGAATGATTATCTGCAGAAGAACGAAGCCTCCGTGGTCACCACCACCTTTGGTGTGGCGGGCTTTAACTTTGCCGGTCGCGGCCAAAGTAACGCCATGGCCTTTGTGCGTCTGAAAGACTGGAGCGACCGTACCCACAGCGGGCAAAGCGTGCAGGATTTGGCAAACCGGGTGATGGCGCACTTTGCCAACTACAAGAACGCCAAAATCTTCGCCATGGTGCCGCCTGCGGTGATGGAGTTGGGTAACGCCACCGGTTTCGATCTCTATCTGCAGGATACCGGCGCGCATACCCATCAGCAGATGATGGATGCCACCCACCAACTGGTGGATCTGGCCAACAAAGATCCGCATCTGACGCAGGTGCGCATGAATGGACTGGAAGATGAGCCGCAGTATCAACTGGAGATCAATGACGAGCGCGCCAGTGCGCTTGGCCTCAGCATGACCGACATCAACAACACGCTCTCTGTGGCATGGGGATCGAGTTATATCGATCAGTTCATGTACGGTGGCCGTGTGAAAGAGGTCTATCTGATGGGTAAAGCGGACTCACGCGTGACGCCATCCGATCTCAACAAGTGGTACTTCCGCAACAGCAGCGGCACCATGGTGCCATTCTCCGCCTTTGCCTCAGGCAAATGGGTGTATGGCTCGCCGCACTTCGAACGCTTTAACGGCTTAACCTCGGAAGAGATCCTCGGATCCCCTGCACCTGGCCAGAGTACCGGCGAAGCGATGAAGGCGGTTGAGCAGTTAGCGAAACAGCTGCCAAAAGGCTTCCGCGTGCAGTGGTACGGCATCTCTTATGAGGAGCAGGCCTCCGGTAACCAGACCACCCAGCTGTACATCATTTCGATTCTGGTGGTGTTCCTGTGTCTGGCGGCGCTGTACGAGAGCTGGTCGATTCCGTTCTCGGTGATCATGGTGGTGCCGCTGGGCATCCTCGGCACCATCAGTGCGGTGCTGCTGCGTGGTTTGCAGAACGATGTGTTCTTCCAGGTGGGGCTGCTCACCACGGTGGGGCTGGCGGCGAAAAACGCCATCCTGATCGTCGAGTTCGCCAAAGAGCTGCACGAACGTGAAGGTAAAACGTTGGTGGAAGCGGCGGTGGAAGCGGCCAGGCTGCGTATCCGACCGATTATCATGACCTCGATGGCGTTTATTCTCGGCGTGTTGCCGCTGACCATTTCCAACGGGGCTGGGGCCGGTAGCCAGCACTCGATTGGTACGGCGGTAGCGGGCGGGATGATCACCGCGACCTTCCTCGCCATCTTCTTTGTACCGATGTTCTATGTGGTGGTGTCGCAGTTCTTCTACCGTAAGAAAAAAGCATCCGCAGAGGTGACAACTCATGAATCTTAATTCTTTCCGAATGGCGCTGTTACCGCTGGCGATGATGCTGGCGGGTTGTACGCTGGCTCCGCACTACCAGCGTCCGGCGATGCCAGCTGAGACGGTGGGGCATTACGATCAGCCCACGGCGGTGGGCAACGTGGCCGATTTGCCGTGGCAGAACTTCTTCACCGATGCCACGCTGCGTAACCTGATTCAGCTGTCACTCGACAACAACCGCGACTTGCGCGTCGCGGCGTTGAATGTGCAGGAAGCACAACAGAGCGTCACGGTGCAGCGCGCCGCGCTGATGCCATCCATCGATGCCACGGCGAGCCAGACGTCGGCGCATGAACCTGGCAACCTCTACAACACCAAAACCACCGGGCCGGTGACCTATCATGAGCTGAATGCTGGGCTTGGGGTGACATCCTGGGAGCTGGACTTCTTCGGCCGTCTGCAAAGCTTGCGCGATCAGGCGCAAGAGCAGTATCTCTCCACCGCGGCCACCGAGCGCGCCACGCGCATCACGCTGATCTCTGAGGTGGCGACGGCCTGGTTGACGCTGGGCTCTGATAACGATCTGCTGCATCTGGCGCAAAACACCACCAAAAGTCAGCAGGAGTCGTATCGCCTGACGAAACTCAGCTACGACGGCGGCGCCAGCAGCGATCAGGATCTGGCACAGGCAGAGAGTACGGTACGCGCCGCACAAGCAGACGTCGCCAGCTATACGCGCCAGGTGCGTCAGGATGTGGATGCGCTGCGCTTGCTGGTGGGCACCGATTTGCCACCGACGCTGTTGTCGCACGCCACGCTGGATGCCAACTGGCAGTTCCCGGCCACGCCGGCTGGATTACCGTCGGATCTGTTAACGCGTCGTCCTGACATCATGGCGGCGGAACACACGCTGAAAGCGGCGAATGCCAACATTGGTGCCGCGCGCGCAGCGTTCTTCCCGAGCATCACGCTCACCGCATCGGGGGGATCGACCAGCAGCTCACTCGGCAATTTACTCAGTGGCGGCACCGGTGCCTGGTCGTTCGTACCATCAATTAATCTGCCAATTTTTGACGGCGGCAAAAACGAGGCTAACCTCAATATCGCGCATATCGAGAAACACATTGAAATTGCTGATTATGAGAAGGCGATTCAGACCGCGTTTAAAGAGGTGAATGATGCGCTGGCCGGACAGGATACCTGGCAGGATCAGATGACGGCGCTGCAACAGGAAGTCGGCGCGAACCAGCGTGATTACGACTATTCCGAATTGCGTTTTAAGCAAGGCGTAGACAATTATCTCAATGTATTAGTGGCCCAACGATCGCTTTACAGTTCGCAGCAGTCGCTGATTAGCGCGCATCTGGGCCAGTTGAGCCAGAAAATCACCTTGTATAAAGCACTGGGGGGCGGCTGGAAAGCCTGAGAGTCTTAACATTACCCTTACGGTTTCTCCATGGAAATTCCATGGCACTTCAGTCGATAATACGCGCAGTGATGATTTTCCTTTGAAATAATCCCCTGAGATAACAGGGGATTTTCCTTTTTCCTGTTTATCTGAAGAGTCCGATGACAATTAACTCCCCTCGCAAATCGCGTTTCCGCTGGCTTAAATGGCTGCTTATTTTGATTGTGCTTTTGATTGTGGCGGGCGTGGTCTGGCGCGTAGTGGGCGGGCGAGGGGGCATGCCACCAGGAGGCATGCCGCCAGGCGGTGCGCCGGGTGGTAAACATGGTGGTCATCGCGGCGGTGCCGGTGGACCGCCGGGCATGGCAATGATGATGGGCGGCGCCACCCTGGTGCACAGTGGCGTGGCGAGCACTGCCGACGTGCCGGTATACCTCAATGCGCTCGGTACAGTGATCCCTAATGCCAGCGTCACCGTCACCAGCCGCGTGGCCGGTCAACTGGAGAAAGTGTTCTTTACTGAAGGCCAGAAGGTTGCCGCTGGACAACTGCTGGCGCAGATCGATCCGCGTAGCTATCAGGCCACGCTGGCGCAGTATCAGGGCGATCTTAATCAAAATCAGGCGCTGCTGAAAAGCGCGGAACTGACGCTGGCGCGCTACAAAAAGCTGGCAGCACAGGACTCCTTGTCGCGCCAGGATCTTGACACGCAAACCGCCACCGTCGGCCAGTACAAAGGGGCCGTGGCGGCGGACCAGGCGCAGATCGCCAGCGCTAAGCTGGATATCGAATACGCACGTATCACTTCTCCAGTCAGCGGTCGCGTCGGTCTGCGTCTGGTCGATCCGGGCAATATGGTGCAAACCACCGATACCACCGGCATTGTGGTGGTGACTCAGATGCAGCCTGCCGCCGTGACCTTTAGCGTGCCACAAAGCAATATTCCGCAGCTGACTAAAGCGCTGCACAACGGTCAGAGTTTGCCCGCTGTCGCCTTTGACCAGGACAACAGCACCCAACTGGCAGAGGGTGCGGTGCAGTTTATCAGCAACCAAATTGATACCAGCACCGGCACCATTGAGCTGAAAGCGTCATTCCCTAACGAGGATGAGTCGCTGTTTGCTAACCAGTTCGTCAACCTGCGCCTGCAAACCAACGTGCTGAAAAATGCCACGGTGATCCCGGCTCAGGCGCTGCAACTCAGCAGCGATGGCAGCTTTGTGTTTGTGATTGGCAAAGACAACACGGTGACACGTAAAGCGGTCACCACCGGTCCCGCATTTGGCGAGGACCAGCAGGCGATCCTCAAAGGCGTAGAGCCGGGCGATCGTCTGGTCACTGAGGGGATCGATCGTTTGACCAACGGCAGTAAAGTCTCTCTGGCCGATGACAGCAAAACTGCCACAGCGGCCAAAAAATGAATCCGTCTCGTCTCTTTATTCAGCGTCCCGTTGCCACCATTCTGCTGATGGTTGGCGTGCTGATCTCCGGGATCTTTGCCTACAAATTCCTTTCCACCTCGGCGCTGCCGCAGGTGGACTATCCAACCATTCAGGTCACCACGCTCTATCCTGGTGCCAGTCCCGATGTGATGGCGTCTTCCGTCACCTCACCACTGGAGCGCCAACTCGGCCAGATGGCCGGGTTAAGCCAGATGACCTCCACCAGTTCGGGTGGATCGTCGATCATCACCCTCAAGTTCAGCCTCGATTTGTCGCTGGACGTCGCCGAGCAGGAAGTGCAGGCGGCGATTAATGCCGCCAATAACCTGCTGCCAACGGATTTACCGAACCCGCCGACCTACAAGAAGGTCAATCCGGCGGACACGGCAGTGATCACACTGGCGGCCAGCTCTGACAATCTGCCGCTGACGCAGGTGCAGGATCTGGTCAATACCCGCGTGGCGCTCAAGCTGTCGCAAATTAACGGCGTAGGCATGGTGACGCTGGCGGGTGGGCATCAACCGGCGATTCGTGTGCAGATGGACCCCAAAGCGCTGGCGGCACACAACCTGACGCTGGAAGACGTCAACACGTTAATCAGCAACAGTAACGTCAACGGCTCGAAAGGCGGCTTTGATGGCAAATACCATTCAGTCACCATTGATGCCAACGATCAGCTGCGCACCGCCGACGAGTACGGCAATCTGATCATCACTTATCAGAACGGTGCCGCACTGCGCCTGAATGATATCGCGCATATCGAGCAAGGCCCGGAAAACACCTTCCAGTCCGCATGGGCGAACAATAGTCCGGCGATTGTCATCAGCGTACAGCGTCAGCCTGGCGCCAACGTGATTCAGGTGGTGGATGGCATCAAAGCGCAGCTGCCGACCTTGCAGGCGGCACTGCCCGATGGCGTGAAAATGACGATTTTGTCGGACCGCACCCAGACCATTCGCGCCTCGATCAGTGACGTGCAGTTTGAGCTGATGCTGTCGGTGGCGCTGGTGGTGATGGTGACCTTCCTGTTCCTGCGTAACGTGGCGGCGACGCTGATCCCCAGCGTGGCGGTGCCGCTGTCGCTAATTGGTACCTTCGGCGTGATGTATCTGGCCGATTTCAGCCTCAATAACCTGTCACTGATGGCCCTGACCATCGCCACCGGCTTTGTTATCGACGATGCCATCGTGGTGGTGGAAAACATCTCGCGGCGGCTGGAGGAGGGCGAAACGCCGATGCAGGCGGCGCTAAAAGGCTCGCAGCAGATCGGCTTTACCATCATCTCCCTGACGTTCTCGCTGATTGCGGTGCTGATCCCGCTGCTGTTTATGGGCGATGTGGTGGGGCGCTTGTTCCGCGAGTTTGCTATTACCCTGGCGGTATCGATTCTGGTGTCGATGGTGGTGTCACTGACGCTGACGCCGATGCTGTGTGCCTATTTGTTGCAGCACATCCCGGAAGAGAAGCAGTCACGCTTCTCACGTAAAGGCGGGGAGGTGTTCGATAAGCTGGTGCGCGGTTACGATCGCCTGCTCACGGTGGTGTTGAATCACCAAAAGCTGACATTGCTGGTAGCGCTGGCGACCTTTGCACTGACCGCGCTGCTGTACATTGCTATCCCTAAAGGCTTCTTCCCGACGCAGGACACCGGTCTGATTCAGGGCGTGACCGTGGCGTCACAGGATGTCTCGTTCAGCGAGATGTCTAAGCGCCAGCAAGCGCTGGCAAAAGTGATTTTGCAGAACCCGTCGGTGGACAGTTTGTCCTCGACCATTGGTATCGACGGTAGTAATACCAGCCTCAATAGCGGACGCATCCAGATCAACCTTAAGTCGTTTGATGAGCGTGATGATAAAGCCGATGTGGTGATCAAGCAGCTACAGCAGGCGGCAGAGCAGGTGGCAGGCATTCAGCTTTATCTGCAACCGGCACAGGATTTGACGGTGAACGATCAAGTCACCCCGAGCCAGTATCAGTTCACCCTCGATGATGCTGACAGTGAAAATCTGGTGAATTGGACGCCGAAGATGATCGCCGCCTTGCAGAAGCGCCCGGAATTTAATGGTGTGGTCAGCAACCTGCAGGATCAGGGCCGCGTGGCTTATGTGGAGCTCAATCGCGACAAAGCCGCACGCTACGGCATTACGGCATCAGACGTGGATACCGCACTGTACAACAGCTTTGGTCAGCGTCTGGTCTCTACCATCTTTACCCAGGCTAACCAGTATCGCGTGGTGCTGGAAGTGGCACCGCAGTATCAGCAGTCACCGGCATCGTTTGATGATGTGTATTTGCCAGTGACCAGCAGTTCGTCAACCAGCAGCACCACCAGCAGTTCGTCGAGTAGCAGCTCATCCTCCTCATCGACGTCATCGGATAGCAGTACCACGTCGGACACCATCACAACGGGCATGGTGAAACTCACCTCGATCGCCACCATCCACGAACGCACCGGATCGCTAATGCATATGCGCCTGAACCAGTTCCCGGCGGTGATGGTGTCGTTCAATCTCAACAAGGGTTACTCGCTGGAAGATGGGCAGAAAGCCATTGCCGAGGTGACGCAGCAGCTCAATCTGCCATCCAGCATTACGCTGCGCTATCAGGGTGAAACCTCGGCGTTCCAGAGCGCGATGGGCAACACCCTGTGGCTGATTCTGGCGGCGTTGATCACCATGTATGTGGTGTTGGGCATCCTGTATGAGAGCTTTATTCATCCGGTGACGATTCTTTCCACGCTGCCTTCAGCGGCGGTGGGGGCGCTGCTGACGCTGTTGCTGGCGGGTAGCGAATTCAGCCTGATTGCGTTAATCGGGGTGATCCTGCTGATCGGTATCGTGAAAAAGAACGCGATTATGATGATCGACTTCGCGCTGGAGGCCGAAAACAAGCAGGGCATGAGCGCGCGTGATGCGATTCATCAAGCCTGTTTACTGCGTTTCCGCCCGATTCTGATGACCACCATGGCGGCGTTATTGGGTGCACTGCCGCTGATGCTGGCGTCGGGTTCCGGTGCCGAGCTGCGTCAGCCTTTGGGCCTGGTGATTGTCGGCGGGCTGATTGTCAGCCAGGTGCTGACACTGTTCTCTACGCCGGTGATCTACCTGTGGTTTGATGGTATTGCGCAGCGTGGCAAGCGTTATATGCAACGCAAACAGCAGCAGGTGCGGGACGAGCAATGAACTTAACCCGGTTGTTTATCTTTCGCCCGGTCGCCACGCTGCTGCTGACGTTGGCGATCATGCTGCTCGGCGCATTGGGCTATCGGCTGCTGCCGGTGGCTCCACTGCCGCAGGTGGATTTCCCCACCATCATGGTCAGCGCCAGCTTAGCGGGTGCCAGCCCGGAAACCATGGCGGCCACGGTCGCCACGCCGCTGGAACGTTCGCTGGGGCAGATTGCTGGCGTCACGGAGATGACCTCGAGCAGTTCGCAGGGGTCCACCACGGTGATTTTGCAGTTTGACCTCGACCGCGATATCAATGGCGCGGCGCGCGATGTGCAGGCGGCGATCAATGCCGCACGCAGCCTGCTGCCGAGTTCGATGGAATCACTGCCGACCTATCGCAAAGCCAACCCCTCTGATGCGCCGATTGTGATGCTGGCACTGACGTCGGCCACGCGCACGCCGGGTGAACTCTACGACCTCGCGGAGAGTAAAATCGAGCAGGCGATGGGGCAGGTCAAAGGTGTGGGTGAAGTGTCGCTGATGGGCAGTGCGTTGCCTGCGGTGCGCATCGATCTGCAACCGCTCAAGCTGACGCAATACGGTATCTCGCTGGATACGGTGCGCGAAGCGATTGCCAACAGCACCACCAATAAGCCCAAGGGCATTCTGCAAGGCAGCAGCCAGTCATGGGTCGTGGACAGCAATGGTCAGTTAGACAAGGCAGCACAGTATCAGAACCTGATCGTCAGCTATAAAGATGGCAATGCGGTGCGTTTGCATGACGTCGCCACCGTCTACGACTCAGTAGAGGATCAGTATCAGGCGGGCTTCCTCAACTCGATGCCGTCGGTGATGGTAGGCATTAAGCGCCAGGCCGGTGCCAATATGCTCGACACCATTGATGCCATCAAAGCGCAGCTACCGGCGCTGGAGAAGGATCTGCCGGCCGATACCCAACTGAAAGTGGTGGTGGATCGTTCACCCACGGTACGTGAATCCCTTTACGACACCGAAGAAACTTTGCTGATTGCCATGCTGCTGGTGATTGCCGTGGTGTTTGTGTTCCTGCGCAACGTGCAGGCGGTGGTGATCCCGGCGCTGGCGTTGCCGGTGTCGTTGATTGGTACCTGCGCCTTTATGTATCTGCTGGGCTACAGCCTCGATAACCTGTCATTGATGGCGCTGATCATTGCCACCGGCTTTGTGGTGGATGACGCCATCGTGGTGCTGGAGAACATTACCCGCCATATCGAAGAGGGCTTGAGTCCGCTGCGCGCGGCCCTGAAGGGGGCGCAGGAGGTGAGTTTCACCGTGCTCTCGATGACCATGTCATTGGTGGCGGTGTTTATTCCGATCTTGCTGATGGGCAGTATTGTTGGGCGGTTGTTCCGCGAATTTGCCGTGACGCTGACCATCTCGCTGCTGATCTCAATGTTCGTCTCGCTGAGCTTGACGCCGATGCTGTGCGCCCGTCTGCTGAAGCCCAAACCGAAAGTCAGTAAACGCCCGCACCCGCTGTATCAGTTTATTGAAAACCAGTTGAACGCCTTGCTGGCGGCCTATTCGCGCGGTCTGGCCTGGGTGATGGCACACCAGAAGATCACCATGTTCAGCCTGGTGCTGACGGTGCTGCTCAATCTGTTCCTGTTCTCTGTGGTGCAGAAGGGCTTCTTCCCCAACCAGGATACCGGGTTGCTGATGGGCGCACTGCGCGCCGACCAGAATATCTCGTTCCAGGCGATGAAGCCGAAGATGCTGGAGTTCACCAAAATCATCCAGTCCGATCCAGCGGTCGAGAGTGTGATGTCGTCGATGGGCAGCGGTATGTTTGGCTCGCGCAACAGCGCCAACTTCTTTGTGCGCCTGAAAGATTTCAGCGATCGTGATGCCACCGCCACCGAAGTGGCGAACCGCCTGAGTATGAAGACCAGTCATATTGCTGGTGCGCAGATGTTCCTGATGGCCGCGCAGGATTTGCATATCGGTGGACGCAGCGCCAACGCCACCTATCAATACAGCCTGCAGGCGGACGATCTGGATGTGCTGCGTGAGTGGACGCCTAAAGTGCAGGCGGCGCTGGCGGCGATCCCACAGCTTAACAGCGTAGATTCCGACTCACAAACCGGAGGGCAGGAAGTGGTGATCAATATCGATCGCGACCGCGCCCAGCGTCTGGGTGTGAATGTGCAGATGCTGGATACCATGCTCAACAACGCCTTTAGCCAGCGCCAGGTGGCCACCCTCTATCACACGCTGAATCAGTATCACGTGGTGATGTCATTACAGAGCAGCTACACGCGCGATCCGGAGATACTCAAAGAGCTTTACGTGATCAATGACAGCGGCGATCGCGTGCCGCTCTCCGCGTTTGCCAGCTTTGTGGGCGGTAATGCACCGCTGTCGGTAGCGCATCAGGGCCAGTCGGCGACCAGCACGGTGGCGTTTAACCTCAACGATGGCGTGTCACTGGAGCAGGCGCAGGCACTGATCAAACAGGCGATGGCGCAACTCGGCCTGCCATCCACCATTCAGGCTGGCTTCGCGGGTACGGCGGCGGCCTTCGCCCAGCTCACCGCCACCATGCCTTGGCTGATTCTGGCGGCGCTGGCAGCGGTGTATATCGTGCTGGGCGTGCTGTATGAGAGCTATATCCACCCGATTACCATTCTCTCGACGCTGCCGTCGGCGGGGGTGGGCGCACTGCTGCTGTTGCTGCTCACCAACACCCAACTGACGGTGATCGCCCTGATTGGCATCATTCTGCTGATCGGTATCGTGAAGAAGAACGCCATCATGATGATCGATTTCGCGATCCACGCTGAGCGCACCAAAGGCATGTCGCCGCAACAGGCGATCACCCAGGCCTGTTTAATGCGCTTCCGCCCGATCATGATGACCACGCTGGCCGCTTTCTTTGGTGCTTTGCCTTTGGCACTGGGCAGCGGCGGCGATGCCGATTTACGCAGCCCGCTCGGGCTGGCGATTGCCGGCGGTTTGGCGTTGAGCCAGCTGCTGACGCTGTTTACTACGCCAGTGGTTTATCTCTGGCTTGATCGTTTAAGCCGTGCCACCAAACGTCAGTGGCAGCGGTTGCGCCATGTGGAATCCTGATAGATGAAAATGTCTCTGAAATTGACGCCAATCGTGATGGCGCTGCTGTTGGCGGGCTGTGCTGTTGGCCCTGATTATCAACGCCCCACTATGGCGATGCCAACCCACTTCAAAGAGGCCAAAGGCTGGCAACAGGCCACGCCGCAGGATGCGCAAAGCAAGGGGGAATGGTGGCTGGTGTATCACGACGATACCCTCAGCAGTCTGCTGAGCCAGGTGAGCATCTCCAACCAAAACGTGGCCAGTTATGCGGCACAGTACCGTGAAGCCCAGGCGCTGACATCGCAGTCACGCGCCGCGCTGTTCCCTTCGGTGAGTTACGATGCCAGCAGCACCCGCAGCGGCAGCCGTTCCAGCGCCACCGGGCAGCGCAGCGTCAGCAACGCGCACGCCGCCGATCTGAGCGCCAGCTGGGAACTGGATTTGTGGGGCAAACTGCGTCGTACGCTGGAAGAGAACAAAGCCAGCGCCCAGGCGAGTAAGGCCGAGCTGGCGAATATTACGCTCAGCGCCCAATCTGAGCTGGCGCAGGACTACTTCCAGCTGCGTATTCTCGACGAAAAAATTGCCTTGTATCAGCGCAGTATCGACGCCTACCAGCGTTATCTGACGGTGATTCAGAACAAGTACTCAGCGGGCAGTGAATCCCGCGCCACGCTGGCACAGGCGCAGATGCAGTTGGAGAGCGCGCGTGCCACGGCGCAGGATTATCAATGGCAGCGCGCGCAGTCAGAGCACGCCATTGCGCTGCTGCTGGGGCGTGCGCCTGCTGACTTCTCACTGCCGGTGGCGAAGCTGAACGCCACGTTGCCTGCTATCCCAAATAGTCTGCCTTCGGCACTGCTGCAGCGTCGGCCGGATATCGCCTATGCCGAGCGTAACGTCGCGGCCGCCAATGCCGCTGTCGGCGTGGCGATTGCCGGTTATTACCCGGACCTGACGTTAAGTGCCAGCGGCGGTGTCAGTTCGTCGGCGATCAACAGCCTGTTCTCGCTGCCGAATCGCGTCTGGTCGTTGGGGCCAGAGCTGAGTGGCACGCTGCTGGACTTCGGGGCTACTTCCGCCAAGGTGGAGCAGGCGCGTGCCGCCTATGACGCCAGCGTAGCGGATTACCGCCAGTCGGTGCTCACCGCGATGGGCGAAGTGGAAGATTATCTGGTGCAGCTGAATACGCTGCAGGGCGAGATCGCGTCACAGCAGTTAGCCACCACCGCCGCGCAAGAGTCGGCGCGGGTCACGCGCAATCAGTATGATGCCGGGATGATTGATTACCTCGATGTCGCGACCACCGAGAACAGCAGCCTGAGCGAGCAGCAGAGCCTGCTGTCGTTGCAGAGCACACAGTGGGTGAGTAGCGTCGAACTGATCGCCGCGCTGGGCGGTGGCTGGCAGGGGTGATTTTTTTAGAACGGCGTAATCATTCGGCAGGTCGCTATCAATGGCGTTATGTTTGTCTGTTAAGGACTGACGATAACGCCGTCTGGGGCCGCACCGGGGCAGGCGGTCCTCGCGCCGCTACGCGGTGCCTTCACTTCACTCGTCTGCCTTAACGGACCGGTGCCGATGGAACATCCAT
>NZ_JASGBY010000041.1:0-508 GCF_030053355.1 Pantoea sp. EA-12 | reverse complement strand
TTAGCACGTCCTTCATCGCCTCTGACTGCCAGGGCATCCACCGTGTACGCTTAGTCGCTTAACCTCACAACCCACAGGCGTTTTACAACGCATGCAAGCTGCAAGCATTTGAGAGACTCGAACATGTCATCATTCATTTCTTATTACGGAGAAATGAACCGACACGTCGTTTCAATTTTCAGCTTGTTCCGGATTGTTAAAGAGCAATATCTCAAACTCGACGTTACCGTCAGTTTTGAGATATTTCGTGGAGACACCTTTCACCTGTCACCAAGCAAGTGGCGTCCCCTAGGGGATTCGAACCCCTGTTGCCGCCGTGAAAGGGCGGAGTCCTAACCGCTAGACGAAGGGGACACATACATGTCACGACTTCGCAGCCGTCTTGCTCATTACTTTCTATCAGACAATCTGTGTGAGCACTTCGCGGGAAAGTATCTTCAGGTAAGGAGGTGATCCAACCGCAGGTTCCCCTACGGTTACCTTGTTACGACTTCACCCCAGTCATGAA